>NZ_JBWKIF010000002.1:331635-350720 GCF_056432865.1 Streptomyces sp. NPDC044921
CGGCGGCGGGGGGGGGGGGGGGGGGGGGGGGGCCGGGCGGGGGGGGGCCCCGCGGGCCCCCCCCCCCCCCCCGGCCCGGCGGCCGCTCAGGCCGCCGCGCTCAGCGCCGGCTGCCCCCGTACCTCTCCCTCGCCCGTGCGCAGCAGGACCGGTGCCGGGACGCGCCGGTGCAGCAGGTGGCCCGCCCCGATCGCGCCCGCGATGAGCAGGCCGCCGGTGACGAGGGCGCCGCGGGCCCCCGCCGCCTCCATCAGCAGGCCGAGCGCGGGCGGGCCGCCCAGGCTCCACACCGTGCCGACGCTGCCCCACACCCCCAGCACCCGGCCCCGCAGATGAGCGGGCGGGTCGGTCTGCAGGACGGCAGTACCGGCGGTGTCGGAGACGGACTCGACCACGGCCATCGGCAGCACCAGGGCGATCAGCACCACCAGCGACGGCGACAGGCCGGCCATCGCCTGGAGCAGCCCCCCGGCCGCCGCCAGCGCGCCCACCAGCCGCACCGACGGACGCCGCAGCCGGGCCCCGAGCACCGCACCGAGGATGCCGCCGAGCGCCAGCACGGTCGACACCGTGCCGAACGAAGTGGCGCCACCCGCGAGCGGCCCGGTGACGAGCACGGCCAGGGTGAGCCCGTAGTTGCGCCCGAACACCGCGCTGATCCCGGTCACCCCGGCGAGCGCCACCAGCCGGGGCCGGCGCGCGAAGAAGGCCAGCCCCTCCCGCACGCTCGTCTCCGCACCGCTCCGCCCGTGCCGCGCGACCTCGTGCCGTACCGCTCCGGCGGCGGGCCGCAGGAACGGGATGACCGAGGCCACGAACAGGAACGACAGCCCGTTGCCGACGTACGCGGCGGCCGTGCCGAGGAACCCGACGGCCACCCCGGCGAGAGCCGCTCCCACGAGCCGGCCCGCCTGGTGCACGAGCGCCCCGACCCCGATGGCCGAGGGCACGTCCTCCGCCGGGACGAGATCGTTGCCCAGCAGCGCGCACGCCGGGTTGTCGACGGTCGCGACGACACCCGTGACGGCGGAGAGCACCAGCAGTGAGGTCATGTCGAGCCGGTCCAGCGCCACCAGCACGGCCGTCGTGAAGGCGATCCCACCGAGCAGCGCCTGGCTCACGGCGGCCGTCAGCCTGCGCGGCCACCGGTCCACGACGGCCCCGCCCAGCACGCTCATCAGCAGCGCCGGCGCCGCCTGCACCGACATCGACAGCCCCGTCGCCGCCGCGGACCCCGTGATCTGCAGGACCAGCAGGTTCTGCACGGTCAGCTGCATCCACGTACCGGCGTTCGACACGAAGTTGGCGACGGACCACCAGCGCATGCTGCGGTACCCCAGCGCACGCCAGGGCGAGCGCGAGGCGGGCTGGGCAGGGGAGGACACGGAAGACACAGTGGGGTACTCGCAAGAGGAGTCGGAGGACTCGGGGGGAGGGGGCGAGGAGAGCGAGAAGCACCGGCTGCGCTGCGCGGTGGCTCCCCTCGCCGGGTCACGGCGCCGACCATCGTGGCAGAGGGTCTCCCCGAGCCGGTTCCGTGCGCACCTCCCGCGCCTCGCCGACCTGTGCCAAACGCCTGAGCGCGCCGGGGATTTGGACCCCCGAGTGTGGTTGATCACAGCCGCCGGCCAGGGCGTCGCCCGGACCGCCGCGGGTGACGGCGGCCACAGGAACCGTCGCGGACGACGGAGAAGGGCCCGTCGCCGAGGCGACGGGCCCTTCTCTCTCGCGGTGGTGGCAGCGTCAGTCGAACTTGCCGCGGCCGGACAGCGCGTCGCGCAGCCGGTCGACCATGCCGGTGCCCGGGGCCAGCAGCTTGTTGGCCGGAGGCTTGTCGGGGGCCGCCGGGTGTGGCCGGGTGGGGGCGGTCTTCTTCGCCTGGCGGACCTTGTCGCCGAGTTCGTTCAGCGTGTCCATCGGGCAGACCTGCCGCAGCCTGGGGAAGAGGTTGCCCTCCTCGTCGGCGATGTGCGAGCGGATCTCGCTCATCAGCATGCCCACGAGCCGGTCGAAGTCGGCGTCGCCCGCGTCGCAGCCCTCCAGATCCTTCATGATCTGCTCGGCCGTGGCGTGGTCCCGCAGCTCCTGGTCGGCCAGGGCGTCCCCACCCGCCACGTGCTCGCGCACGGCCGGGTAGAGGTAGGCCTCCTCGGCCACCGAGTGCCGGACGAGTTCCATGGTGACCTGGTCGGCGTAGACCTTGCGGTCCTGGTGACCGGACGGCAGCGCCTCGATCCTGCCGAACATCTCCTCGACCTCGCGGTGATCGGTCACCAGCTCCTCGATGACGTTTCCTCCGTGTCCCATGTCCTTCACCTCCAGCCCCCGGGTCCCCCTCCGCCTCGGTGGGCTAACGCGGGGTCGTGACGGGCCCGCCGGTGGCTCAGGCGGGCAGCTTGGCCCGCACCCGCCCGGCCGTGGCCGCCGGGCGCGCGGTGGCGCGGACGGAGCGCCGCACCAGGCCCGCGTCACGGCGCGCGGTGCGCGCGGCGCGCGAGCCGCGCCACAGCAGCGAGGGGCGGGAACCGGTGTCGTCGGCGGCGATCAGCAGACCGCCCAGCATGGACAGGTTCTTGAAGAACTGGATGCGCTGCTCGGCCCGCTTCTCGGGGTCCTCCGCCTCCCAGAAGCGGTGTCCCGCGAGCGTCGTGGGCACCAGCGTGGCCGCGATGGCCAGCGCGGCCGGGCGCGGCATGCGTCCCGTGGCCAGCATCAGTCCCGCCGCGACCTGCACGGCGCCGCTCAGCCGTACGACCTGCTCGGTGCGGTCGGGCAGGGCCGGGACGCGTTCGGTGACGGGTCGGACGACAGGCTCGGCGGCGTCGGCGACCTGCTTGGGATCGCGGACGGAGTTCATGCCGCCCGTGAGGAACATCGAGGCGAGCATGGGGCGGCCGAGCACACGCAACAGACTCATGGCCCTCTCCAGGTGTCGGTGGGTCCGGTGTCCGCCGGGTTCCCCGGCATCGGGCGAACCAGTCACGCCGCCCGGTGCCGCGCCCACGCCTCCTCGCGCAGTTCCTCCGACAGCAGGACGTCGGCGGCGGTGCAGGCGAGGGCCCCGGCCGCGGCGACCAGCACCTCGCGGGCCCGGGGCGAGGCGGCCGCGGCGGCGAACTCGGGGGTGTGGTCCGAGCCGTCCTCCCCGGTGATCGCCACGAAGGGGTGGATGGCGGGCACCCGCGTGCTGACGTTGCCGATGTCGGACGAGCCCAGGTAGACGCCCGGCGCGGGCGGGGACAGCGGGATCCCGGCCCGGGCCAGGTGGGCGGCGAACCGTTCGGAGAGCACCTCGCTGTCCCGGAAGTGCTCGTAGCGCACGGTCGCCCGCTCCACCTCCGCGGTGGTGCCGGTGGCCCGCGCCACGCCGTCGGCGCAGCCCCGCAGGCGTTCGGTGAGGTCCTCCAGCGCCCCGGTCGTCGCCGCCCGCAGGCCGAACAGGCCCTCGGCGTACTCCGGGACGATGTTCGTGGCCGTCCCGCCGTGGGTGACGATGCCCTGTACGTGCGAACCCTCCGGCAGCCGCCGCCCCAGCACGGCCAGCACGCTGAACAGCTCCACCAGGGCCGCGAGGGCGTCGACGCCCTCGGTCGGGTTGCCCGTCGGGTGGGCGGCCCGGCCATGGAAGGCCACCCGGTACTGCACCTGCGCCGTCAGCGGCGCCCGCGCCCAGCTGTGGACGCCCGGGTGGAACATCAGCGCCGCGTCGACGTCGTCGAAGACACCGGCCTCCGCCTCCAGGGCCTTGCCGCCGCCGCCCTCCTCGGCGGGCGTGCCGACGGCCAGCACGCAACCCGCGGACAGCCCGGGCACGGAGCCCAGGGCCAGCGCGGCCCCCAGGCCCGCCGCCGCGATGAGGTTGTGGCCGCACGCGTGGCCGAGGCCGGGCAGGGCGTCGTACTCCAGCAGCAGCGCCACGGTCGGCCGGCCCCGGCCCGAGCGCCCGGTGAACGCCGTCGGCATCCCGGCCACCCCGCGCTCCACGGCGAACCCGGCGCGCTCCAGCTCGCCCGAGAGCAGCGCCGCCGCCCGGTGCTCGGCGAAGGCGTACTCGGGGTCGGCGTGCAGCCGCCGGGCCACGCCCCACAGCGCGTCGGCCCGCGCGGCCACCTCCTCACGGAGGGCGAGGTGTACGTCGTCGCGGATCAGGGCCACGGGGGCCTCCTCGTGGTCGGGGGACGCTTCCCAGTCGTCTGCTTCGCGCGGGTGCCCGACCGCGTGAAGGCCCTAACGGACGCTCACCAGATCCCTCACGCCTGAGATGTTGAATATGTTACTGAAGTGATTTCTGAGAAATTTGGCATGCTTTGCCCGATTCCGGAGATCCGAATGGTGAAGGTACTCGCTCAGCTCAAGGAGATGGTGCTATGCCTTCCAAGGAAAAGGTCATCGAGGAACTCACCGGTGTTCCGAGCGTCGACATCGAGGCGGCACTCGACCCGGCCGAACTGGACGGTGTCTACCGCGACAGCCGCGAGTGCGCAGCGCTGGCGCTGTCCTCCGGGGCTGGAAAGCTCCTGCTGTCGCCGCCGACCCCGCGTCCCAAGAAGGGCTAGTGATCGACGGGAGCAGTCAATGGAGCAGTCAGGCACTTCGACCCTCTTGCAGGGCGCGGTGCAGGACCTCGCCTCCAGTGTGGTCTCCGCCCTCCGGGGCGGAGACCACGCGCGAGCGACCGCCCCCGGGGCGGTCGACTCGGACGCGGGAGGCATCGCACTGGCGGCCGTACGCGTGCTCGGATCCGACGCGCTGCTGCCGTCCGTCCTGCTGGGCACCCCACCCGACCCCGACGAACTCGCCGTGTTCCGCAAGGCCGTGGAGTCCTTCCCGCCTCGCGCCGACGCGGCCCCCACCGTGCTGTGGAGCCACTGGGCCATGGCACGCACCCTGCGGCGGCTCGATCCGTCCTCGGCCGCCGGAGCCGCCGGCGGAACCGACCCCGGCGCCGACTGGCTGGACGGCGCGAGCTGGCAGGTCCTGACCCACCAACTGGCCGTACTGGCCCCGCTCGCCCTGCCCGGCGAGGAGTGCGCGGTGACCCGCGCGGCCGGCCGCCGTCCCGTCGACGTCGCCCGCGGTTTCGTCCGGGCCGTGCGCCGCCGCGACTGGCGGCAGGCGGCCGGAGCGGGCCGCTGGCTCGCCCTGCTGGACGGCGTCCCCGACACCCTCGGCCTGGAAGCGGGCCTGGACTTCGTGGAACTGATGGGCGGCCAGGACCCGCAGGTGGCACTCCAGGTGCGGGCGGCACGCCTGCTGCGCGCCGGAGCGCCGGTGTGACCGCACCGGCCCGGGAGGTCCGCGACGTGGCGCGCGCGGCCCTGGCCTGGGCGTCCTTCCACCGCGCCGACTTCGCGCTCGGCGAGGACGCGCTGGCCGCCGACGGCCAGGTCAACCGGAGCTGGAAACCGCTCGGTGAGCTGGCCCAGGTCTGCGCGACCGTGACGCGCCGCTCAGCTCCCGGCGACCCCCTGCACCGGCACGCCGCCGACCTGCTCGCGTTCGCCTGGCGGCAGACCGGTGAGGGCGAGCTGTTCCTCCGGCTGCAACGGCTGGAGCCCTTCGCCACCTACCCGCTGGAGGTCTACGCCGCCCTGGCCGCGGGAGGGTTCCGGCACCCCGCCTACGAAGCCGCCGCCGCCACGCTCGCCCGCACCCGCGGCTGGCGGCTCACCGAGCAGGAACCGACCCGCCGCCTCGGCGTCCTCAAGGCCGAGGAGCACGGCCGGATCCACCGGGACGAGCCGGCCGAACGGGCACTGCGCCGCACCTGGCTGGGCGGCCTGCCGGAACCCTGGACCTTCGAACGCTCCGCCGGATACGCCCTCACCCACGTCGTCTTCCACCTCACCGACTGGGGACGCGCCGACGGGGGAGTGCCCGGCGACCTCGCCGCCTACCTGGCCCACTGGCTGCCGCCCTGGATCGACACCTGCCTGGACGCGCGGATGTGGGACCTCGCCTGCGAACTGCTGGCCGTCGCCGCGAGCGTGCCCGGCCTGCCGGACGACGTCGTCCCGGGCGACGCCTGGGAGCGGATCGCCGCCGCCCGGGACGCCTCGGGCGCACTTCCGGAGGAGGGCGACGCGGGCGACCCCGGCGCGTACTTCGCGCACCACTACCACTCCACCCTCATGGCGGCCTTCGCGGCGGCACTGACCGCCGGACAAGGAGTACCGGTATGACCGACACGCGCCTGATACACACCGTCGGGGTGGGTGCCATCGAATGGCTGTGGGCCCACCGGGACGGCTTCCGCCTGGAGCCCGACGTCGACCCCGAGATCGGCTTCCTGGAGCGCTTCAAGCCGGTCGGTGAACTGGCCATGATCTGCAAGGTGCTGTTCCGCGAGGGAGTGGCCGGCTCACGCCAGGCCGAACTGGCCCGCAAACTGCTCGACCACGCCTGGCGCGAGACCCTCGACGGCGGCGCCATCCTGGTGCGCGGACAGCGCACGGAGCCGATCTCGCCCATCCCGTTCGAGGTGTACCTGCCGTTCAAGGAACTGGGCTACAGCCACCCGGAGGTGGAGCGGGCCGCCGTGCTGAACCACCGCCTCGACAGCTGGGTCGCTTTCGAGGTCACCCCGACGCGCCGGCTCGGCCTGTCCGCGTTCCAGCGCCGCTTCGGCCTCACGCCCCGCCCGCCCGAGGCCGAGCTGGTGGGCGGGACCTGGCTGGCCCGCACCCCGGAACCGTGGACCGTCGAGGGCCACATCGGCTACGACATCACCCACACGGTGTTCCACCTCACCGACTGGGGCGAGAACCCGGGCGGCCTGCCCCCGGACATCGCCGACTACCTCGCCACCTGGCTGCCGGTCTGGATCGACGACTGGCTGGACCTGGAGCGCTGGGACCTGCTGGGCGAACTGCTCGTCGTCGACGCCTGCCTGCCCCGCCCCACCCTCGACGAACGCGCCTGGCGGGCCTTCGCCGCCGCGCAGCAGCCCGACGGAGCCGTGCCGGCGATCCGCGCGATGCCCGAGGGCACGCCCGACGAGATCTTCGACATCGTCTACCACCCCACCCTGGTCGCCGCGTTCGCGTCCGTCCTGGCCACCTCCCGGGCCCTGTCCGCCCTGGCGGAGGCCTCGTGACGGCGCTCCCGCCCGCCCCGTGGCCGGGCACCCGGCTGGACGACGCGCACCGGCCCGCGCCCGCCACCGCGCCGGGACGAGCCCTCCGGTCCGCCGACGGGCCGGTCCTGCCGTCGGACGACGACCTGCTCGCGGCCGCCGTCGCCGCCGCCGACGCGCCCGACGCCGTCTTCGCCCTCTCGCGGCACGGCCACCGCACCCTGCGCAGCGGCGGTACCGCCCCGGCTCCACCGCCGGCCCGCGAGGACCTGCGCTACGAGATCGGCTCGGCCACCAAGACGTTCACCGGGCTGCTGCTGGCCGGCCTCATCCACGCCGGCGAACTGACCGGCGGCGAACCGGCCACCGCCCTCCTGGACCGGCGGCGGCCCGCCGGAACGGACCCTGTGACGCTCGCCCACCTGATCACGCACACCTCCGGACTGCCCGCCCTGCCGGCCGGCTTCTACCTCCGGGGCCTGTCCGCCTGGCACACCAATCCCTACGCGCGTTTCCCGGCCGACCGGGTCGTCGACGCCTTCCTGCGCCACCGGTCCCGCCGCCGCCCCGGCACCCGCTGGTGCTACTCCAACTACGGCGTGGCCGTGCTGGGACACGCCCTGGCCGCCGCCACCGGCATCCCCTGGGAGGACCTGCTCACCGAGCGGGTCCTGCGCCCGCTCGGCCTCACCGGCACGGCCCTGCACCCGCACGCCCCGGGTCCCGGCGGTTCCGGCCCCGACGCCTCCGGGCACGGCAAGGACGGCGTGTCGCCCGTGCCCGCCTTCGACGCCGGCGGCTTCCAGGCCGCGGGCGCCGTCCGCGCCACCCCGCACGACCTGCTCACGTTCCTGGAAGCCCACCTGGACCCGGCCGCCGCACCCCCGGCCCTGGTCCCCGCCCTGCGCGCGGTGCGCGTTCCCGTGCTGCGCCGGGGCCTGACCCACCGGCATGTGCACACCCTCGCCTGGTTCCGTCACCCCACCGACGGCGGTCCGATGTACTTCCACAGCGGCGCGACCCTCGGCCAGCAGGCGTTCCTCGGCTTCCGCCCCGACACCGGCACCGCCCTGGCCGCCGTGTGCACCCGCCGCTTCCGCGCCCACGACCCGTTCGTCGCCACCGCGTACGCGCTGCTCGCCGGGGAGTTCCCGGACCCGTCCGGCGCCGACGGCACAGGCCGCGCCGGCGCCGGACAGCCCTGACCCCTCGTCACACCCGGTGCCACAGGGCCGGGGTGTGGGTCGGCGCCCAGGGGCCCTGCGCCTGGTGCGTCTGCAGGCACTGGTAGCGCACGCCCGCGTGGGTCACCGTGGCACCGGCCTCGTACACCCGGCCCGCGGCCCAGCTCTGCGCCACGTTGCCCTGCGGCTGCGGGGCCTCGGCCTCCGCCGTCTTCAGCGTCAGGCCGAAGTCGCTGAGCAGCGGAATGATCGGCTGGTAGAACGTCGTGCCACCGTTCTTGCAGTCGCCGGTGCCGCCGGACGTCACGCCCTGCGCCTGGACACCGGCGACGAAGGGACCGCCCGAGTCGCCCGGCTCGGCGCACACCGTCGTCTGGGTGAGCCCGTCCACCTTGCCCTCGGCGTAGCTGACGCTCGTGTCGTGCTGCTCGACCTTGCCGCAGTGCCATCCCGTGGTGGACCCGGAGCGGCAGACGGCGGCCCCCACGAGCGCCTGGACCGAGCCGGTGATCTCCACCTTCTGCTCGCCCTCGCCCTTCACGTTCGGCGTGGCCGTCCACTGCTCGTTGACGGCCACCCAGGACATGTCCTTGCCGGGGAACGTGGACGCCTGGAAGGTCCCCTGTTCGGCCTGGTCGAACCCGGTCGTCTTCGCGCCCTGCTTGCCGCAGTGACCCGCCGAGGCGAAGCCCTGCTGCTCGCCCTTGGTGACGGAGAAGCCGACGGAGCAGCGGGCCGTGCCCTCGATGTAGTAGGCGTCCCCACCGGTGACCTCCGCCATGAGGCGCGGGCGGTCGGCCGTCACCTTCACGGCCACGCTCTTGGCGTCGAGCCCCGCCGCCTTGACGAACGCGGCGGCCGCGGCCTTGGTGCCGGCTTCCACCACGACCCGGTTCGCCGGGACGTCGACGTACCACAGCGGCGTCTCGCGCGTACTGACCTTCGCCGCCGCCGCGTCCAGTCTCTCCTTCGCGGCCCGCAGGTCGCGCAGCGGCTTCTTCACCACGGCCGCCTTGGCGCCCTGGGCTTTGATGGCGGGCACGTCCGCGGCGTCCGTGGTCGCCACCACGAGCTCCTGCGACGTCGTACCGCGCAGCCAGGCCCCCGCGAAGCGGTCGCCGAGGGCGTTGCGCAGCAGCCCCGCCCGGGTGCCCGCCTCGGCCTCGTTGACCAGCCGCCGGGACGCCTGCGCCCGGGTCAGCCCCAGATCGCGCTCCAGGGCGCGCAGCAGCGCGGCCGACGGCCGGTCGGCGCCCAGGGTCTGCGCGGCTGTGGGCAGGGGACCGGCCGCGGGCGTCGGCTCGGCCGCCGCCGCGGCGGGGAGCCCGGTGGCGACGAGCGCGCCGAGCACGGTGAGGGCCGCCCGGCGGCCGGTCGGGGCATGTCTGTGGACCATTCGCTGTGTCTCCTTCGCTGTCCGATGCGGGGTGCCGATCATGTGAGGCTCCCGCCAGAGGCCTTGCCGGAACGGCCCGGCGTGATGTCACCGGCCGCCCCGGTTCGCGCCTTGGCGCCGGGAAGGGCGCCATGTGCAGTACGGGCGCCGGGCGTCAGGCGGACTGCAGGCCGGGCGATCCCACCTCCGTGACGAAGGACGCGGTCGTCGAGATGGTGCCGCCGGGCTTCGTGATGACCGAGACGGTCCGGAAGTCGACCTGGGCGTTGTCCTGGCCGAGCTCGACCCGGACGTAACCGCGCCGGCCGTCGAAGTACTTCATGTGCGGGTTGGCCTTCATGTACGTCTCCCAGTCGGACGGCTTCTCCGTGCCGTCGCCGCCGCTGGCGATGGAGGTGCAGGTGAACTCCGTGCCGACCGTCCTGGACGCCGGGTCGTCGAAGTCCTCCTTGATGTCGAAGGCGTAGCCGACGTGGACGTCGCCGGTGAGGACCATCCAGTTGGCGACGCCCGCCGCCTTCGCGCCCGCCATCACGCGGTCGCGCGAGGCGCGGTAGCCGTCCCAGGCGTCCATGGAGACCCGGGCCGGCGCGGTCAGGTCGAACTTGCGCTGGGAGAAGCACACCTGCTGGGGCATCACCTTCCACAGCGCGCCGGAGGACCGCCAGCCTTCCAGCAGCCAGCGCTCCTGCGCGTCGCCCGTGAGGGTGCGCGCCGGATCGTCCGACTCGGGGCCCGGCGGGTGCGGCCGGTCGTTGTAGGCCTGGTCGGTGCGGTACTGGCGGGTGTCGAGGATGTCGAACTGGGCGAGCGAGCCCCACGTGAGCCGGCGGTAGAGCCGGGCGTCCGGGCCCTGCGGCAACTGCTCGGCGCGCAGCGGCTGGTTCTCCCAGTACGCCCGGTAGGCGGCGGCCCGGCGCACCAGGAACTGGTCCGGGGCACCCCCCTTCTCGTCGATGGCGCCCGCGTAGTTGTTCTCCACCTCGTGGTCGTCCCAGGTGACGACGAACGGGTGCTGGGCGTGGGCCGCCTGCAGGTCGGGGTCCGACTTGTAGAGGGAGTAGCGCAATCGGTAGTCCGCCAGGGTGGTCGTCTCGCGGTTGAACACGTCGGGCAGCTTGCGGTCGGTGTAGCGGCGGGCCCCGCCCGCGGAGTCCACGGCGTACTCGTAGAGGTAGTCCCCGAGGTGGAAGACGGCGTGCACGTCCTCCTGCGCCAGGTGCCGGTAGGCGGTGTAGTAGCCGTCCTGGTAGGCCTGGCAGGCGACCGCGGCCAGCCGCATGCCGTCGGTGTCGCTGCCCGCGGCCGGTGCCGTCCGGGTGCGGCCGGTCGGACTGATCCAGGCGCCCACCCGGAACCGGTAGTAGTACTCGCTGTCCGGCATGAGGCCCTTGACGTCGACGTGGACGCTGTGCGCGTACTCCGGGTGGGCCGTGGCCACGCCCCGGTGCTCGACGAAGCCGAACCACTCGTCCATGGCCACTTCCCAGTAGACGACGACCCGTTGCTGCCCCAGACCGCCGTCCTCCGCGAACGGCTGGGGGGCCAGCCGGGTCCACAGCAGCACCGAGTCGGGCAGCGGGTCCCCGGAGGCCACCCCGAGCGTGAACGGGTCGTCGGTGATCCGGGCCGCGTCGAGCTCCGGGGCGGCGGTGGCGCCGCGGGCCGGCCGGTTGGTGGAGAAGGCGAGCAGCGCGGCCGCCGCGGTGACGGTCAGGAAGCGACGGCGGGCGACGTGCGGGGCCGCGGAGCGCAGTACGGCGTCGTGCGGGGAGAAGGCATGGTCGGACGGTGGTCTTTGACGGCCCGTCAGCGCCATCTGAGGTCCTCTCGTACGGGGCAGTTGCGCCCCGGGCGGACGCGTGGGGACACCGCCGACGTGCGGAGCGCGGAGCTCGCATGCTAAGCAGACAAAATGCCTGCAACCGGCACGACGTGCGGGGGGTTCACACCACAGGCGGTACGAGAGGGGCCGACCGCTCCGGGCACGGAAAAAGCCGCCGGCGTGCGCCGGCGGCTGAGGGGGAGAGGGGGAGGGGGCGGCCTAATGGGCCGCGTGCGCGGCGGCTCCGGAGGCCGCGCGGTCGCGGACCGGCAGGTGATAGACGTGGAAGGCCCGCCCGATGACCGGCTGGGCGACGTTGCGCACCTTGACGCCACCGCTCGTCATGCCGTGCTCGGTACCGGCGTGCGCGTGCCCGTGCACCGCCAGGTCGGCGCCGGCCGTGTCGATCGCCTCGGCCAGCAGGTAGCTGCCCAGGAACGGGTAGATCTCCAGCGGCTCGCCCGCCAGCGTGTCGGCGACGGGGGAGTAGTGGGTCAGCGCGATCCGCGCGTCGCAGCCCATCTCGCCGAGTCGCTCCAGGGAGATGCGCAGGCCGTCGGCGGACCGGCGCGAGTAGCGCACGAACTCCTTCATCACCGGCTCGCCGAACTCCCCGGCGCAGCGCCCGACGAACCCGCCGCCGAACCCCTTCGTACCGGCCACGCCGATCCGGGCCCCGCCGCTGTCCACGACCGTGTGCTGCCCCTCCAGGACGTGCACGCCGGCGTCCCGCAGGACGGCCGTCACCTCCTCGGGCCGGTCGTCGTGGTGGTCGTGGTTGCCCAGGACGGCGACCACCGGGACACCGAGGTCCCGGACCTCCCGGGCGACCACCCGCATCTCCTCGGGCGTTCCGTGCCGGGTCAGGTCGCCGGCCAGCAGCAGGAGGTCGGCGCACTCGGGCAGGGTCTCGAACGCGGGGCGGAGCACGCCCTGGCTGTCGGGCCCCATGTGGATGTCTCCGACGGCTGCGATGCGGATCATGCGAGCTCCTCCGCGTGGTCGGGGCAGGACGCCTCGGTCACCACGAGGTCGCTGTGCACCGGAACCCCGGCCAGCTCCTCGTGGACGGTGCGCAGGATCTCGTCGCGGCAGGGCGCCGAGGGCACGGTGCCGGTGAGCAGCACCGCCTGACCGCGGGCCTCGACCCGTACGCCGAGTTCACCGAGCTCGCCCGAGGCGAGGCGGTCCTGCAGATGGGCGATGCGGTAGTCCAGGTTCTCCGCCGGCCCGCCGCCGGCGCCCTGGGAACCGTGGGTGCTCATGGGTGCTCCTTCAGATGACGTTCAGGCGCTCCAGCAGGAAGAAGAACGCCGCGGGCATGGGCTCGTCCCCGCACTCGCGCCGCACCCGCTCCCAGTCGACCTTCTCGCGCAGGGCCCGGGCGATGGGCAGGGCCGCGCCGAAGTCGCAGTGATGTTCGGAGAACGCGGCGGTCAGGCTCCACAGCAGGTCGGTCGGGGCCAGCACGGGCATGCGCACCGAGTCGACCGACAGCTCCTCCGCCCGCTCCAGCATGTCCGCGCCGACCGGCCGGTGCGCGAGCTCGAAGATGATGTCCACCGGCTGGCCGAAACACGTGGCCTTGATCAGCCAGTCCTCCGGCGGCGTGTAGACCGTCAGCCCCGCGTCGCGCAGCGTGGCGGCCACCGCGTCGGCGTCCTCGGGCCGGATGGCGAAGTCGACGTCGTGCTGGAGGTTCTTCTCGCCGCCGTGGGCGTAGGCGGCCACGCTGCCGGCCAACGCGAAGAGGTGCCCCTTGCGCTTCAGCAGCGCCCCGACCTGCTTGGCCGCCTCCAGGATCGCCTGGTTGCGGTCCAGGGGCAGGTCCTGCGGCGGTTCGTCGGCCTGCAGGGCCTGCGGTGGCGCGGGCTCGGTCCCCTCCGGCCCCTCCCCGAGGCCGGCGTCCCCCGGCCGCCGCACGAGCGTCGCGTCATCCCCGTTCTGCGTCATGACCACTCCCATTCACCGGACCGGACCATCCGCTCCCGCGCGGCGCCCGGACCCGAAACGGCCTGCGTGTGTGCCGCACTGAGTACCCGGAGCGCCCGCGCCGACACGGAAGGCTCCGGCCGTCTCCGGCGGGCACCGCGGGGCCGCCGTCCCGGCCGGGCTGCCACCCTCCCCGGTCCCCCCGCCCGGGTGGCGGTCCCGGAGCGCCCTGGCGACGCTGGGACGGCACCCTTGTCCGGTCCGCCCGTCCGAAGGAGTCCTCATGCGCAAGCTGCCGTACGGCCTGCTCATCGCCCTGGCCCTGGCCGCGCCCGCCGCGCCCGCCCGCGCCGCGGCACTGCCCGCGGACGTCACGGCGAGCCAGTGCATCGCCGGTGGCGGCATGATCATCATCTCCGCCGTGGGCGAGGGTGGACAGGGCTGGACGAAGCGCTGCATGGGCGGGGCCCACGACGGCCAGACCGTCGTCTGACGCCCCGGTCGCGAGCCCGGGCGTACAAGACAAGCGCGCGCTTCGCCGAAGGCGGAATATGGGGCAAAGAGCTGGGAAACCGGTTGAAGCCGCCGAACAACGCGCTCGCGGAGGTCGCCATGAACCAGGAGACACCCCGTTCCTCCGATCTTCCGCAGCCGCTGCGGGCCGTCGCCTCCGGGCTGAGGCACCTGCCCGGCGCGGACCAGGTCGGCAAGGTCGACGGCGACGCCCTCGACAAGATCGGCGCGGTCTCGCCGCGCGGGCGCCGCATGGCCGTGTACGCCGGTGCCGGCGTCCTCGGTGTGGCCGGGGTCGTCGAGTGGCCCGTGGCACTGACCGGAGCCGCCGTCGCCTGGCTCACCCAGCCACGGCCCGGACAGCGCCCCGACGGCGCGTCGACCAACGGCGGCACCGGCAGCACCGCCCGGCCGGGCGAGGGATCCGCAGCCGCGGACCCGGACGAGCCGGACACCTCCGACTACGGCCCCGGTGCCCGCCTCGCCTCGTCGCACTACCGGCACGACCGGCAGGAACAGCACGTGCACGAACAGCCCGCCAAGGTCGGCGACACCGCCACCGCCTCCGCCCTGAAGCAGGTCGCCGAAGCCACCGCCCACCACGGCGCGGAACACCACCACGGCGACCGGTCCCCTCAGCACGGACACGACCGTCACCCCACCGGCTGAACCGGGAAGCAGGAGATGCTCACACGCTTCGACGTCGCCCCGCTGGTCGGGGCCATGGCCGGGGCGGCCGCCGGGGCCGCCCGCGGCACCGCCCAGACCGTGACGTCCGTCTACGACACCACCCGTCGCGTGCGCAACGTCGCGCGCAACGCCCTCACCGGCGGCCCCCACTGGACGGCCGGACGGCGCGTCCACCTCGCCCTGCGGCACCCGGGCGGCGACACCGGCGCGCTCGCCCGCGCGGTGGCCGGGGAACTCCTCGACCACCCCGACGTGCTCGCCGCCCACTGGGACGAGGGCCTGGCCCGGCTGGTGATCACCCTCGCCGAGGACGCCGCCACCGACCGCGTCACCGAACGGGCCACCGCGCTCGCCACCCGTCTCGGCCTCGGGGAGGACGCCGATCCGGAGGCCCCCGAGACCACGCACCCCGGCGACCCCGGCGAGGTGCGCGTCACCGCCGCGGCGATCCTGCTGGACGCCGCCGGCGCGGCCGGTGCCCTGGCCGGCCGCTCGCTGCGCCTGCCGCCCGCCTCGCGCATCGTCACCGCCACCGTCACCCTGCTGCGCGAGAATCCCCGCTTCCGGGCGGTGCTCCGCCGCCGGTTCGGCGCCTCCGGCATGGAACTCGTCCTCGCCGCCGCCAACGCGGCCGCACACGGAGTCGGCCAGACCCCGCTGGCGCTCGTCCTCGACGGAGTCCTGCGGAGCACCCAGCTCACCGAAGCCGTGGCCAGGGCCGCGGCCTTCGAGGCACTGCACGACGACGTCTGCCGCGCCGGGCGCACCAGCCTGCCCGGCCCCACGGACACCCGGCCGCCCCTGAAGGTGACGCCCGCCCAGGAGTACGCCTCCCACGCCAGCACCGGGAGCCTCGCCGGCGCCGCCGCCACCCTCCTCGTCACCCACAACGCCAACGACGCCGCCGAAGCGGTCCTCGCCGGCTCCCCGAAGGCGGCCCGGTACGGACCGGCCGCCTTCAGCGCGACCCTCGGCACCTTCCTCGCCCACGCCGGGATCCTCGTCCGCAGCGGGGAACGGCTGCGCCAGCTGGAGATCGCCGACGCGCTCGTCCTGCACGCCGACGCCCTGCGCAACGGACCCGTGGCCGACGGCGACCCCGACGGCCCGGACGACGACCCGGTGCACCCCTTCGCCGAGGCCGTCCTCGACGCCGCCCGCCGCGCGGGACTGCACGTCGTCATCGCGGGCGGCTCGGACCTGAAGGACATCACCCGGCTCGCCGACGAAGTGGCCCCGGGCAGCCGCCCCTTCGGCGACGTCGTACGAGCCCTGCAGGACGACGGGCACGTGGTGGTGACCGTCGCCCGGCTGCACGAGTCCGGTGACGGCCCCGTGGTGGCCGGGCTGCCCGCGGGCGACGTCGCCATCGCCCTCACCGACGGCCCCTCCGCCGTCTCCTGGGGCACCGACGTGCTGGCCCCGGGCGGCCTCGCCGACGTCTGGCGGCTGCTCACGGCCATCCCGGCCGCCCGGCGCGTCGGACGCCGCTCCCAGACGCTGGCCCGCGCCGGCGCCGCCCTGTCCGGCCTGCTGGTCGCCCGCGGCGGGCGGCCCCCGGGCCGGCACCTGCTGTGGCCCCTCACCCGCCACGCACCCGTCAACATCGCCGCCGTCAACGCCCTGCTCACCGGCTGGCTCGAAGCCACCCGGGTGGCCCGGGCCACCCCGCCGCAGCCCCGGCTGCACATTCCCTGGCACGCCCTGGAACCCCACGAGGCCCGCGAACGGCTGAGGCGTGCCCACCGCGACGAGGAGCCCCGCGGACTCGCCCTGCTCGCCGACCGGTCACGACGGCAGGCCGCCCGCGTGGCCCGCCACCCCGCCGCCGCCCCGGCCCGCTGGACGTGGCAGGCGGCCGGCGCCGTACGCCGCGAGCTCGACGACCCGCTCACCCCCGTCCTCGCCACCGGCGCCGTCGCCTCGGCGCTGCTCGGCTCGCTCGTCGACGCGCTGCTGGTCGTCGGCGCGATGGACCTCAACGCCGTGACCGGCGGGCTGCAGCGGATGCGCGCCGAACAGGCCCTCGCACGGCTCGCGGCCCGGCAGCAGCCCAAGGCCCGCAAGCAGGACAGCCGCAAGCGCACGGTGACCGTCGACGCCACCCGGCTGCACCCCGGGGACGAGATCAGCCTCGGCGCCGGCGACGTCGTACCCGCCGACGCGCGCCTGCTGGACGTCGACGGCCTGGAGGTCGACGAGTCCGCGCTCACCGGCGAGTCCCTGCCCGTGGGGAAGTCCGTCGAGGCCACTCCCGGCGCGCCGGTGGCCCAGCGCAGCTGCATGGTGTTCGAGGGCACCACCGTCGTGGCCGGACGGGCGACCGCGCTCGTCGTCGACACCGGCGACCAGACGGAGGCCGGCCGCGCCGTCACGCTCGCCGCCCGCACCCCGCCGCCCGCGGGCGTCCAGGCCCGGCTCCAGGAACTCACCCGCAAGGCACTGCCGGTGACCTTCACCGGCGGGGCCGCGGTGACCGGCCTGTCCCTGCTGCGCGGCAGCCCCGTCCGCCGTGCCGTCAGCGGCGGTGTCGCCGTCGCCGTCGCCGCCGTCCCCGAGGGGCTCCCGCTCGTCGCGACCGTCGCGCAGATGGCGGCCGCCCGCCGGCTGTCCCGGCGCGGCGTCCTGGTGCGCACCCCGCGCACCCTGGAGGCGCTCGGCCGCGTCGACACCGTCTGCTTCGACAAGACCGGCACCCTCACCGAGAACAGACTGCGCCTGGTCCGCGTGGCCACCGCCGACGGCACCGTCCTGGCCACGGACGCCGAACAGGCCGCCGCCGTCGTGCGCCTGGCCGCGCGCGCCTGCCCGCAGGAGGACACCGGGCAGGGCCGCCGCATCGCGCACGCCACCGACGAGGCCGTCCTCGACGTCGCCCCGCCCGACGAGGGCTGGGCCCCGACCGGCGAGCTGCCCTTCGAGACCCGGCGCGGCTACGCCGCCGCCGTCGGCCGCGACGGCGACCCCGACTTCGGTGAGATCCTCGTGGTCAAGGGCGCGCCCGAGACGATCCTGCCCGCCTGCCGGGACCTGCCCGCGCACGCCACCGACACCGCCCACGAGCTGGCCGGCAAGGGCCTGCGCGTGCTCGCCGTGGCCCGCCGCCCCTGCCGGGCCGACGACGCTGACGCCGAACTCGAAGCGCCCCTGGGCGACCTGGAGTTCAGCGGCCTGATCGCCCTCGCCGACGTACCCCGCGACACCTCGCACGGCCTGCTCGTGGAGCTGCGCCGCTCCGGCATCGTGCCCGTCATGCTCACCGGCGACCATCCGGAGACGGCCCGGGCCATCGCCCTGCAACTGGGCTGGCCGGAGGAGACCG
The DNA here is from genome assembly GCF_056432865.1 of Streptomyces sp. NPDC044921. Taxonomy (NCBI): domain Bacteria; kingdom Bacillati; phylum Actinomycetota; class Actinomycetes; order Kitasatosporales; family Streptomycetaceae; genus Streptomyces; species Streptomyces sp. NPDC044921. Next base: position 349,573 of record NZ_JBWKIF010000002.1, read on the forward strand.
AGGTCGTCACGGGCGACGAGCTGGTCGCCATGGAACGCCGCCGGCGCGTGCGGGTCCTACGCGACGCGGGTGTCGTCGCCCGCGTGGCGCCCGAGCAGAAGCTGCACGTCGTCGAGGCCCTGCAACAGGCGGGCCGGGTCGTGGCGATGGCGGGCGACGGCGCCAACGACGCCGCCGCCATCCGCGCCGCCGACGTCGGAGTGGGGGTGGAGTCCCGCGGCTCCGCCGCCGCCCGCAACGCCGCCGACCTGGTCCTGACCACCGGGGACCTGTCCGTCCTGGTCGACGCCGTCGTCGAGGGACGTGCCCTGTGGCGCAGCGTCGCCGACGCCGTCAGCATCCTCATCGGCGGCAACGCCGGCGAGGTCGGCTTCAGCGTCCTCGGCACCCTCCTCGCCGGCGCCTCACCCCTGTCGACCCGTCAGCTGCTGCTGGTCAACCTGCTCACCGACATGTTCCCGGCCATGGCCGTCGCGGTGACCCCCAGCGACGATCCCTCGACGGCGCAGCACGCCGCGACCGGGCCGATGGGCCTCAACGTGCTCGGCGCGCCCCTGCTGCGCTCCATCCGCCGCCGCGGCATCACCACCTGCCTCGGGGCGGTCACGGCGTACCTCATCGGCCGGCTCACGCCCGGCACCGAACGCCGCTCCACGACCATGGCCCTGTGCGGGGTGGTCGGTGCCCAGCTGGTGCAGACCCTCTCCGGGCGGCGTCACAGCCCGCTGGTGTGGGTCACGGCCCTCGGCTCGGCCGCCGTGCTCGCCGCACTCGTCCAAACGCCCGGCGTCAGCCACTTCTTCGGCTGCACCCCGCTGGGGCCCGTCGCCTGGGCGGGCGTGGCCCTCGCCATCGCCCTGTCGGCGCTGGCCCCGCGGCTGGAACGCCTCCCGGCCGTGCACGCCCTGTACGACGCCGCGGCCCGGCTCGCCCTGCGGCTGAACGACCTCCTCCGGCAGGGACGGCACCTGCTGCAGAGCGGCATCGCCGGTCCGGTGGCCTGACGGAGGCGGCGGGCTGACGGAGGCGATGGCCTGACGGTGTCGGCCCCCACGCCGGGGGGGGCCCCCCCCCCCGCGGGGGCCCCCCCCCCGGCGGGCACCGCCCCCCCGGGCACCAAAACCCCCCCCCCGCCCCCCCCCCCCCCC
>NZ_JBWKIF010000002.1:350729-410136 GCF_056432865.1 Streptomyces sp. NPDC044921
GGGGGGGGGGGGGGGGGGGGGGGGGGGGGCCCCCCCGGGGGGGGGCCCCCCCCCCGGGGGGGGGGCCCCCCCCCGGGGGGGCCCACACCGGGCCGGTCGTCAGACCTCACCGCGCCAGGCGCCCGTCTCCGCGCCGCGCTCCTCCATGAACTCCTTGAAGCGCCGCAGATCACCGGCGACCTGCCGCTTGACGAAGCCGAGCTTGTCGCCCACCGTCTCGGCCACGCCACTGGGGTCGAAGTCCATCTGCAGCATCACCTTGGTCGTGTCGTCCTGGATGCGGTGGAACGTCACCACACCGGCCTGCCTGGCCTCACCGTTCACGGTGGTCCAGGCGACGCGCTCGTCCGGGATCTGCTCGGTGATCTCCGCGTCGAACTCCCGCTCCTGGCCGCCGACCTTCGTCACCCAGTGCGTCAGGGTGTCGGTGCGCTGCTCGATGCGCTCCACGCCGTCCATGAACTGCGGGAACGTCTCGAACTGCGTCCACTGGTTGTAGGCGGTGTGGACCGGGACGCGGACCTCGATGGATTCCTCTACCTGCGACAAGGCGGTACCTCCCTTTCTCGTGACCAGAGCGACCGTCGAGTACCGGATTCCGCGCCGATCACTCATGGCCGGCACGACTTCCCGTGACCAGGTGTCCTTTCCGCCTCACCGGGGGACCCGTGCCGGGACCGCAGACCGGGAGGTGATCGCCATGACGGACACGGACCGCACGGCACCCGCCGCCGCGCGCCCGACCACCGCGCCGACGGCCGGTGACGAGCCCGTGAGCGAGCTGGTGCAGCGTGCCACGGCACAGCTCACCGAGCTGGTGCGAGGTGAGATGCGCCTGGCCCAGGCGGAGATGACCGAGAAGGGCAAGCGCTTCGGCAAGGGCGGCGGCCTGTTCGGCGGGGCCGGCGTGCTGGGTTTCGTCACCCTGCAGGCCCTGGTGGCCACGGTGATCGCCGCACTGGCGGTACCGCTTCCGGTGTGGGCGGCGGCCCTCATCGTCACGGCCGTCCTCGCCGTCGCCACCGGCGTGACGGCACTGGCCGGTCGCAAGCAGGTGCGCCAGGCCGGCTCGCCCGCCCCGCAGCGGACCATCGACAGCGTCAAGGCCGACGTGGCCGAGATCAAGGAGAGTGCACAGCGATGACCCAGCCCCCGCACGACGAGCCGACCGCCCGCAGCCCCGAGGAACTGCGCGAGCAGGTCGAGCGCACCCGCCACGAACTGGGCGACACGGTCCAGGAACTGGCCGACCGCGCCGACGTGAGGACCCGCGCCCGCGAGAAGGCGGTGGCGGTGAAGGAACAGGCCGGGCACAAGGCGCAGGCCTGGCGCGGGCAGGCGATGGCCAAGGCGTCCCAGGTCGCCCACACGGTGGAGGAGAAGCTGCCCGAACCGGTGAAGCAGAAGGGCGCCGCCGCCGCCCAGGGCGCCAAGGAGAAGGCCGCGCAGGCCGAGCAGGTCTGGCAGGACAAGGCCCCGCAGCAGGTACGTGACCAGCGCGGTGCCCTGCTGGCGGGCGCCGGCGCCCTGGTCGTCGCCTTCCTGCTGATCCGCCGCCGCAGGAACCGCTGACCGCCGGCCCGGCGACACCGGCCCCCGTCACCGCTCGTGCCGACGGGGGCCGTGGCGTGCGGTGAGAGTGAGAGGAACCGCACGAGGGCGTGGCTTGCGGTGAGGGGGACCGCACGGCAGGGTCGGGGAGCGTGGCCACCTTGCTGATCGTCCATCACACGCCCTCGCCCCACTGCCAGGCGATGTTCGAAGCCGTCGTCTCCGGCGCGACGGACCCCGGGATCGAGGACGTCCGGGTCGTCCGCGTGCCCGCGCTGTCGGCCACGGCCTCCGACGTCCTCGCCGCCGACGGCTACCTGCTGGGCACGCCCGCGAACCTCGGCTACATGTCCGGCGCTCTCAAGCACTTCTTCGACCAGGTCTACTACCCGTGCCTGGACGCCACGCGCGGTCGTCCCTTCGGGTACTGGGTGCACGGCGGCAACGACGTCACCGGAGCGGTGCGCGGCATCGAGTCGATCACGACGGGCCTCGGCTGGCGCCGTGCCGCCGAGGCCGTGACCGTGACCGGCGAGCCGGACAAGGGCGACACCGGACGCTGCCGGGAACTGGGCGCGACGGTCGCCGCCGGACTCATGGACTGAGTGGGCCGGCTCAGGTCTCGTCCAGCCGTCGGCGGTCCTGCTCGTCCCACGTGCGGGTGTCGCGCGGCTGGGTGTACGGCTCGGCCTCCGGCGGATGGCCACCGGCGATCGCCCGCTGCCGCACGGTCTCCGCGTCGAACTCCAGGCCGAGCAGGATCGCCAGGTTGGTGATCCAGAGCCAGACCAGGAAGATGATGACACCGGCCATCGTCCCGTAGGTCTTGTTGTACGAGCCGAAGTTGGCCACGTAGAAGGCGAAGCCGCCGGACGCCACCAGCCAGATCAACAGGGCCAGCAGACTGCCCGGGGTGATCCACCGGAAGCCCTTCACCTTGGCGTTCGGGGTCGCCCAGTACAGGATCGCGATCATGATCGTGACCAGGACGACCAGCGCGGGCCACTTCGCGATCGACCACACCGTCAGCGCCGTGTCGCCGATGCCCAGGGCCGTCCCCGCCTGGCGGGCCAGTCCGCCCGTGAACACGACGATCAGCGCGCTGATCACGGCCAGCACCATCAGCACGACGGTCACGCCGACCCGCACCGGCAGCAGCTTCCACACCGGCCGGCCCTCGGGCATGTCGTAGACGGCGTTCGCGGAGCGGATGAACGCCGCCACGTAACCGGAGGCCGACCAGACCGCGAGGACGAGACCGACGATGGCCATCAGCGAGCCGATGCCGGCGTTGCCCTGCAACTGCTCCACGGCCCGGGTGATGATGTCGCGCGCCGAGCCGGGGGCGAGCTGCTGGACGTTGTCGAGCACCTTGTCGGTGGTCGACCTGCCCGTCAGGCCCAGCATCGACACGAGCACCAGCAGCGCCGGGAAGAGGGCCAGCACCCCGTAGTAGGTCAGTGCCGCCGCGCGGTCGGTCAGCTCGTCGTCCTTGAACTCGCGCAGGCTGCCCTTGAACACCGCACCCCACGACGTCCGGGGCAGTTCCTTCGGCGAGTCCGGTGCCGCGCGCTCGACCTCGGGGCCGGGGCCCGGCTCCTCGGCGGTGCGGCCGGGGCTCTCCCCGCGTTCCGCCGCGGGCCCGGGGCGTGGCTCCTGCGCAGGCGGGGCCTGGGCCGCCTGGCGGTCTTTTCGTCCGGGTATATGCAGCTTCACCATGGGGGCCGGGTAACCCCTGGCCGTGGCCCTAAGCCGGGCTCGGCGAGGAAGTCACCGGGCGGTGCCGTCCCGCAGGGCGAGTCCGCGGCGCCGCAGCGCCTCGGACAGCACGCGCACGGCCTTCGGCCCGACCCCGTGCAGGGCGAGCGGCTGGCCCTCGGAGTGCCGGGCCACCTGCTTTAGGGTCGCCAGGCCGGCGCCGTGCAGGGCCCGGGCCGCGGGCCGCCCGATCCCGGCGGGCAGGTCCCCGCCGGGCACGCCGGCGGCGGCCTCGGCCCTGGCCGGTGACTCGGCCAGCCGCTTCGGGGCGCGGACGAACCAGGACGCCCGCACCAGGGCGTTCAGCTCCTCGCCGTCGAGCTCCGCGAGGGGCACGCGCAAGCCGGTCGGCGTCCCCTCGCGCAGCACGGGCTCACCGGTGGGACGCGCGGCCCGGGCCGCGGCCGTCTCCTGCGGCGGCAGGCTCAGCCGCAGCCGGCCGTCCTGCGTCACCGAGGCGAAGCGTCCGCCCCGCACGCGGAAGACGACCGTCCCGGCCCGCGCCTCCTCTGCGGCCTCCGGCAGGGCGAGCGCGGCCGCGCGCAGCCGGTGCACGCTGGTCATGGCCGCAGTGTGGCACAACGGCCGCGACGCCGCGGGGGGTTGAGGGAGCGCTCCCACTGCGTGCACGATTCCGCCATGACCACCTCTGCGACCGTCCGCCCCTACCGCCCCGAGGACCGTCCGGCCCTGGACGACATCTGCGTCCGCACCGCCCACAACGGCGGGGACAGCCGTCCCCACTACGCGGACCCGGGCGTCTTTCCGGCCACCTTCGCGGCGCCGTACGTCCATCTGGAGCCGGAGCTGGCCTTCGTGCTGGACGACGGGCAGGGGCGGGCCGTCGGCTACGTCCTCGGCACCGCCGACACCGCGCGCTTCGCCGAGGCGTTCCGCACCGCCTGGCTGCCCCTGGTCGCCGAGCGCCACCCGGAGCCGCCCGCGCGGCCGCGCACCCCGGACGAGGAGATCGCCTACCTGCTGCACCACCCGGAACGGATGGTCCTGCCCGAGCTGGCCGCCTACCCCGCGCACCTGCACATCGACCTGCTGCCCGACTGGCAGGGCCGCGGCCACGGGCGCCGGCTGATGCGGACGTTCCTCGGGGCGCTGCGGGACCAGGGCGTCCCGGCCGTGCACCTGGCCATGGCCACGGCCAACACGCGGGCCAGGGGCTTCTACGGCCGCATGGGGTTCCACGAGCTGCACGTCCCCGAGCCGGGCCCGGCCACCTTCCTGGGGCGCGGCACCGGGGAACTCGACCGGCTCTGACCGGCCCCCTGCCGCGAGCGGTGGGCCATCGGACTCCTCACCCGCATCGAACGCGCCAGGAGACACGGAAGTGGCGCAATCCCACATTGCCGCCACGGCCCATCAGGCGCAGCCTGTGCCCTGCGGGAGCGCTCCCACGCGGTGCTCCCGCTCTCCCCACGAGCAAGGCATCGAAGGCACGACAACCCCCACATCCGAAAGAAGGAGATCATGAAGTGTCATGGTCATGATCGTATGCTGTCCGGCGCGAGGTCCCGTCTGACGCTCGTGCTGAGCGCCCTGGTCGCCGCGCTGCTCAGCGTGATCCCCTGGAGCGGCACGGCCGTCGCCCACGGTTCCGTCGTCGACCCCGCCTCCCGCAACTACGGCTGCTGGCAGCGCTGGGGGAGCGACTTCCAGAACCCGCAGATGGCCCAGCTCGACCCGATGTGCTGGCAGGCGTGGCGGGACAACCCCAACGCCATGTGGAACTGGAACGGCCTCTACCGCAACGGCTCCGGCGGCGACTTCCAGGCCGTAATCCCCAACGGCCAGCTCTGCAGCGGCGGAAGGACCGAGGGCGGCCGGTACAACTCGCTCGACGCGGTCGGCCCCTGGAAGACGACCGACGTCACCGCCAACTTCACCGTGAAGCTGCACGACCAGGCCAGCCACGGCGCCGACTACTTCCTGGTGTACGTCACGCGGCAGGGATTCGACCCCACCACCCGGCCTCTGACCTGGAACGACCTCCAACTGGTCGCCCGCACGGGCACGTACGCGCCGAGCCAGAACTACTCGATCCCGGTGAGCACGTCGGGCCTGAGCGGCCGGCACGTCGTCTACACCATCTGGCAGGCCTCGCACATGGACCAGACCTACTTCCTGTGCAGTGACGTGAACTTCCGCTGACCTGCGTTGTCCCCGCCGGCGCGTGCGGCCGGCGGGGCCCGGTGTTTACCGGGTTCATGAGAGTTCCCCGAAAATCGTCCAGACGCCTGAACGCACCGGCGCTCCCGTACGTATGGGGCGAGGGGATTTTCATGCCCGGCACGCCACAAGCGCAGGAGAGCACCCTTGGCACGCAATTCGCGAAGACGCCCTACAGGCAAACGACGCGCGACCTTCGCCGCGTTCGCGCTGATCCTGGGCGGAGGCGGTCTGATGGCCGCGAACGTCTACGCCTCGGCCACGGACGGCGGTTGGGACGGGGAGGCCGAGCGGACGCGGTCCGGCGCGGGGGTTCCGGCCGGGGGCGCGACGATCGACTGCCCGGACGTCGGTACCGAACTGACCTCGGTCCCCGAGCAGGCCAGGGCGGAGGTCGACAAGGAACTCGCTCTGCTGGACGAGCAGATCGCCCAGGCCTACCAGCGGTTGACCGCCTCCGCCCAGCAGATCCGGCAGGACTCCGGCTTCGCCGACAGCGCGATCGTGAACCCGCTGAAGGACAAGCGGGCCGCGACCCTGGAGCGCATCGCGATCGCCATCGACCGGGTGGGGGACCGGCCCGAGGGGCTCGACGCCCTCGCCGCCTGCACGCTGCGGGAGTCCGGCAACCAGGCACCCACCGGGGACCAGGGCCAGGACGGTGGTGAACAGCCCGGCCAGGACCAGGGCGAGGGACAGCAGGACGGCCAGGGGCAGGGACAGGGCGGGAACGGGGGCCAGGCGGGCAACGGCCCCGTCGCCGCCGACTTCGTGGACATCAAGAACGTCCAGCCGAACGTCAGCACCCCCCGCCCGGAGGGGAACGCCTCGCGCGGCTCGTTCGCGACCAGCTGCGGTGTGAACGAGAACGGCCTGTTCAACTCGGACAACGTCATCGTCGCACCGGGTGTGAGCAACGGCGCCCACCACTTCCACGACTACGTCGGCAACCAGGCCAACGACGCCTTCGCCAGCGACCAGGACCTCGCGAACGCCGAGACCAGCTGCGTCGACCAGGGCGACAAGTCCTCCTACTACTGGCCGGTGCTGCGCCTGCAGAACGGCAAGCAGGAGCAGGACGCCCAGAAGCCGGGCGGTGGCATCGAGGGCAACGCCGGGGAGATCGTCACGCCGAAGCAGGTGACGCTGAACTTCGTGGGCAACCCGCGGGACAAGGTCACCGCCATGCCGCGGCTGCTGCGCATCATCACCGGTGACGCCAAGTCGTTCGTGAACGGCCCGGCCAACGCCAACGCCTCCTGGAGCTGCACCGGCTTCGAGGACCGGCAGCTGAAGGACAAGTACCCGCTGTGCCCGCAGGGCAGTGACGTGGTGCGCACCTTCAAGTTCCAGAGCTGCTGGGACGGCCGCAACATCGACAGCGCCAACCACCGCACCCACGTGGCGTTCACGGACGCCGCCGGGAACTGCCCGTCAGGCTTCCGCCCCATCCCGCAGCTCGTCCAGCGCATCGTCTACGACGTCGACGCGCCGAGCCTGGAGGACGGCGGCCGTACGACGCCCCTGTTCGCGGTGGACTCCTTCCCGGAGCAGCTGCACAAGCCGGTGACGGACCACGGCGACTTCATCAACGTCTTCGACGAGGGCCTGATGAAGGAGATGGTCGACTGCATCAACGAGGGCCGCACCTGCGGCGCCGGAGCGGGTCAGGGCGAGGAGCCCGGCCAGGGTGAGGAGCCCGGCCAGGGTGAGGAGCCGGGCCAGGGTGAGGAGCCCTCGCAGACTCCGGAAGCCCCGCAGGAGCAGCCGACGCGCACGCCGGACGCCCCGCAGGACGGGAACGCCGGCGGCAAGCCCGGTGACGCGGGCGGCGACGGCGGCAAGGGCGACGACGGCAAGAACGAGGGCGGCAAGGGCGACGGCGGCAAGGGAGAGGCCTCCGAGCCCCCTGCCGGGGAGAAGCCCCCTGCCGGGGAGAAGCCCCCGGCCGCGGAGAAGCCCACCGCCGCCCCGAAGCCCGCCGACGGGACCAAGGCCCCCGGCACCGCCGGACCCGAGGTCCTCGCGACGCCCTCGCCCGACGGCGGCGCCAACGGGGACAAGGAGGGTGCGGACGCGGACGGCCTCGGCGAGTCCCAGGCCGTCGGAACGGCCACCAGCGCCGCCCCGACGCCGTCGGCCCCGTCCCTGCCCGAGCCGCAGGCGGTCGGACAAGGCGGCCTCGCCGACACCGGCGCCCAGCTCTGGCCCGCCGCCGCGGGCGCGGTCCTGGTCATGGCGGGCTTGGTGGTGCTGCGCCGCGTGAGACGGAGCTGAGCGGCCGCACACCGGCCTGACCGGCGAACGGCGGCGGGGTCTCCCTCCTGGGGCCCCGCCGCCGCTGCGCGTGCGGGCGGGCGTCCGCGCAGCGGCCGGTCCGGGCCCCGCGGCCAGGGCCGGCACCCTTCGGCGACCGCCGAAACGACCACGTCCTAGCGTGATCCCATGAACCTCATCGTCACCTGGAACGGCACACCCGGCGGAGCGGCGGCGTGACGCCGGGGGAGATGGCGGCCGTGCTCGCGGCAGGTGCCGGTGCGGGGGCCGTCAACGCCGTCGTCGGCTCGGGCACCCTGATCACCTTCCCCGTCCTGCTCGCCACCGGACTGCCCCCGGTGACCGCCACCGTGTCCAACGGGCTCGGCCTGGTCCCCGGCTCCCTCAGCGCGATCATCGGCTACCGCGAGGAGCTCCGCGGCCAGGGCCGGCGCGCCCTCCTGCTCGGCGTCGGCGCCGTGCTCGGCGGCCTCACGGGCGCCGTCCTGCTGCTGACCCTGCCCGCGTCGGCCTTCGAACGCATCGTGCCGGTGCTGGTGGGCCTCGCCCTGGTCCTGGTCGCCTGCCAGCCCCTGATCGCCCGGGGGGTGCGCCGCCGTCGCCCGGCCGGGAGCCGCCCCCGCCGCGACGGCGGCCCGCTGCTCTTCACCGGCCTGACCCTGGCCAGCGTCTACGGCGGCTACTTCTCGGCGGCCCAGGGCATCATCTACGTCTCCCTGATGGGCATGCTCCTCGACGACACGCTCCAGCGGCTCAACGCCGTCAAGAACGTGCTGGCGGCCGTCGTCAGCACCGTCGCCGCCGTGGTGTTCCTCTTCTTCGCGGAGTTCGACTGGACGGCCGTCGTGCTGATCGCCGCCGGCTCCGCCCTGGGCGGTCTGATCGGAGCGCGGGCCGGACGCCGCCTCAGCCCCGTCGTCCTGCGCACCCTCATCGTGTCGGTCGGCACCCTCGCCCTCGTCCACCTGGTGACGCACTGACCCGCGCACCAGCGACGCCGGCCGGACCGCCGCCGGCGTCGCCTCGCCCTCGGCGTCGACGCGCGGCAGCACCCGCTCCGGCCACCGCGGTGCCCACCAGGCGTGTGTCACCGCGGAGGTGCGGCGGGGGGCGGTCTCCCGTGTCGGTGGAGGCGTTCGGTGCCCTCGTTGGACGCGTCCGTCACTCTGCCGCGGACGCGCCCCCGCGTGCGGCCGCCTTCCCGAGAGGTCCCTGGGAGGGCGCTGCGTAAGGCCTCCGCCGGAGGAACACCGAGGACCGCAGCGTCCGCTCCCGGCCCGGTGCCGGTGGCCCGCCCGGCCGCCGTAGCGCCCCCGAGCCCAGGGCCACGCCGAGCCCGACCAGCGCGCTGCCCGCGCCCTGCGCGAGGCCGTAGGAACCGGTGCCGACGAGCGGGGCGGTACCGGCCGCCGCCACCGGGATGAGACCGGAGAACAGCGTGGCGCGCTCCGCGCCGATCCGCTGCATGCCCATGTACCAGCACACGAACCCGACCACGGTGACCACCACCGCCTGCCACAGCAGGGCGGCGGCCTCGACGGCGTCCGGAGGCCGCAGCCACCCGGCCCCGTCGGCCGGGATGCCGACCGCCGCCGACTCCAGCGCGGCCACCGCGCACACGACCGCGGACAGCAGCCGGGGCCCGAGAGGCCGCAGCACGGGAACCGCGAGTACGGCGAATCCGACCTCGCCCGCCAGCGCGCACACCGAGAAGGCGAGGCCCGCGCCGTCCGTGCGCCCCCAGCCCTGGACGACGCAGGCGCCGGCCGCCACCAGCAGGGCCCCGTACAGCACCGTGCGTTGCGGCCCGCGTCCGTCCATCAGCGGTACGAGCACGGCGACGACCACCGGGGCACAGCCCACGAGCACCCCGGGAACGGCCGGTTCCGCGGTGCGCTCGGCGGCCAGTACGGCCAGGTTGAAACCCACCATGCCGACCGCCGCGAGCAGGGCGAGACGGCCCCACTGACGTGACGTCAGCGCCCTGAGCCGGGCGAGCGCGCCCCGCCCGGCGAGCGGGAACAGCAGCAGGCAGGCCAGCCCGTAGCGCAGGAACTGGCCGCCCGCGTACGGGTAGGCGCCCAGGACGCTGTTGGCGGTGAAGGACCCTCCGACGAGGACGCAGGCGAGCGCGGCGAGGAGGGCTCCGCGCGTGGTCGTGGCGTTCATGCGGGCGACGCTAGGCAGCCGGGCGGTCCGGGAGGAGGTCCACTTCCCCGCCCTTTTGGCGGACCACTTGACGGGCCGGCGGACCACATGACCGGCCCGTCGCCCCGTACGGTCGGGCGAGTGACGCGGCCGGCGAAAACAGCGGTGACCCGGGGCGGATGATCGCCTAGGGTCGGCGCAGCCGGGGGCAGGGGCCCTCGGACGACCACGTGCCGTGGAGGTGCACCGTGCGCTATCGGGAACTGGGACGCAGCGGCCTGTCCGTGTCGGAGATCGGCTACGGCGCCTGGGGCATCGGCGAGTCCGCGTGGGTCGGCGCCACCGAGGACGAGTCGGTGCGCGCGCTGCACCGGGCCCTGGACCTCGGGGTGAACTTCGTCGACACCGCACGCGGCTACGGCGAGAGCGAGCGCATCGTCGGCCGGGTGGTCCGGGAACGTGCCGGCGACGAGATCCTCGTCGCCACCAAGGTGCCGCCGCTGAACCGGCTGTGGCCCGCGCCCGGCGGGACCGACCCGGCCGAGGCGTTCCCCGGCGAGCACATCCGCAGCAGCCTGGAGGCCAGCCTGCGCGCGAGCGGACTCGACCACTTCGACGTCGTGCAGTTCCACGTGTGGAGCGACGAGTGGGTCGGCCGGGGTGACTGGCTGGAGACGGTCGAGGCGCTCAAACGGGAGGGCAGGATCCGGCTCTTCGGGGTCTCGATCAACGACCACGAGCCGGACAGCGCCCTGCGGCTGGTGCGCAGCGGCACGGTGGACACCGTCCAGGTCATCTACAACATCTTCGACCAGGCCCCGGCCGAGCGGCTGTTCCCCGCGTGCGTGGAGCACGGCGTGGGCGTCATCGTGCGCGTCGCCCTCGACGAGGGCGGGCTGACCGGGCGGATCAGGGCGGGTTCCACGTTCCCCGAGGGCGACTTCCGCAACCGGTACTTCCGCGACGGCCGGCCGGCCGAGGTCGAGCGGCGGGTCGCGGCGATCTGCGCCGACCTGGGCATCGGGGCGGACGACATGGCCGAGACCGCGCTGCGCTTCGTGCTCGGCGCACCCGCCGTCTCGACGGTCATCCCCGGCATGCGCGGCGTCCGCAACGTCGAACGCAACACCGCCGTGAGCGACGGGCGCCCGTTCGGGGACGACCGGCTGAGGATCCTCGCCCGGCACCGCTGGCAGCGCAATTTCTACGGCTGAGCGGCGGCGACGTCCGGGACCGGGCCGGGCGGCGGGAACCAGGAGCGCGTCTCACACGTCAACTCTTTGCCCGGAAGGGGCCGATCGGCCGGCAGACCAGCGGAGAGGGGAATCGCCATGGACGAGGCGACGTCGCAGCAGGGCGCGGAGCCGGAGGCCGCGGCACGCCGGGCCCGCTTCGGGACGCTCCCGGAGCCGGTGCGCGTGGAGGACATGGTCGAGGAGCGCGCGGCGAGCGTCCCCGACCCGTCGCGCACGGCGTACAACCAGGACGAGTGGCTCGTCCGCTACTGCCTGTGAGCCCCGGACCCTGACCGGCCCGGCGCCAGGGGCGGCCCTCAGGAATGCCGGGGGCCGGGCGCCCGCGCGTCGATGACAGGGCGGCCCGCCCGGGCCGCGCCCGCGCGCAGATCCCCCCGAGTACCGACCCGCAGGCCCGAGGTGCCACAGACGGCCACCCGGGCCGCTCCGGCCGCTCGGAGTTCCGCCCCCGCGGCCTTCGCGGCGCAGACGGCGCCCGTCCGGTCGTTCCCGGGACCGCGTGGCGGACGGCGCGGCTGCCTTCGCCCCCGAGCGCCATGCCCTGTCCGGGCGCCCGGCGGTGACGCCCCGGCCCGGCTACGTCCGGTCCCGCGCCCCCAGTCCGCGCAGCCACCGCACCACGTCCTCGGCGTCCTGCCGGCGGGCGATGCCGAGGGGCGTCAGGTCCTCGTAGCCGCGCCAGTCGATGTCGGCGCCGTGGGCGTGGAGGTACTGCGCGGTGGACAGGTGCCCGCCGTGGCAGGCGCCCCACAACGCGCTGGTGATGTCCGCGGGCGACGGCGGCTCGTCGGACTCCACGCAGGCCCGGACCCGGTCGAGCAGCCCGAGTGTCGCGGCGTCCTGGAGGGTGGTCCGCGCACCGTGCTCGACCAGCCGGAACGCCGCGCGCCACTGCCCGAACGCGCGCGCACCGGCGAGCGGGGTGCCCCCGGCGATCACCCCTCCGGGCGCCTCGATGTCGGCTCCGGCGGCCAGCAGCGCGTCCAGGACGGGCACGTCGTCGTTGGCGGCCGCCCAGTGCAGCGGGGTCTCCTCGTGCGCCCCGCCGAAGCGGGCGTCCGGATCGGCCCCGGCGGCGACCAGCACGGCGACCACCTCGGGACCACGGGGCCGGTGACCGGGCCAGTCCGTCGCGATGTGCAGCAGACTACGCGTGCCCTTGCCGTCCTCGCCCTGCTCGGTGATGCGCGCCGCGGCCAGCCCGGGGTGGTCGGCGAGCAGCCGCCGCAGCCCGGGCAGGTCCCCGGACCGGATCGCCTCCGTGACCACCACCGCCAGCGGCTCCTCGGACGTCAGTGACTGCACGGCGGTCCTCCTGGTCGACATCGAGGTGCCGATTCTGCCAGGACCACCCGGCGGCGGGCCGCGCCCGGGCCGCCCGGGCCCTCCGCCCCGCCGGGACGACATGCCCCCGGGCCCGGTGAGGCGTAGCGTCCGGGTAAGAGCGGGAGGACACCGATGTCCGGGAGCAACGAGCCACCTGCGGGTGCCGGATCCCTGGAAGACGCCCTGGGAGCGGCCCTGGCCGACGCCGTGCGCGGCACCGGCGCCTCGACCGGCGGGCTGTACCTGATCGACGACGCGGAGCCCGTGCTGCGCCTGGTGGCGCTGTGCGGCCTGCCGGTGGCGTTCAGCGCCCCCTGGCAGCGGCTGCCCCTCACCGCACCGTTGCCCGTCGCCGACGCCATCCGCGACGACCGGCTGGTCCAGATCGCGAGCCAGGACGAGATGGCCCGCCACTACCCTCGGGCCGCCGCCGTCCTGCCCTACCCCTTCGCCCTGACCGCGGTGCCCCTGACCGGCGTACGGCGTGCCTGGGGCGGTCTCGTGCTGATGTGGCCCGCGATGCGCCCCCGCCCGCTCACGCCCCGCGAACGCGACCACATCTCCTCCATCGCCCGCCGCATGGCCCGCCTGCTGGACGACGCCCCCCGGCCGCCCAGCCCGCCCGACGAGCCGCGCGTCGTCGCCCCGGAGGCCGTGCACCACCCCGTGCAGACCGGTCTGGCCGCCGCCGACTACCTCGAACGCCTCCCCGAGGGCGCCCTCGCCCTCGACCTGGAGGGCCGCATCGTCTTCGCCACGGCCACCGCGGCCCGCCTGCTCGGCCGCGGCACCGACCGGCTGCTCGGCACCCGCCCCTGGCAGTCCCTGCCCTGGCTGGACGACCCCGTCTACGAGGACCAGTACCGCACGGCGGTCGTCAGCCGCGCCCCCGTGTCCTTCAGCGCGCTCCGTCCGCCGGACCAGCGCCTCACCTTCCAGCTCTACCCGGACACCAGCGGCATCAGCGTCCGCGTCGTCCCGGGCGGGGAACGGGCCGACAACCCGCCGGCGCCCGCCCGCGCCCGCCCCGTGGCGGCGCCCACGGGACGCCTCTACCAGCTGGTGCACCTCGCCGCCGCGCTCACCGAGACGGTCACCGTGAGCGACCTCGTCTCGCTGATCGCCCATCAGATCCTGCCCGCCTTCGGCGCCCAGGGGCTGGTGCTGTCCTCGGCGGAGGCCGGCCGGCTGAAGATCACCGGCCACCACGGCTACCCCGACGACGTCATCCAACGGCTCGACGCCCTGTCCCTGGACACCGACCTCACCCCCGCCGGGCAGGTCATCGCCAGCGGCACCCCCGCCTTCTTCTCCCATCCGGCCGAGATGACGGCCAACTACCCCCGGGCGCCCCGGATCAGCGGCAAACAGGCCTGGGCGTTCCTCCCACTGATCATCTCCGGCCGCCCGGTGGGCTGCTGCATCCTGTCCTACGACCACCCGCACCCCTTCACCGCCGACGAGCGCGCCGTCCTCACCTCGCTGTCCGGCCTGATCGCCCAGGCCCTGGACCGGGCCCGCCTCTACGACGCCAAGCACCGTCTCGTCGGCGAACTGCAGCGCGCCCTGCTGCCCCGGGCCCTGCCCCGGCTGCCCGGGCTGGACGTCGCCGCCCGCTACATGCCCGCGGGCCACGGCACCGAGGTCGGCGGGGACTTCTTCGACGTCCTGCGGCTGAACGACACGACCGCGGCCGCCGTCATCGGCGACGTCGAAGGACACAGCGTCGCCGCGGCCGCCCTGATGGGCCAGGTGCGGATCGCGGTCCACGCCCACGCCACCGCCGGCGCCGCCCCCGGCGAGGTCCTCGCCCGCACCAACCGGCTGCTGGCCGACCTCGACTCCGACCTGCTCGTCTCCTGCCTCTACGCCCACCTCGACCTCGCCCGCCACGAGGTGTCCTTCGCCAGCGCCGGGCACGTCCCCCCGCTGCTGCGCCACACCGGCCGCCCGGGCCGCGTCCTGGAGGCCGAGCCGGGCCCCCTGCTGGGCATCGTCACCCACGCCCGCTACCCCGTCACCACCGCGCCCCTCCTGCCGGGCACCACCCTCGCCCTCTACACCGACGGCCTGGTCGAGATCCCGGGCACGGACGCCACGCGGGTCACGGCCGACCTCGCCGGGCGCCTGGACGGCACCGGCGGCCAGGACCTGGAGCGGCTCATCGACCGGCTCGTCCGCCACACGGCACCCACCGGCCGGCACACCGACGACATCACCGTGCTGCTGCTGCGCGCCACGGGCGGTCCGGACGGTCAGCCCTGACCGGAGGGATCCGCCCGTACGCGCCGCGCCACGTCCCGCAACTTGACGTTGTGCTCCTGGGACAGGCGGCGCAGCACGCCGAACGCCTCGTCCTCGCTCAGCCGGTGGCGTTCCATGAGGATCCCCATGGCCTCACCGATGGCGTGCCGGGTCTCCAGGGCGTGTTCGAGCTGGTCCACCGCGCGGGCGGTGGCGAGCGCCACGGCGGCGTGCGAGGCGAGCAGCCAGCCCGCGGTCTCGATGTCCCGGCCGAACGCTCCCGGGCGGCGGGAGTAGAGGTTCAGCGCGCCGAAGTCCTGCCGGTCGGTGTAGAGCAGCACGCCGGTCATGCTGCCGATGCCGAGGTCGCGGGCCGCCCGGCTGAACCGCGGCCACGACGGGTGCGGCACGGTCATGTCGGCGATGCGGAACAGCCGCTCCCCGTCCACCCGGCAGGCCGCGTCGAAGCACGGACCCTCGCCCAGTTCGCCCTGCAGCCGGTCGGACTCCTCGACCATGTCCCCGCAGACGGCCAGCGTCACGGCCCTGCCCTTGGACACCGTCAGGATGCCCGCCGCGTCACAGCCCTCGACGAGCTTCACCGCCGACGCGGCGATCTCGTCCAGGGTGGCCTGCACCGAATCCTGCGCGACCAGGTCGCGGGCGAGCGCGGCCATCTGCTCGGCGTACCGCTGCCATTCCACCGCCCACCACCGCCTCGCTCGCCGTGCCGCCCACCGTACTCCCCGCCGCCCGCCCCGTCCCGCCCCCGGGACCGTCCCGCGGCCTTCGTGACGGGTCAGCGGTAGGCGGTGAGCAGCAGCGCCACGTCGTCCGGCCGCTCCCGGGCGCGCCGGGCGGTTCCCACCAGCCGGTCGGCGAGATGCTCCACCGAGTCCGCCGGGGTGTCGGCCAGGCACCTGCGGACCTGGTCGATCCCCGTCTCGATGTCGCTCCCGGGCCGCTCGACGAGCCCGTCGGTGTAGAGCACGAGCACGCTGCCGGGGTCCAGCGTGAGCGCGGTGACGGGATAGTCCGAGTCGGGCTGCACGCCCAGCATCACGCCGCCCGCGAGATCCAGCGTCTGGGCACGCCCGCCGGGACGGCGCAGCAACGGCGGCGGATGGCCCGCCCGCACGGCGAGGGCCCGTCCGGTGCGCGGGTCCAGTTCGATGTAGCAGCAGGTGGCGAAGACGTCCGCGTCCAGCTCGGCCAGCAGCCGGTTGGTGTGCGTGATGACCTCCTGCGGCGGGCGCCCGCTCGCCGCGAAGGCGTGCACGGCACTGCGCAACTGGCCCATCACCGCGGCGGCTCCGACACTGTGCCCCTCGACGTCCCCGATGACCAGGGCCACCCCGCGCCCCGTCGTGATCACGTCGTACCAGTCGCCGCCGATGGCCATGCCCTGCGTGCCGGGGAGGTACCGGCCGGTGCTGCGCAGCCCCTCCACGGCGGGCAGCCGGTGCGGCAGCAGCCCCTCCTGGAGACCGCGGGCGACGGCGGACTCCGCGTCGTACAGCCGCGCCCGCTCCAGGGCCTGCGCGGCCAGCCCGCTCAGCGCGGTGAGGGCCGAGCGTTCGTCGGCCGTGAAGCGGTGCGGGGTGTCCCAGCCGAGGATGCAGCTGCCCACGGGATGGCCGGAGGCGATCAGCGGCAGGAACGACCAGGCGCTCATCCGGTCCAGGGCGATGCCCGGGTAGGCCCCCGAGAGGTCCTCGGGCGACTCGAAGAACAGCGGCAGCCGCGTGGTCAGCGCGTGGACGCCGGGCAGCTGCGTGTCGAGGGTGATGCCCTCGAACTGGGTGAGGAACCCCTCCGGGTAGCCCGACTCCCACAGCAGGTACATCCGGCCCTCGCGGACGGTGTACAGGGCGAGTTCCCGCACGCCGAACGCGGGCAGCAACTGCTCCGAGACGGCCCGGCACACGTCCCGCACGGTGACGGCCTCGGTGAGCACGCTCGCCATCTGCACCACGTGGTACAGCGCCCCGGCCCGCGCCTCGGCCACCGGCCCGGGCGGCGGCCCCGCGGCCGGGCTCCCCGCCACGGCAGCCGGGGCGGACCCGTCCTCGCGTGCCGGTTCGTCCCCGGTCGGCGGCCCGGCCGGGTACACCCGGCCGGTCAGCCCGTGCACGTCCGGGTACAGCACGAAACTCAGCCGGGCACCGCCCGGGTGCCGGACGAGGAAGGACACCTGCTCCTGCGAGAGCATCGCCGCCCGGTAGCGGTCCTCGTACGCGGGATCCCGCAGCCAGGTGATCACCTCCCACGGATAGCGGCCCAGCAGCTCCTCCCGGCCGCATCCGAGCAGTTCCTCGCTGCGCCGGTTGAGGTAGGTCAGGCGGCCGTCCTGGTCCAGGGAGAAGAGCGCGTCGGGCAGCCGTTCGGCGGCCTCGGCCGCGGTGAGCCCGACGGCCGCGTCGACCAGCGCGCAGACCAGCATCCGGCCGGAGCCGCCGGCGCCCCGCACGAGGTGGCCCCACAGCTCGACGGGCCGGTAGCCGGCCTCCCCGCCGCCGGGGGACGCGTCCAGCACCCGGAAGTGCCGGGACCTGACCCGGCCCCGGGCGAGCGCGTCACCCCGGCTCGCGCGCAGTTCGTGCAGGTCGTCGGGGCTGACGCGGGCCTCGATGTCGTCGAGGGTGCCGCCGAAGCCGGCCCGGTCGATGCCGAGCAGGGCGAGGGCGTCGTCGTCCGCCGTGCACCGGTCGGTGTCCAGGTCCCAGTCGAGGAGCCCGACCCGGACGGGGTGGACGGCGGGCGTCGGCAGCCGCACGCTGACGGGCTCGTCGTCGTACGCGACCGCGGCGGTGCCCGGGCCGGGCCCGGCGGCTCGGGGGCGGCCGGTGGCGAGGCGGCCGAGGCGCTCCGCCAGCCGCCGCTGCGCGGGACGCAGAGCCCGGCCCACCGCCTCCGCTTCGACCGGGGCCCGGGCGGCCGAGCGCAGCACGACCAGGACGCCCACGGTTTCGCCGCCGGCCCGGACCGGCTGGTAGGCGGAGCCGAACGAGTAGGGCAGCCCGGCGGTGAAGTGCGGGAAGCGCAGCATCATGGCGCGCTCGTCGGGCAGCCACAGCGTCTCGTCGCGCCGGTAGGCCTCGGCCATGGGCAGGGCACCCCCCACCGACACCCGCCACCAGCTCCTCAGCAGAGACCTGGGCACGCCGGTGACCATCGCCAGCACCAGGGAGCGGCGGTCGGGGGAGCGCAGGTAGACGAGCCCGCCGTAGCCGTCGAGATCCCGGACGGCCTCGACCAGCGGGGTCGTCAGGGCGTCCTCGATCCACCCCGTGCCCCCGGCCGGGCCCCGGCCGGTACTCCCGCCGTCGCGGCGCCGGCCACCGGGTGACCCCGGCCCGTCCGGTACGGCGGTCGCCTCATCCATGTCGCGTCCTCCCGGTACGGACGCACCGGACACCAATCGCTCCCCACCAGGATGTGCCATGGTCGGCGCTCCGGCGCGGCAAGTGCAACCTTTCGGTCAAGCCGGCCGTCTCACCTGTTATCACCCGCACGCAAGCCTCGGGGGCGGCAATGACAGGAATACGCATCACAAGAGCATGGGCGACGCTCGCGGTCGTGGGCGCCGTGGTGGGCGTGGCGGCGGTCCCGGCCGGTGCCGCACCGGCCGCCGGGCAGCGGGCCGCGACCCAGGTCACGGCCTGTCCGACCGGCTGGGGGAGCCTCGCCAAGACCGGCAGCGGCGCCACACAGGCCCCGCTGGAGAACGTCAGGACCGGGCGCCACGCCTGCTTCGACCGGATGGTCGTCGACGTGCCCGGCGCGGGCGGCGGCGTCGGCTACACCGTCCGGTACGTCGACCGGCTGTACCAGGACGGATCCGGCCGTCACATCCCGGTGGCCGGCGGCGCGGTCCTCGAGGTGCGCGTGGCCGCGCCCGCCTACGACCCGGAGACGGGTGCCCCCACGTACCCCGGCCGGGTGGCACGCCCGCTCCCGGGCGTCGACCTGACCGGCCACCGCACGTTCCGGGACACCCGGTTCGCCGGCAGCTTCGAGGGCGACACCCAGATCGGCCTCGGCGTCCGCGCCCGGCTGCCCTTCCGCGTCCTGCAACTGGACGGCCGTGTCGTCGTGGACGTCGCCCACAGCTGGACCGCGACCCGCTGACCTCCCACGCGCCCGGCTCCCCGGAGCCGGGCGCACCCACGACCGGCTGCCGTACGGACGCGGTGTACACCCACCACGGCTGCCGCAGAGACGCGGTGCGCACCCGCTCCCGGTGGCCGTGGGGCACGCCGCGGCACGCGAGCACCGGGAGGGCGAGGGCGCAACCTTCTCCTCGCGGCCGCCCCGCACCGCTCAGCGCTCACGCAGGCGGCCCAGTTCCTCCAGGGTCCGGGCCGCCGCGCTCGCCAGGCGGGGGCGGTTGCGGACGAAGCGACGGGTGGACCGGGCGGGCTCACGGCTCAGCCAGTGGGCGGCTCCGCCCGGCACCGGCCGGACCACCGCCCCCTCGTACACCCGCAGGTCACGGGTTTTCAGCGACTCCTTGTAGCGGGCCGGGCCGCTGCCCAGGTCGACGATCTCGATCCCGTCGGCCGCCGCGGCCTCCAGCATCCGCAACTGCAGCACCAGCCCGGGGGAGTACTTGGCGTAGGCGCGGTCGTACGCCGGGAACCACCAGGACAGCACCGTGCGCGAGCGCAGGCCGAAGTGCGCGGCGACGGGCCGGCCCGCGGCGTACAGCACGGACAGCACGCCACGGCACTCCGGCTCCTCGCTCCCGCCGAGCAGCCCCACCAGCCGGGTGATCCACTCCTGCGCGAACCGGTCCCGGCGGCCCGTGCGCCGGTACTGCGCCGACTTCCACTCCATCAGCGCCCGCAGGGCCCCCGGGTCCCGGGCGTCGTACACGAACCGCACCTCGCCGGCCTGCCGCGCCAGCCTGCGTTCCTTGGCCAGGGTCTGTCTGAGGAAACCGGGCGACTTCGCCCGCAGCCGCTCCGTGTACCGGGCGAAGCCCTCGCCGATGTCGACGACGGGTGAGGCGAGTTCCTCGGCGGCGTGCGCCGCGAACGCCTCCTGACCGGCCTCCAAGTTGTCGAACTCCCAGGACGACAGCCCGCAGACCCGCAACAGCCGGTGTGCGTCCAGGCGGATCCCGGGGCGCAGCACCGCCCCCTGACTGTCCGACACCCCGAGCCCGACGGCCCGGCCCCGCCCCAGCCGGCCCCTCTCGTACGGGAAGTACCCGACGGGCGAGCCGTCCTCCTGCAGCACCGCCACTCTGGCTCCCGGCCTGACCCGCCCCACGGCCGCGGTGAACCCCGGGTCGAGGAAGGGGTTCGCCGGGGCTCCGGACTCGGTGCGGATCTCCCGCCACATCTTCCGGTCGTCCGGGCCCAGTTCGTCCGGCCGCAGAACGAGCACGCGCTTTCCAGGCAATTCCGCCTCCTGTGTCATCGGCTGGGGACACGCGAAGGCCTGCACATCGCCGCGCCAGGGCACCCGGCGGTACGCGGGTTCGCACGGCGCAGGCCTGCTCGGTACCGCCGCTCTCAGCAGCGGAACGCCCGCAGCTCCACGGCGTTGGGGACGGCTCCACCGGACGCCGGCCACCGCCCGGCCCTCGTCGACGGCCCGCCCGCGTCCCGGTCGGTCCGGGGCGCCGCGGCCACCACGGCACTCACCCCGGCCGCTCCCGCCGCCCGCGGTGTGCGCGCCGCGAGCTGCCGCACCGACGGCTCCCCCTCACACGGACCCGGCTTTTCGGCCTCCTCGGCGGCACCACCGGAAGACGCACCCGGCTCCACGACGTCCGCCGCCACGGCGGCGGACGCGCGCCCGTCGCCCGCCGGTCCCGGCACGAGCAGCTGCAGCATCAGCAGGCAGGCCAGCAGGCCCGCCACCGCTGCCCCTCGTCGCCGCACCATCGGACCCCTGACCTGGGTAGAGCGGGGGGCGCCCCACGCGACCTCGACCCCAGGGCCGGCGCCGGACCAGACCCCCCGTCACGGCCGGCTGCGCCTTCCAGTAGGCCGAGCGCATCGACGCCCAGTCAACCCCCGGTGAGCCGATTCGCCCCACTCGCTCGATCGCGGCGGCAACACGAGGGAAAGCGCTACCTCCGGAGAGGGTGTCAGTCGCCCACGCCCGGCACCTCGCCGCCTTCGGCGCCCGCCCCGTCACCGATCTCGCGGACCAGTTCGATGGCTCGCCGAGGGTGCCGAGCCGCTCGTCGAGGGTGTCCCCGGCCGGATAGAGGCGGACGGTGTCCACACCGGCGTCCCGCCAGACGCGCAGCCGCGCGCGCACCATCTCCTGTGTGCCGATGAGCGTCGTCGCCAGCACCATCTCGTCGCGTAATAAGACTCACTCGGTCAAGAGGGCGGCCGACCGGGGCGATGAGCAGGAGGGGCGGCGTGCCCCGGTGCGCGCGGACGGGCCCGGCGAGCCGCGTACGCTACCGATGGCTCCCTCGCGCGGGATCCTCGCGTCTGACGTGCCCGCCGGCGGGGGAGCCATCAGGACGGCAGCGGCCGAGCCGTGTCGTCGGCGGGCACGATGTGCACGCCCGGACGCGGTCCCCAAGGCCCGGCCGCGCCGGTTCGAGCGGAGGAGCGAGATGGGATCGGCGATGAGCGAACGGCATCACCGCCGCCAGCGATGGGCCGCCAGGGCGGCCCTGGCCGCGGCCGCGTCGGCGGCACTGCTGCCCCTCGTCTCCGGCGGCCTGCGGGGACTGCTGCTGCTCGTGGCCGCGCTGGCGGGCCTCGCCCTGACCGCGGCCGCCCTGTGGTGGGTGCTGTCCCGGCGCGGAGCGGTCCGCATGGCCGCGGCCACGCTGGCCCTGGTGGCACCCGTCGGCCTCATCACCCTCTTCGCCGCCGCCAACCTCCTCTGGGTGGTCTTCCTGTCGCTGCTGCTGTGGTGCGCGGCGGTCTGGAGCGGCCGCTACGCGCTGCGCAGCACGGGCCTGCGGCCGGTACGGGTCAAGGAGTACCGCACCCCGCCGCCGCAGCGCCCCTTCCTGCTGCTCAACCCGCGCTCCGGCGGCGGCAAGGTCGAGAAGTTCCACCTGAAGGAGAAGGCCGAGGCGCTGGGGGCCCGGGTCGTCCTGCTCGACCCGGAGCAGCGCCAGGACGTCACCGCCCTCGCCCGTGCCGCCGTGGCCGACGGGGCCGACCTGCTCGGGGTGGCGGGCGGCGACGGCACCCAGGCGCTGGTCGCCGCCGTCGCGGCCGAGCACGGCCTGCCGTTCCTCGTCATCGCGGCCGGCACCCGCAACCACTTCGCCATGGACCTGGGCCTGGACCGCGACGACCCGGCCGCCTGCCTCGACGCCCTCACCGACGGCGTCGAACTCCGCGTCGACCTCGGCTTCGCCGACGACCGCCCCTTCGTCAACAACGCCTCGTTCGGTGTGTACGGGGCCGTCGTCCAGAGCCCCGGCTACCGCGAGGACAAGGTGGGCGCGGCGCTGGAGCGGCTGCCCGAGCTCCTCACCCGGCAGAGCGGCCCGCGTCTGACGGCCGTCGCCGACGGCACCACCATCGCCGACCCACAGGCCGTCCTGGTCAGCAACAACGCCTACCGCATGGACGACCCGTTCGGCTTCGGCCGCCGCGAGCGGCTCAACTCCGGGCGGCTGGGCGTCCTCGCCGTCCGGGTCGACAGCGCCGTCGAAGCCGCCGAACTGCTGCTCTCGCCGCGGCCCGAGGGGCTGACGGTGCTCACCGCCCAGCACGTGGTCGTCCAGGCCGACGAACCCCGGCTGGAGGTCGGGCTCGACGGCGAGGGGCTCACCATGGACACCCCCGTCCACTGCCGCATCGCCCGCCGCGCCCTGCGGGTCCGGGTGCCCCGCGACCGGCCCGGGGTCCCCGAGGCGCCCCCGCGGCTGGACTGGCGCCGGCTGCGCAAGCTGGCCGCCGCGGTCGGCCGCACGGCCGCACCGGGCCGCTCCCGGCAGGGCTGAACTGCCGTACGCGCCTGACCGCTCCCGGCACGGCTGAACTGCCGTACGCGCCTGACCGCTCCCGGCACGGCTGAACTGCCGTACGCGCCTGGCCGCTCCCGGCAGGGTTGAACGGCCGTACGCTCCCGGGCTGTGTGGCGGAAGGTCCCCCGCGCCGTCGGCACGGGGGACCTTCCGCCACGGGCCGCCGCGGGTCAGGCGCTCTTCGGCCCGGCCTGCTGCACGACCTCGAAGGACCACAGGGTCGAGCCGCTCGCCGCGGGCCGAGGCCGCTCGCCGCCCTCGCCGCCGCCCTGGTGCGCGGCCTTCATCGGCCCCTCCATCCAGGCCTGGAAGGACTCCTCGTCGCGCCAGCGCGTATAGACGAGGTAGGTGTCGGTGCCCTCCACCGGGCGGAGCAGCTCGAACCACTCGAACCCGTCGGAGCTCTCCACGGCGTGCGCGCGGGAGGCGAAGCGCTTCTCCAGCGTCTCCCGCTGCTCGGCGGGCACGGTCAGTACGTTGATCTTGACTACGCTCATGCGCCCATCTTGCCCGACGGCTCGAGCGCGCGGGCCGAGCCCCGGACCGCCACAGCTTTTGAACGCGTTCAAATATCGGCTAGAGTCGCTTCCACGCATCGACGGGGGAGGCCCGTGTGAAGTTCGTGCTGCCCGGTGGGACCGGACAGGTGGGAACAGTCCTGAAGCGCGCGCTCAGCGCGGCCGGACATGAGGTCGTCGTCCTCAGCCGGCGCCCCGCGCGCGAGGGCGAGGTGCACTGGGACGGCGCGCACCCGGGCCCCTGGACGGAGGAGATCGACGGCAGCGACGTCGTGGTCAACCTGGCGGGACGGAGCGTGAACTGCCGGTACACGCCCGGCAACCTGCGCCACATGATGGACTCCCGGGTGCACTCCACCCGGGCCGTGGGGGAGGCGATCGCCTCCGCCGCCCGCCCGCCCCGCGTCTGGCTGCAGATGAGCACCGCCACCGTCTACGCCCACCGCTTCGACGCCCCGAACGACGAGGCCACCGGCGTGATCGGCGGAAGCGAACCCGGCGTTCCCGGTTACTGGTCCTACAGCGTCGCCATCGCCCAGGCCTGGGAGCGGGCCCAGGAGGAGGCGGCCACCCCGCACACCCGCAAGGTGGCCCTGCGCGCCGCCATGGTGATGAGCCCCGACCGCGGCGGCGTTTTCGACGTCCTGCTGCGGATGGCCCGGCTCGGCCTCGGCGGCCCGGTCGGCGGGGGCGCGCAGTACGTGTCCTGGATCCACGACCGGGACTTCGTCCGGGCGGTCGACTTCCTCGTGGCCCGGGACGACATCACCGGGCCGGTCAACCTCGCCGCCCCCGGACCCCTGCCGCAGCGCGCCTTCATGCGGGCCCTGCGCGCCGCGTGGGGCGTCCCCGTGGGCGTGCTCGCGACACGGTGGATGGCCGAGATCGGCGCCTTCGTCCTGCGCTCGGACACCAAACTGCTGCTGAAGAGCCGCCGCGTCGTCCCCGGCCGCCTGCTCGACGCGGGCTTCACCTTCGACCGGCCGGACTGGCCGGCGGCCGCGGACGACCTCGTACGGCGGCTCCGCGGCCGCGACGCGCGGTGACGGGATACGGTGAACCCGGTCAGCTCTGCCGCTTGCCCTGTTCGAGGGCCTTGCCGGTCATGTCGGTGACCTGCCCGGCCGGGGGCGCCTCCGCCTCCACCTCGGTGCCGAAGTCGGTGAAGTCCATGACCGTGCGCACCGTGACCTTCTCCGGCGCGGACGAGGCGGTGCCGGAGGACCGTTGCGCCGGCTGCTGCGGGGCCTTGACGGTCATGTCGAGCTGCTGCCGGCGCAGCCGGCCCTCGTCGTCGAGCCACACGTCCATCGGCAGGGTGGGGCCGACCTGCTTGCGCAGGGTGTCGCCGTTCGGCAGCTCGGCGACGTCGACGTTGACGCGGTAGTGCGTGGTTCGCACGCCGTTGATCGTGGCCGTGCCCTTCTCGGTCACGTCCTTGTCCGTGATGGCCTTGGCGTAGGCGGCGGACCGCGCCGGATCGTTCACGCCGTGGTCGCCGGCGCCCTGCCGGCCGGCGACCTCGCCCAGGTCGATCCTGATCCAGGGCTTGCCGCCCGGAGCCTGCCCCTTCGGCATCTTCTGGTACAGCACCTGGTCGATCACGCGCTGCTCGATCCGCTGCCCCTGCGCGGTGAGCGTCATGACGCTGTCGCCGTCCTCCAGGTCGACGACGCCCTGCCCGTGCGCCGTCTCCGAGCGGCCCTCGACCGAGGTCTGCACGCGCAGGGCGACCTTGGCGGTGTCCTCCTCGGCCGTCCTGTCGTAGGCCGAGCGCACCACCCGCGTGCCCTGCTCCCCGGCCCCGGCGCTCGTCTTCGCCGAGGAGGCGCCCGCCTCCTTCTTCGTGCCGCCGTCGTCGCCGCAGCCGACCAGCACGGTGCCGGCCAGGACGCCCGCGACGCCTAAGACCCCGAGCTTCCTGCCGTTGCCTGCGCTGCCCATCGAACCAGCTCCTCTCACGTGGGTGTGGTGCGACTCATGTGCCCAAGCCGGGCCCTGACACACCTATCCGCTCAAGGAGTTGGATAACGGGCGCGATGCCCGGGCGGTCAGTGGCGGCGGCCGCGGAGCCTGCCGAGCAGACGCTGGGCCTGGGCGCGCTTGCGGGGGTCGGCCGCCGCCCGCCGGGCCTGTTCCACGGCCCGCCGCCCCTGCGGGCTCCGGGCGAATTCCTTGATGCGGTTGAGCATTCCGGCCATGACGCGCCTTCCTTCGTGATCGACGTGACGGGTGTCTGTAGCTCGCCTACCCCCTGGACCGGGTGCTCAGGCACACGCCCCCCGGTCGGTGCGCGACCGAACGTGTTTGGCGCCCGAGTCCGAGGCAAAGCGGTGTCACATGACTGAAGAGAACAAGCGCGCGAACCAGAAGCCGACCACCATCCGGGCCACGCAGTCCAAGGCCCGCCGCACGGCGGACAAGGCCACCGCCCCGGCGTCCCAGGCCGCCAAGGGCGCGGCAGACAAGGCCGGTGACGCGGCATCAGCCGCCAAGTCGGGCGCGGAGCGCTCCGCGGAGACGGCGAAGACGGCCGCGCAGACGGCGGCCAAGGGCGTCGAGGCGGGCCGCCAGGCGGTCGTCACGGCCTCGGGGCACGTCGCCACCACGGCGAAGACGGCCTGGACGGTCATCGCCCACCGCAAGCTCGTCGCCGCGGGCGTCGGTGCCGGCCTGACCGCCCTGAGCGCCGCCTCGTACGCCGTGGGCCGCCGCGCCGAACGCGGTGCGCACGGCCCGCTCACCCGGCTCACCGGCGGGCGGATCTGACCCCGGCCGGCACGCGCGGCGTGCCGGCCACGAGGGGCAGGCGGCGCGGCGCATCACCGGGCGTCCCGGTGGTCCGTAGCGCCGCCCTCTCGCCTGTGCGCGGCCGGGACGCCCCCAGGGCGCGTGGCATGGCGCACATCCTGCCCTCACCGGGGTGCCCCTCTCGCGCGCCACCGCCGTGACGAGGAAGGATGAGACCGCACACGAACGATCGACCCATGTGGAGGAGCGGGCCCATGCAGCACGAGCGAGCGGGCAGTCCGGCCGGACCCGAGGATCTCGTCGACGTCGCTCGGCTGGTGACCGCGTACTACGCGCTCCACCCCGACCTCGACGACCCGGGGCAGCGCGTGGCGTTCGGGACCTCCGGACACCGCGGATCGTCGCTGGCGAGCGCGTTCAACGACGACCACATCGCCGCGACCAGCCAGGCCATCTGCGAGTACCGCGCGGAACAGGGCATCGACGGCCCCCTGTTCCTGGGCGCCGACACCCACGCCCTGTCGGAGCCGGCGCGGGTCACGGCCCTGGAGGTGTTCGCCGCCAACGAGGTGACGGTGCTGATCGACGCCGCGGACGGCTACACGCCGACCCCGGCCGTCTCGCACGCCATCCTCACCCACAACCGCGGCCGCGGCACCGGCCTCGCGGACGGCGTCGTGGTCACCCCGTCCCACAACCCGCCCGCCGACGGCGGCTTCAAGTACAACCCGCCCAGCGGCGGCCCCGCCGCCTCCGACGCGACCTCCTGGATCCAGGACCGGGCGAACGAGATCATCCGGGGCGGCCTGAAGGACGTACGGCGCGTCTCCCACGCCCGCGCCCTCGCCGCCGCCACCACGGGCCGCTACGACTTCCTCGGCACCTACGTCGCCGACCTGCCTGCCGTCCTCGACCTGGACGCGATCCGCTCGGCCGGTGTGCGCATCGGCGCCGACCCGCTCGGCGGGGCCTCGGTCGCCTACTGGGGCCGCATCGCCGAACAGCACGGCCTCGACCTGACTGTGGTCAACCCGCACACCGACCCCACCTGGCGCTTCATGACGCTGGACTGGGACGGCAAGATCCGTATGGACTGCTCGTCGCCGTACGCCATGGCGTCGCTGATCGAGCAGCGCGAGCGGTTCGACATCGCCACCGGCAACGACGCCGACGCCGACCGGCACGGCATCGTCACCCCGGACGCGGGCCTGATGAACCCCAACCACTACCTCGCGGTCGCCATCTCCTACCTGTACGCCCACCGTGAGGACTGGCCGGCCGCCACCGGTGTCGGCAAGACGCTGGTGTCCTCCGCCATGATCGACCGGGTCGCCGCCGACCTGGGCCGCGAACTGGTCGAGGTGCCGGTCGGGTTCAAGTGGTTCGTGGACGGGCTCGTCGGCGGCACCATCGGCTTCGGCGGCGAGGAGTCGGCCGGGGCGTCGTTCCTGCGCCGCGACGGCTCCGTGTGGACCACCGACAAGGACGGCATCCTGCTGGCGCTGCTCGCCTCGGAGATCACCGCCGTCACCGGCAAGACCCCGTCCGAGCACTACGCGGGCCTGACCGCCCGCTTCGGCGAGCCGGCCTACGCGCGCATCGACGCCCCGGCGACCCGGGAGGAGAAGGCCCTGCTCGCCAAGCTCTCCCCGGCCCAGGTCAGCGCCGACACCCTGGCCGGGGACGCGGTCACCGCGGTGCTCACCGAGGCGCCCGGCAACGGCGCCCCCATCGGCGGCATCAAGGTGACGACGGACAACGCCTGGTTCGCGGCCCGCCCGTCCGGCACCGAGGACGTCTACAAGGTCTACGCCGAGTCCTTCCTCGGCCCCGACCACCTGCGCCGGGTCCAGGAGGAGGCCAAGGGCGTGGTGCTGGCGGCCCTGTCCGCCTGACCGGCGGCACGCCGCGGCCCGGGCCACCGCTCCACGTGACCCGGGCCGCGGGGGAACTCAGCCGCGCAGGCTGCGGGCGGGCAGCATGACGTGCACCGCCGAGGTGAGGACCTCCTCGTCGGAGGTGAAGGCGGCCAGCGTCCGGACGTCTCCCGGCTCGGCGCCCTCGGGCCACGGACGGGTGGCGAAGATCAGGTAGGAGGAGCCCAGTTCGGCCACCGCCTCCAGCCAGGTCTGCGGCGGTACGAACTGCGCCTTGAGGTGCTGCACGGTCAGGACGGCCGACCCGGGCACGACGAGCAGGCTCACCGGCAGACCGGGCCGCTGCGTCGCGTCGACCAGCCCCTCTGCTGAGATCGAGGTCACCGCGGCACCGTACCGGCGCACCCCGGGGGCCCGGCCCGCTGTCACCCGCCTGGACCACGCCCCGCCGGCCTCTCCACACGAACGAGGGGCCCGGGCGCCACACCGGCCCGTGATACAGGACACTGGACGAAGATCCGACCCGGGAGGACGACACGTGATCATCTTCGGCACCAAGGGATACCTGTACCAGCTCGCGATACTGACGCTGGTGTGCGGCCAGTGCGGCAACCCCTCCGCGCACACGCTCCGCAAGCGCGTCACGAAGTTCACCCTGTTCTTCGTGCCGCTGTTCCCCGTCTCCACGAAGTACCAGACGCAGTGCACCTTCTGCGGGGCCGAACAGAAGGTGACCAAGGAGCAGGCCGAACAGCTGCAGGCCCAGGGCGCGGGCGGCCAGGGCGGCCAGCCGTACGGGCAGCCGCAGCAGCAGAACCGGTTCTGAACCCGGCGCGTCCCACCGGGCGCGGGCGCCGTTCCGTCGGGTCCGGGCGGGTCCGCAGATGCCGGCGCTCCACCGCCTCCTCGACGCCGGTCCGCGCTCAGCCGCACCGCGCCGACCTCCATGAGCGCCGGGCCGCCCTCCCACGTCACCAGCCCCGCGGGGCCAGGGTGTCGGTCACCGCCGCGGCGAGCCGACCGCCGAGGTGGTCCTGGCAGACCCGGGCGGACGCCACGGCGCTGCCTGCCGGGTGGGACCGCCGCGCGTGGCCGAGCGCTCCCGCAACCGGGGCCCTCCGAGCCGGGCTGATCCACACCGCTCCGCCGCTGCCGCGGCCCGGCACCCCGAGTTCCGCCACGGCCTTCGCCCGGAGACGGCCCGCGCGCCCCCCCGCGTCCGCCGCGTGACCGCGGTCAGCACCGAGGCTCCGGACCGGTCCCGGCACGGCGGCGGGCTCACGGTCCGGTGGTGGGCGCCGGCGCCGCGCTCCGGCGGCGGTCGGACCGCAGCGCCGCGGCCGTCGCCGCCGCTCCCAGCCCTTCCCACACCCCGACCCCGACGAAGACGTCAGGTGCCCTGCCGCCGATCGCGGCGGCGATGAAGACGGTGCAGGTCAGCAGCCGGAACGGTACGGTCCAGCGGAAGAAGGCCCGCCAGTCGGCCAGGGCCGCCAGCACGTAGTACACGCCCATGTTGAGGGCCGCCATGGACGACGCGGTCATGAACGCGGGCGTGAAGTCCCCGGTCGCGCGCTCAGTCGGCGCGGTGAGACCGAGCAGGGACAGCTGGGCGGCCGGTGAGACCAGGCCGAGCACGCCGAGGGCGGCGGCGAGCAGGCCGAAGACGGCGATGGTCCAGCCCGGGGCGGAGCGGGGAAGGCGCACGCCGGGATCGTATCCGTGTTCGACCACCGGGTGTGGCCGGTTTCCGGTCACCGGTCGATCATTTGGGAGGTGGCAACCGCGGCATCCCGGGTACTCGACTGCCACGAGCCCGGACCTGTGTGTGGGCCGATGGGCCTCCCGCAGTCGATCAGTGAAAAACGGAGGCATGCAGATGAGCACCGTCAAGGAAACCGTGGAAGTCGACGTCCCCCTGCACACCGCCTACAACCAGTGGACGCAGTTCGAGGAGTTCCCGAACTTCATGGAGGGCGTCGAGGAGGTCAGGCAGATCGACGACCGTCACAACCACTGGACCACGAAGGTCGGCGGCGTGCGGCGCGAGTTCGACACGGAGATCGTCGACCAGCTGCCCGACGAGCGCGTCACCTGGCGCACGACCAGCGGAGACGTCAACCAGAAGGGCTCCGTACGCTTCGAGCGCGTGGACGACACCCACACGCGGGTGGAGCTGGTGATGGAGGTCGAGCCCAGTGGGATGGCCGAGAAGGCCGCGGACATGATGGGCACCATCGATCGCCGGGTGAAGGGCGACATGAGGCGCTTCAAGCAGTTCATCGAGGAGCGCGGCGGCGAGTCCGGCGGCTGGCGCGGCCGCATCCAGCCGGGCGGCGGCACCGGCCCCGCCCTCTGACCCTCCACGGCTCCACCGGGAACCCGGCTTCCGTCAGGAGGCCGGGTTTCTTCGTGCCCGCCTTCGCCGCGGGCCGCCCGGCGCTTCCCCCTGGCCCCTTGTGCGCTCCGCGCGGAGAGTACGTGACGTTTCGGCCATCGTTCTGTCATGCACCTGTCCATGTCGGCCTCCCGGTGGCACGCTGCCCTCTGACTGTCCGCAGCGACACCCCCTGCCTGACCGGGCGACGGCTTCCGCCGCCCGGCCCCCACAGCAGAAGGAGACCGCGTGATAGGCAGACCCCGTAGCCTCCGCCCGTCCGGCGCCACCCCGGTGCGCCGCACCGTGTTCGCCGCACTCGCAGGCGTCGCCGCGCTCCTCGCGACCGGCGTCACCGCCGCACCGGCCGGCGCCGCCCCGGAACCGGGCGTGGCGGCCCCCTCGGCGCGCGAACGCGCCCTGGCCTTCTGGACCCCGGAACGGATGCGCGCGGCCACCCCGCTCGACGTCCTGACCGTCGACCGCTCCGCGGTGCGGCCCGCGGCGCCCCGCAAGGGCAAGGCGACCGTCGTGGCGCCCAGCGCCCCCGCCTCCGCCGTCGGTCCCCTCGCCTTCCCGCACGGCGGCGGACCCTGGGCCGGCGGGGGAGCGGTGACCAAAACCGCCGGACGGGTGTTCTTCACCTACCAGGGGCGCACCGCCTCCTGCTCCGGCAACGCCGTCACCAGCGCCAACAAGAGCACGGTGCTGACCGCCGGGCACTGCGTGAAGATGCAGGGCGCCTGGCACACCAACTGGGTGTTCGTGCCCGGCTACCACGACGGGCAGCGGCCGTACGGCACCTGGGCGGCGGCCAGGGCCCTGTCCACGCCCCAGTGGACGGCCAGTGAGGACATCAACTACGACATCGGCGCCGCCGTCGTCGCCCCGCTCGACGGCAAGCGGCTCACCGACGTCGTCGGCGGCCAGGGCCTGGCCTTCAACACCGGCTACAACAAGGCCATGTACTCCTTCGGCTTCCCGGCGGCCGCCCCGTACGACGGCGAGAAGTTCATCTACTGCAGCGGCACCACCTTCCGCGACTTCCTGCTCTCCAGTGACCACGGTCTGACCTGCAACATGACCGGCGGCTCCAGCGGCGGCCCGTGGTTCACCCAGTTCGACGAGGCCACGGGCACCGGCCTGCAGTCCTCGGTGAACAGCTTCAAGTACAACTTCCTGCCCAACGCCATGTACGGCCCGTACTTCGGGGCCGACGCGCAGAACCTGTACCAGAGCGCCCAGTCCTCCTGAGCCACCGCCGCACCGGGAGCCGGGTCCTCCGCCGAGCCGTGACGGAGGACCCGGCTCTGCGGGTGTGCGCCGTCCCGTGCCGGCAATTCCCTTGCGGTGATCGCCGGTACGGACACAATGGCCTGAATGATCGGCAACCGCATCACCTCCCGCACGGCGGACGGCGTCCGCGTCCCCGGAACCTGGCGTCACGCCTTCATCCGCAACGGCGACTACTACCTCACCGACCTGTTCATCTACGCGGACGGGCTGATCGACTGCTGGGGCCTGGTCACCCTGGAGGAGTTCGAGCGGAAGCTGCGCAGCGGCTGGGTGGCCACCGAACTCCCGGAGGGCGCCCGGGTCTCCGCCCACGACCTGGCCGTGTGGACGTTCAGCGAGCCCCACGCGTGGCACACCCCCGAGCTGCTGCTGGCCGAGGTCCGCGACACCATCGACCAGCTCAACGGCCGGCCGGACTCCACGGACCGCTGCCTCGCCGCCGTCGACGTGTTCCTCGCCGAGCGGACCGAGGAGAACCGGGCCGCCGCCCGCGCCGCCTACTACGCCATCCCCGAGACCCAACGGCATTACGCGCTCGGCGACATGGACCGCAAGGACGAGCCGCTCCTGCTCCTGGTGACCGGACCCGGCGGAGAGCTCGCGTCGCTGCCCGGCGAGACCGTCGACCAGGACGAGTACGACGAGGCGGTCGCCTACTTCGAGGACCGGGCCAGGTGGCTGGCCGAACGCCCCGCACGCGTCCCGGCGGACGGGCCGGCGACCCCCGTGGCCCCCGCGATCCACCTCCCCCAGAGCCATCCGTTCAAGCCCTCGGACGCCCCGGGCAAGCAGGCGCTGCGCAACGACTACCCCGCGCCCGTTCGGGTCGACGGCGACACCTACCCCTCGGTGGCCCATGCGTACTGGGCCCTGTCCACCGCCGACCCCGCGTCCCGGGCCGCCGTCCGGGACGCGGACACGGCGTTCGCCGCACGCAACACGGCGGTCGGCGCACCCCGGCGCGAAGGGTGGGAAGAGGCCCGGACCGCCGTCATGGCCGCCCTGCTGCGGGCCAAGTACACCCAGCATCCGCATCTCGCCCGCGTCCTCCTGGACACGGCCGACGCGACCCTCGTCTACGACGACGACTCCGGCCACTGGGGCGACAACGGCGGCCGGGGCCGCAACTGGACCGGCCGCCTCCTGGAGCTCGTCCGGTCCGAACTCCGGGCCGGGCAGGCGGGGATCGCCCCGCTCGCCTAGGACGTGTCCGCAGGGCCCTCCGTCCGCCCGCAGGGCAGGAGGGACTTTGCGGACACGTCCTGGAGCGGCCGGCGGCTCAGCGCGTCGCCTCGGCGAGCCACTCGACCTGCCGCGGATCCGACGCCGCCGGCACGAAGATCAGCTCGTCGCAGCCGGCTTCGGCGAACGCCTCGGCGTAGGACGCGGCCATCTCCGCGGTCACCGCCGCACCGGCCGCGACCTGCGCCGCGGCCTCGCCGAGGAAGCCGTAATAGTCGCCGAGATAGCCGTCGGCGTGGGCCCGCGCGTCCGGGCCCAGCGCGAAGTAGGCCAGCGCCAGCTTGCGGGGCGTGCCCGTGCGGCCCGCCTCCTGCCACGCCGTGTCGACCCCGGCCGCGGCGCGGGCGAACGTGTCCGGCGTGCCGCCGCCCATGATCCAGCCGTCGCCCAGCCGGGCCACCCGCCGGAAGCTCGCCTCGGTCGCGCCGCCCAGAATGAGCTCGGGACCACCCTCACGCACGGGCTCGGGGCCGATCGCCCCGGCGAACCCCCGCTCCTCGCCCGCCCAGACCCGCTTCAACTCCACCAGCTGCTCCTCCAGCCGGCGCCCCCGGCCCCCCGTCGGCAGACCGCTCGCCGCGAAGTCGTCGTCACGCCCGCCCAGGCCCACGCCGAGCACGAACCGGCCCCCGGACAGCCGGTCGACGGAGGCCGCCTGCTTCGCCAGCAGCGCGGCGTTCGAGTACAGCGGCCCCAGCAGCACACTGGTCGTCAGCCGGATCCTGCTGGTCACGGCCGCGGCCGCGCTCAGCGCGACCAGCTCCTCGTACCCCGGGTAGACCAGCCGTCCGATCGTTCCGAGCGTGCTGAACCCCGCCTCCTCGGCCCGCCGCGCCCACTCCACGAGCACCCGGCCTTCGGTGCCGGGAACCGTGTTGGGAAGGCCTATACCGATGTCCATCCGTACCTCCGGTCACGCGAGGGAACTTGTCACCACTCCCTGCCCAGCACGCCGGGCGTGACGCATGCATCGCGGGGCCGGTGCATCCGGGGTCCGTGCCATGGGCATGCATCGGTCGTCTGTCGCCCCCACGACGGACGCCCCCACAAGGAGTGAGACCGGCCATGAACGCTCCCGCGACGCCCACCCGCACCGCCCCCGGAGACCTGCCCCTGATCGGCCACGGACTCCAACTCGCCCGCGATCCCCTGTCCTTCATTTGTTCCCTGCGCGCGCACGGCCCCGTCGTGCGCATACGCATCGGCCCCACCCCCGCCTACGTCGTCACCGACCCCGCTCTCACCCGCAGGGTCCTGGTCACCGACGCCGCGCACTACGCCAAGGGCGGCAGGATCATCGACGCGCTGCGCGTGTTCTTCGGCGACGGCCTCGCCACGATCGCGGACGGCGACGCCCACCTGCGCCACCGGCGGCTGATGCAGCCCATGTTCAGCAAGGCGCACATCGCGGGCCGCGGTGACGCCATGATCGAGCAGGTCGCGGCCATGGTCGCCGCCTGGCCCGAGGCCGAGCCGCGCGACGTCTGCGACGACATGAACGCGCTCACCCTCGCGGCCTTCCTCGTCGCCCTGTTCGGCGCGGACCTGCCGGAGCACCTGGCGGGCGAGTTCATCGCACTCATGCCGAAGCTCATGAAAGGAACGATCCGCCAGACGCTCCTCCCGCCCTGGGCGACCCGGCTGCCCCTGCCCGCCAACCGGGCGCACACACAGCGCGTCGCCCGTCTGCGCATCCTCATCGACCAGGCCGTCGACCACCGCGCGGGCCGGACGCCGGGGACGCCCCCCGGCGCCGGTGCCGGGACCGGTGCCACGCCGGCCGCCGCCGGGTGCCCGCACTCGGCGGCGGCCGGCGAGCGGCGGACCGGCCTGTTCGACACCCTGCTCACCGCCGAGGACCCGCTGAGCCGCCGTCAACTCCAGGACGAGGCCATCACGTTGCTGACCGGGGCGATCGAGACCACCGGCACCACGCTGGCCTGGACGCTGTACGAGATCACCCGCGACCCGCGTGTGGAGCGGCGGCTGCGCGCCGAACTGGCCGCGGTGTGCGGCGACCGCCCGCCGGGTTACGGCGATCTGGAGCATCTGCCGTACGCCCGCAGCGTGTTGCGGGAGGCCGTCCGCAAGTACGGCCCGGCCTGGCTGGTGACCAGGACGGCCACCCGCGCCGTCGATCTCGGCGGCCACCTCGTGCCCGAGGGCGCCGACGTGGTGTGGAGCCCCTACCTCCACCAGCACGACCCCGGCGTGTTCGCCGACCCGGACGTCTTCGATCCGGACCGCTGGACGCCGCAGAACGCGGCGGCCACCCGCGGCTCGTTTCTCGCCTTCGGCGACGGCCGGCGCAAGTGCATCGGCGAGAACTTCGCCTGGGCCGAACTCCACGTCATCCTGGCGACCATCCTGCGGACCTGGTCCTCCTTCGCCCTCACCTCCCGCCCGCCCCGGCCCCGGGCCGTCGTCACGGTGAAGCCGGACCGCCTCACCATGGCCTTCCACGGCAGGGCGGCCCGAGCACCGCACAGCGCCCCGGTGGTGCCCGGACCCGGAGGAGGAACACGACCCTCGCCCGCGGCGGGCTGACCCCGCGAAGAGGCCCGCGGCCCGTGGAGGCGAGGGCAACCTTCCCGTGGCTCGGCGGTCTTCCTTCCCGGGAGGTGTCCCATGGGGACGGACCATCAGATCGCCTTCTTCCTGCGGGAGTCGGGGGCTCCGGAGCCGGAGCGGCGCGCGGCGGCGGTGAAGGGCCTGGGCAGACGGGGCGGGGCCGAGCACGTCCCCGTCCTCGCCCGGGCGGCCGCCGACCCGGCGCCACCGGTCCGCGCGGCCGCCGCCCGGGCCCTGGGCCGCCTCGGGCTCGCGCGGGCCGGCCGCGACGTCCTGCCGCCGCTCCTGCGCGACACCGATCCGGGCGTGCGGTGCGGGGCCTGTGTCGCCGCCACCCGGCTCCGTCTCGACGGCCCCGAGGTCGTCGAAGCCTTCGCCCGGCTGCTGTCCGACCCGGACCGCCACGTACGGATCCTCGCCCTGGAGGGACTGGCCGCCCTGGGCGTGCCCGGGGACGCCGCGGCCCTCGCCGCCCTCCTCGGCGATCCCGACTCCGCCGTCTGGGGACGGGCCCGGACCCTGCTGTACGCCTGCGCGGACGACGAGGCCGTGCGCACCGAGGTGATCCGCACCGCCCGCCGGGGCCCGGCCGCCGCCCGCGCCCGAGCCCTGGAAGAGCTGCCGCGGCGGTGCACCGAGCCGCTCCTCGACTCGCTGCTCGACGGCCTGCGCGACCCGTCCCCGCGGGTGCGCGTCCAGGCCGCCCGGCGCCTGTGCGACGTGGCACGACCCCAGGTACAGGACAGCCTGGGGGCGGCCCTGCGGACCGAGCGGGACCCCGAGGTCGCCGCCGCCCTGCTGGAAGGCCTCAGCGACCGGGCCGACAAACGCCTGAGCGGACCTGCGGCGCACTGGCTGCGCGACCCCGTCGCCGGGCCACCGGCCGCCCGGCTGCTGGGCGCCCTGGACACGGGCACGGCCGCCGCACACCTGCGCACCGCCCTGGCCGACACGACGGTCCCCGCCCGCACCCGGGCCGCCTGCGCCACGGCCGTCGGATCCGGCGGCCGTTGGGACGCGGTGTGGCTGCTGCTGCCCCTCCTGGACGACCCCGACGACGACCTGCGCGCCGGGGCCCTCGACGGGCTGGAGCACCTCGTCGGGAACGGCCTGCGCCCCTGGGAGCGGCACCCCGTGGCCTGGGCCCTCTCGGCCCACCTGGAGTCCGACGCCCGGTACGTGTGGCGCACCCGCAACGCACTGTGGGGCCTCACCCAGGCACTCCCCGCCGTACGGCGCCTGGCGGACACCGCCGGCTCCGGCGAGGTCCGGGCCGCCGCGCTGTCGCTCCTCGACGGCGGCGACGCGACCGACCCGCACACCCGGCACGACGTACGGCGCTTCCTGCGGGGCCTGGACGACCCGCACGAGCGGGCCCGTTACGAGGCCGTGCGCGGTCTGCGGCGCTGGGTGGACGCCAACGGATCGTGGCCACCGGGCGCCGAGCACGCCCGGGGCCGGCTGGCCGCCCTCACCGCGGACACCTCACCCCGTCTGCGGGACGCCGCGACCGCCCTGCTCGCCGCGCTGGACAGCGGCCCCGGCACCCGCCGGTCCGGTCCGGGGTGAGGGCGCGCGGAACCGTCGCCCGCACCGGCGATGTCCGTCCACGTACCGGCGGACACGGCGTGTCGCCCGCGTGACCGGTCCGGCGCCCTCGTCCAGGCGGCCCGGGGCGCCGACGCTGTCCTGGCCGCCGGGGCCGTGACGCCGCTGGGCCGCGCCATCAGGAGGGCCCGCGCCTGCCCGGCCTCGGCCTGTTCCCGCAACCCCACCACCCCACCGGGGAGTTCGCGCCCCGATGCTCGGCGGACGCTCCCTGGGGGGCACCGCGGCCGACCGCCTCGGCGGACTGGCCGTCACCGCCGCCGTCGAACTGGCGGTGCCGCGCCCCCGGGACCGGCGGCCCGCACCGGACATGGCCGGGTACTGGTGGTCCTACGACACGCGCCGACTGCCCGCGGAACCGGAGGAGTTGCTCGCGGCCGGGCCCGCACCCGGGAGCTGGTCCGGCGGCTGCCCGAAGAGGAGGGCGTGGTAACGGACCTGACCGCGCTGGACCGACGGGCAACCGTGCGCCGACCGCCCGGACACGGCACACCGGCCGGCGGCCTGGACCGGTCTCCCGGGCACCGCGCACCGGCTGTTCAGGAGCACCCGCCGGCTGGGCCCACGGTCATGCGGAAGTCACGGACCGAAGCCGCCGCGGCTCTCCGGCCGTCGAGGAAGGCGAGCGGCCCGCCGGGCACGGCCGTCAGGCGTGCCCGCCCCAGCCGGGCGCGCCCCGACAGCCGCAGCGGCACCTCGCAGGTCCCGTGCGCGGGGTGCGGCTGCAGCAGCCTGCCGCGCACGGGCAGGCGGCCCGGCAGGGGCAACAGGTCCCGGTGCAGCCCGGTCACCACCGGATCGGGTCCGTCCCCGGCACGCTCCACGACCATGCGGGTGCGCACCGCGGCCCGGCCCGGGCGCGACGGGGGCGCGGTCGCGGGCCCGAAGACGAAGGACCCGAACTCCTTGGGGATGCCCCACAGCGTGCGGCCGCCGTCCCGGGAGCGTTCGTCGTCCACCCATACCTCGACCGCGCACGCCGCCGGGCCCCGCCGGTCCCGCACCGCCAGGGCGACCAGCAACTCCCGGTACGCCAGCGTCCCGCCCGGCCGGTAGTCCACCCAGAAGGTCACCACCAGGCAGGACCGCCCCAGCCGCAGGGGACGCACCCCTGGAGGCAGCCGCCAGTCGGGCACCTCCCGCAGGGGCACCGGCCAGAGCGCCGTGAACATGTCGCCTCGCAGGTGCCACGGCTCCGGGGGAAAGGACTCGGTCACGGGGTTGCCTTCCGTCGTTGGCGACCATGCCGACGCCGTACGGGTACCCGCCACCGGTCAACCGGAGCGGGAACGCCGCCGCCCGAGCAGGACCGCGAGCGGAGCGGCCGTGAAGACCGACGAGTACGTGCCGACGGCGATGCCGATGAGCAGCGCCAGGGCGAAGTCGGTCAGCGAGGACCCGCCGAGCACGGCGAGGGCGGTGAGGACCAGCGCGGCCCCCACGCCCGTGTTCACCGTGCGGGGCAGGGTCTGCAGGATCGCCGGGTTCACCGCGTCGGCCCAGCTCTTGTCCCGGTGGCGCCCGGCCAGCTCCCGGACGCGGTCGAAGAGGATCACGGAGTCGTTGACCGAGTAACCGACGACGGTGAGGAGGGCCGCCAGGAACACGCCGTCCAGAGGCTTGCCCAGCCAGGCGAAGACGCCCACGAGGATCACCACGTCGTGGGCGAGGGCGGCGACCGCGGCGGTGCCGAACACCCAGCGGAACCGGACCGCGAGGTACAGCAGCTGGGCACCCAGGGCGACGGCGAGGGCGACCAGGGCGTTGCGGCGCAGTTCCTCACCCAGGCTGGGGCCGACGAGTTCGTCGCGGACCTTCTCCGCCCCGCCCGCCAGCTCCCGCACGGCCGCGGTGACCTTCGCCTCCTGTGCGTTGCCCATCGGCTCCGTGCGCACCGTCAGGCCCGTCGCGTCGGAGGACTGTACGACGGCCCGCGGGAATCCGGCGTCGGCCAGAGCGGTCCTGACCCGGTCGGTGTCGACGGGGGAGGACGTCGCGTACTCGACGAGGCGGCCCCCGGTGAACTCCACGCCGAGGTCGACCCCGCGCACGATCGTGCCCGCTCCGGCCAGGACGAGCACGGCGGCGCCGACGGCCAGCCAGCGGCGCGGGCGGCGCCTCAGCTGCGGGTCGCGCCGGGTGAGGCGGTCGCGGACGGCACCCGTGGCCGCGATGCCGGTGAGACCGGGGGAGCGGCGTACCCGGGGGCGGCTCGCGGCGAACTCGGCGAGCACCCGGGTGATCACCAGGGCGCTGAACATGGAGGCGAGCACCCCGATGCCGAGGGTGACGCCGAAGCCCCGCACCGGTCCGGAGGCCAGGAAGAACAGCAGCGCGGCCGCGATCAGCGTGGTGGTGTTGGAGTCGGCGATCGCGCTGAGGGCGTTGCGGAACCCGGCGGCGAGTGCGGAGCGGGCGCTGGGGCGGCGACCGGCCGTGTACTCCTCGCGGGCCCGTTCGAAGACCAGCACGTTGGCGTCCACGGCCATGCCGATGGCCAGCACGAACCCGGCCAGCCCGGGCAGGGTGAGGGCGGCGCCGAGCGCGGCCAGGGCGGCGTAGGAGACGAGGCCGTAGCAGGCCAGGGCGAGCACGGCAAGCAGGCCCATCAGCCGGTAGACGACGATCACGTACAGCGCGGTCAGGGCCGTGCCGATGGCGGCGACCCAGGCGCTCGCGGCGATCGCCTCGGCGCCGAGGGTGGGGCCGACGGTGCGCTGCTCGACGGTCTCGACGGGCACGGGCAGGGCGCCGCCGTTGATGAGCAGGGACAGTTCCCGGGCCTCGTCCGGACCGAAGGATCCCGTGATCTGCGTGGCGCCGTCGCGGATGCCGCTGCCGCAGGACAGGGAGGGGTCGACCTGGGGAGAGGAGACGATCTTGTCGTCGAGGACGATCGCGATCCGCCGCGCGGGGTCGCCCACAGGGTGGCAGGCGGCCTTGCCGGTCAGGCGGGCCCAGCGGTCACGGCCCGCGTCCTCGAAGTCCACGGTGACGTGCCACCCGGCGCCGCCCCGGTCGTCGAAGCGGGCGGCGGCCTCCTCGACGTGCTCGCCGGTCAGGGCCGCGGGTCCGAGGCGCAGCGGTGTGCCGGACTCGTCGGGCAGCGTGCGGGAGGCACCGTCCCCCGCCGCGGGAACGGGGTGGAAGGTGAGCTGCGCGGTACGGCCCAGGACCTCGGCGGCCTCGCGCGGGTCCTGCACTCCGGGCAGTTCCGCGATGATCCGGTTCTCGCCGGAGCGGACGAGGGTGGGTTCGGCGATGCCGAGCGCGTCGATACGGCCGCGCAGCACCTCCAGGGTGCGGTCGGTGGCCTCGCGGTCGGCCCCGGCGGCCGGGGTGGAGCGGGTCTCCAGCACGATCTGCGTACCGCCGCGCAGATCCAGCCCCAGGCGGACCGGCACGGTGACGGCGACGCACAGCGATACGGCCAGCAGGGCGAGGGCGAGCAGGGCCCTCACCCGGGCGGAACGGGTCACGACAAGCCTCCGGTGGGCGCACCCGGGCACGGGGGACGCGGCCGGGCGCTGTCAGGAAGAAGGAAAGGCAGAAGGAAAGCGAGAAGGAAGGGGAGCGTCGGGTGCCGGAGGACGCGGGGGTGCCCGTTCGAGGCCGGGGGCCGCCGGTGGCGGGGAGGCGGGCGCGGCAGCCGGTACGCCGGGCAGCGTTCCGACGCCCGCGGGCGGTACGGCCGTCCGCCGCGCGCAGGCGTGCGGGTGGCAGCGCGGGGCGGGGTGCTCGCCCTGCGACTCCTGCCGGGCCGCGGCCCGGGCCGCGCAGACACCGTCGCAGCCGTCGGCGACGCGCGACCCGGCATCCCGGTCGGCGGCCGCTGCCGGGGTGGAGCCGGGCGCCGGGCTGGCGCCCGGACCGGACGCCGCAACGGTCGCCGGGCCGGGGGGTGGGTTGGGTGCTGCAACGGTCGCCGGGCCGGCGGGCGGATTGGGTGCTGCAACGGTCGTCGGACCGCTGGCCGGATTGGATGCCGCAACGGTCGTCCGGCCGGTGGCCGGACCGGATGCCGCAACGGTCGTCGCACCAGTGGCTGGACCGGATGCGGGACCGGGTGTCGCACGGGTCGCCGGACCGGGCGTGTGACCGGTGGTGAGGCCGGACGTGTCGCCGGTGGTCGGGCCGGGCGTGTGACCGGTGATCTGACCCGGCGTGTTGCCGGTCGGTGAAGCGTGTGGGGTGCCGGTGAGCGGCGCGGTCGGCAGCGTCAGGGCGACGATCGCCAGCAGCGCGACGAGGAAGGCCCGGCAGCGCCGCCGGGAGGTGGGTTCCACCTAGGGTTCGATCAGTCCGGCGCGGATGGCGTAGCGGGTGAGCTCCAGGCGGTCGCGCAGGCCCAGTTTCTGCAGCAGGTTGGCGCGGTGCCGCTGGACGGTCTTGACGCTGATGAACAGCAGGTCGGCGATCTCCTTGGACGAGTGCCCCTCGGCCACCAGCTTCAGCACCTCCTCCTCCCGGGGCGTGAGCACCTGGTCGGGGGTCTCCTCGCCGTGCCGGGCCCGGTCCAGGTAGTTGCGGATCAGCGCGGTGACGGCACCCGGGTACAGGAAGGGCTCGTCCCGGACGGCCGCCCGGCACGCGGCGACCAGGTCCCGGTCCGCGACGGACTTCAGCACGTAGCCGCAGGCTCCCGCCTTGAGGGCCTGGAAGAAGTACTGCTCGTTGTCGTGCATGGTGAGCATCAGGATCCGCAGGCCCGGCTTGCGGGCGGCCAGCTCGCGGGCGGCCTGCAAGCCGGTCAGGCGCGGCATGGCGATGTCGAGCACCGCCAGGTCGACCTCGTGGGTCCGGGCCAGCTCCACGGCCTCGGCGCCGTCGCCGGCCTCGGCGACCACGTTCAGGTCCGGTTCCTGCTGGAGGATGAGCCGCACCCCGCGCCGGACCAGGGCATGGTCGTCGGCGAGCAGGATGCGGATCGTGCCGGTCCCCGTCTCGGCGGGCGTCATGGTCTCGGTCATGGTCAGAGCTGCTTCCTGGGAACGGGTGCGGTGAGCCGGACGCTGGTGCCGGCGCGCGGCGCCGGGGTGATGTCGAGACTGCCGCCGATCAGCAGGGCCCGCTCGCGCATCCCGCGCATCCCGGCGCCCTCGCGGGGGGCCTCGATGCCGCGGCCGTCGTCGGTGACGGTCAGCTCCACACGGCCGGCGGCGTGCCGCAGGGCGACGGTGACGCGTTCGGCGTCCGCGTGCCGGGCGGCGTTGGTGAGCGACTCCTGGGCGACGCGGTAGAGGACCAGCTCCGTCTCCGGCGCCAGGACGGGCAGGTCGGTGTCGAAGCGGCGGGTGACCTGCATCCGGGTGTGGGTGGCGAAGTCCTCGGTCAGCGAGGTGATCGCACTGACCAGACCCAGGTCGTCCAGCACTCCGGGGCGCAGCCGGCGCACCAGGCGGCGGACCTCGTCCAGCGACTGCCGGGTGATCTCCTGCACCTCGTGCAGCTCCGCGCGCAGCCCCGGGGGCGCCTCGTCCGCGCTCCGCTTGAGGCCCAGCAGGATCGCGGTCATGCTCTGCCCGACCTCGTCGTGCAGTTCCTGCGCGATACGGCGGCGTTCGGCCTCCTGCGCCAGCAGGGCCCGGGCGCTGCTGGTGGCCCGTTCCTGCTCCAGCCGCTCCAGCATCGCGTTGAAGGTACGGATCACCTCGGGCACCTCGCCGCCCCCCGACACGGGCAGACGCTGGCCCGGGCGGAGCAGA
This sequence comes from Streptomyces sp. NPDC044921, assembly GCF_056432865.1. NCBI lineage: Bacteria > Bacillati > Actinomycetota > Actinomycetes > Kitasatosporales > Streptomycetaceae > Streptomyces > Streptomyces sp. NPDC044921. Next base: position 393,382 of record NZ_JBWKIF010000002.1, read on the forward strand.
TCGACCGTGGTCATCAGCCCCTTGAGCCGGGCCAGGGGTGCCAGGCCGAGCCGCAGCAGGGCCGCGTTGGCGACCAGCATCACGGCGAGACCGACGACCAGGATGACGGCCTCCGTGAGCAGGATCGGCACGGACACCGTCACCGGGGCCCACAGCAACAGCGCCGTGGCCGCGCCGAGCACCAGGGCGTTGAGGGCGAAGATCCGCCAGAACAAGGACACCGGACCTGCGACTCCTCTGCTCACGTGCTCGCCCCGCCGCCGCGGCGGGGTGCCGGCGGGGTGCCGGCGCGACCGGACCTGCGGCCGGCACGGGACGGCGTGCCGCGGCTCTGCGGTACCTCCGCGGCGGGTGCCGGGCCGCCTCGGCGCGGTCCACGCCACGCGGCTGGTTCTCCGCCGCCCCGGCTGGTTCTCCGCCAGCCTGCCCGCTGCCGCACCCCCGCGTCGATGGGGGCCAGCCCCCATTTCCCGGGGGCGTGCCCTACCCACGGCACCCCGCATGGGTCACCGGTCCGGGCGGGAATGGGGCCCGCGCCCGATGGGATCGCGCGGCGGAACGGGCCAGGGTGGAAGGCGACGAGACCACCCACCCGGCGCGGTGTGCCGCCGGGCAGCCGAGAAGAGGACGATCGTGACCCTGGAGGTTCCCCGGGCCGAGCCCGACCCGCACGAAGCCCGTCAGCGCCTGGAGCACGCCCGCACCTCCCGGCTGGCGCAGCTGCAGGCCCTCGACGAGAGCCGGCCGGATCCGGACGACTACCTGCTGTCCGAGCAGAAGACCGCCATGCGGCGGGTGCTCAAGGAGATCGACGAGGCCTTCGGGCGCGTCGAGCGGGGGACCTACGGCACCTGTCTGGGCTGCGGCAAGCCCATTCCCGCGGAACGGCTGGAGATCCTCCCGTACACCCGCCACTGCGTCGCCTGCCAGCGCCGCACCGTCTGACCTCCCGTTTCCGAACTCCTACGCCCTGCGCACGAAGAAGGGGTGACGTGGTGAAGCAGCAGACCGTCGGCCGGAGTGCGCCGCACCTGTCGGCCGAGGACCTCGCGGCCCTGCGCGAGAACCTGCGCGAGCAGCGCCTGTTCCGCCGGGAGCAGCTGCGTCGGCTCGCCGGCCCGGTCGCCTCCCGCGCCGAGCGCCGGCGCGGGCAGCAAGCCTCCGCGCAGCTGGAGGTGAGCGTCAAGCTCGCCGCCTCGGCCCGCATGGTCCTCGCCGACGTGGAAGCGGCCCTGGCCCGCATGGACGCGGGTGTGTACGGCGCCTGCGGCCGGTGCCGGCGCCCCCTCGACCGGGAGCGCCTGATGATCGTGCCGCAGGCCCGCTACTGCGGCCGCTGCCAACAGGCCGGCGGCACGCTGCGCTGAGGGGCCGGGCTCCGCCCCGGGCCCTGGCGGATGCCGGCGACCGGGGCCGCGCGGCTTGCCCGGAGTGCGGGGGAAGGGCCGGGGGCGGTCCGGCGTGCGGGTGAGCGGGGTACGTCGAGAGCGACACCGGCGGGAGTGACACCGGCGGAGGTGACGGCCGGTTCGGCATCGCACCGCGGGTTCCGCCGGGGCCGGGCGCACCGGGCCGCACGCCGGCCGGGTGGTTCACGTCCCCGCGCCGGCCAGGTCCCACCCCGCCGTCCAACCGCCCGGAGCGGTGTCCCAGGGCCGGGGACCGGTGCCGTCCGTCCAGGCCCGCAGGGCCTCCCCGTCCACGCACACGATCCCGCACTGCTCGGCGTACTCCACCGCGGGCGCGGTGAAGTCGCTGGTGGTGACCAGCGCGGCGACATCGGCCTCGTGGACGGTGAAGCACGTGCCGCCGAAACGCTGCAGGTCCTGGGAGCCGACGCGGTGGGAGGGGTCGTAGTGCTTGCACTGGATGACGATCCGCCGTCCGTCGGGGGTGAGGGCCACGACGTCGGCGCCCAGGTCCCCGGCGCCGCCCACGACCTCGACGGCGGAACAGCCGTCCCGTTCGCACAGTGCGGCGACGGCCTCCTCGAACTCCTCGGGCGTCAAAGCGTCGTAGTCGGCGGCGGTTGCGAACTCCTGGGACGCCAGGGCGCCTTGCTCGGCTACGGCCCCGGCCGCCGGGCCCGGAGGGGACTGCCGGAGGGCGTCGAGCTCGTCGGCCGCCTCCCGCGCCGCCTCGTCCAGCGCCGCCGCGGCCCGGCGCGCCGCTCTCGCCACGTGCACCCGGCGCCGTAGTCCGACGAACCCCGCGATCGCCAGCACGGCCAGGACGAACACCCAGGCGGGCCGCCGCTCGGCAGCGTCCGCCACCGTGCGCGCCGCGAGGCCGAGGACGCACACGACCACGGCGAGGAACAGGAAGAACAGCGCGGTCGAGCGCAGGTCGAAGCGGCGCCGGCGGTTCACCGGCGGTATCGGACGCGTGGGTGCGGTCACGGTGTGCCCCCCATTCAGGGATCGATGGAAGATCGTTTCCACCGTCTTCCCAAGATCGGGTCCCGATCCCCTGCCGGAGCGGTCCGAAATCGCCAAAACGCGACCGGAAGTTGTTTGGGCCACCGTCGTGCCTTGAACAGGACTGAACGATTCTGCTTGGGTGGCGGATCAGTGGGGGGCGGCCCGGTCCCGGACCCGTGATGGTCACACCCTTCATGCAGACCAGGGGGAAGGTGCATGAAGTACTTCCGTCTGCTCGTCCTGGGCAACGGCATCTCGGCGTACGGCAGTTACCTCAACATGGTGGCGCTGAACGTCTTCGTCTACGACGCCACCGGCAGCGCGCTCGCCGCCGGCCTGTTCATGGCCGTACGCCTGGCGACCAGCGTCGTCTCGGGCTGGATCAGCGGACGGCTCGTCTCGGTCCACGACCGCAAGCGCCTGATGGTGGGCGCCGATCTGTGCCAGGCCGTGGCCCTGCTGAGCCTGCTGCTCGCCCCCGACGGCGTGCGCCCCGGACTGCTCTACGCCCTGGCCGTGGTGACGGGCGGCTGCTCCACGCTCTCCCAGGTCGCCCTGCGCAGCAGCATCCCGGAGATCGTCGGAGCCGAGCACCGGGTCCGGGCCAACGGGCTGCTGGTGACGGGACGTTCGCTCGCCATGATCGCCGGCTTCGCCTCCTCGGGCGTGGTGGTGGCGCAGCTCGGCTACACCGCCGCGTTCGCCCTGGACGCCGCGACGTTCCTGGTCTCCGCGACCATGCTGTTCCTGCTCCCGGTCCGCACCCGCGCGGCCGACGACCCGGCGGGCGGCGGGCCCGCCCGGGCCTCCGGCGCCGCCCGCTGGACGGTCCGGATGCTGCTGGGCACGGCCCCGCTGCTGATGGCGATGATCGCCCTCCGGGCGGTCGACGGACTGGGCTCCTCCTCCCACAACGTGGCCCTGCCCCTCTACTCCAGCAGCCTCGACCCCGACCATCCGGCCACCTTCATCAGCCAGTTCTGGGCCACGTGGGCCATCGGCAACATCGTCGCCCAGCAGGTGATCGGCCGGGTCACCCGGAAGACCGGGCGGACCCCCGGGGAGCGGGCGTTCGCGCTCGGCGCCTGTGTGATGTCGGCCGGGTTCATCGTGGTCTTCAGCGGCCTGCCGACCGTGCCCGCCGTCATCGCGGCGCTCGTCGCCGGAGCCGCCGACGGCTTCACCGAAACCGTCTACGTGTCGCGGCTGCAAAGCGCCCCCGACGAGCAGCGCGGCCGTCTCTTCGGGCTCTCCGCCTCCGCCGAGAACACCGGCTTCGGTCTGGGCATGCTGGTCAGCGGCGCCCTCCTGGAGCGCTTCTCGCCACTGCAGGTGGTGGCCGCCTTCCACGGGCTCGCGATCGTCCTGTGCGCGGGGCTGCTCCTGCTGCTGATCCTCCGGGGCAGGCGCACACCCGCCCCGCCCGCGGACGAACCGGCCGCCGGTGAACGGCCCGGCGTCGCCACCCCGCCCGGTGCGACCGAAGGGAGCGACCGATGACCACGACGGTCCCCGACCCCCGTATGGCCGTCATCGGCATGGCCTTCCGGCTGCCCGGCGCGGACACGCCCGAGGACCTCTGGCGGATCGTCCGGGACGGCACCGACTGCATCACCCGCTTCACCGACGAGGAACTGGCCGCCGCCGGTGTCCCGGCCGAGGAGTACGGGGCCGAGGACTTCGTCGGGGCCTCCGGGATCCTGGACGACCTCGCCGGCTTCGACGCCCGGCACTTCGCGATGAGCCCGCACGAGGCCCGGATCACCGACCCCCAGCAGCGCCTGTTCCTGGAATGCGCCCAGCACGCTCTGGAGAACGCCGGCTACGCGCGGGAACGGAACGGCACCCGCATCGGCGTCTACGCCAGCACCGGCTACCACCTCTACACCCTGCAGAACTACCTGCTGAACAACGTCCTGCCCAGCCGCCCCCCGTCCGACTGGCCCAGTGGCATGCAGACGATCGTCGGCAACTACGCCGACTTCACCGCCACCCGCGTCGCCTACCGCCTCGGCCTGACCGGACCCGCCGTCAACGTCCAGACCGGCTGCTCCAGTTCCCTGGTCGGGGTGCAGGCCGCCGCCCAGGCGCTGCTCATGGACGACTGCGACCTCGCCCTCGTCGGCGCCACCGCGGTCCACGTCCCGCAGGTCCTGGGCTACCGCTACGTCAAGGGCTCGATCCTGTCCAGGACCGGCCGGCTGAGGGCCTTCGACGCGGGCGCCGACGGCACCGTGGGCGGCACGGGCGTGCTGGCGATCGTCCTGAAGCGGCTGACCCGGGCCGTCGCCGACGGCGACACCGTGCACGGGGTCGTCCTCGGCTGGGGCATCGCCAACGACGGCGCCGGCAAGAGGGCGTACGCCGCCCCCAGCGCCGACGGGCAGCGCGCCGCCGTCCGGCAGGCCCTGCGGCGCGCCGGTGTCGGCGCGGACACCATCGGCTACCTGGAGACCCACGGCACCGGCACCCTCAAGGGCGACCCGATCGAGTTCGACGGCGCGGTCCGCGCCTACCGCGAGGACACCGACCGCACCGGCTACTGCGCCCTCGGCTCCGTCAAGGCCAACATCGGCCACCTGGACGCGGCCTCCGGACTCGCCGGCCTGGTCAAGGCCCTGCTGGTGCTGCGGCACGGAGTGATCCCGCCGATGGCCAACTTCACCCGGCCCAACCCACTGCTCGACCTGGACCGCAGCCCGTTCTACATCCCCGGCACCGCACGGCCCTGGCCCGCGAGCGACGGGCCGCGCCGCGCCGGCCTCACCTCGCTCGGCGTCGGCGGCACCAACGTCCACCTGGTCCTCGAACAGGCCCCCGAACCGGCGCCCAGGACCGCCACGGCCCCGCCCCCGGACGTCCTGCTCGTCTCGGGCAGCAGCCCGCAGGCCCTCGCCGACAACGCCCGCGCCTTCCGTGACGAGTTACGCCGGCCGTCCGCGCCGCACCCGGCGGACCTCGTCACCACCGCCGCCGTCGGACGCGCCCACGGCCGCCACCGGATCGCGGCCCGCGGCACCACCCCGCACGCCCTCGCCGACGCCCTCGACGACTGGCTCGCCGGCACCGTCCGGGCGCGCGTCACCTCGGGCACGGCACCGGCGGAGGGCCCCCTGCGCGTCGCGTTCCAGTTCACCGGCCAGGGCAGTCAGTACCCCGGCATGGCCGCGGCCCTCCACGCGCGCTTCCCCGCCGTGCGCGAGGTCCTCGACGCCTGCGAGCAGCACCACCACGCCCTCACCGGCGACTCCCTCCTCGCCGCGCTGACCACCGAGCACTCCCCGGACACGCCCGGCGGGGACCCCCTCGCGGACACCGACCTCGCGCAGCCCGCGCTGTTCGCCCTCCAGTGCGCCCTCGTCCGGCTGTGGCACGACACCGGCGTCGCACCGTACGCCGTGACCGGACACAGCGTCGGGGAGTACGCGGCGCTGCACGCCGCCGGAGCCCTGTCACTGGAGGACGGACTGCGCCTCACCACCGCGCGCGGCCGGCTGATGCGGCGGGGCTGCGCTCCCGGCGCGATGGTGGCCGCGCCGCTCGACCGGGCCGCCGCCCTGGCACTGGCCGCCGAGGTCCCCGGACTCGAACCGGCCGTCAGCAACGGCGACCACGCCCAGGTGCTCGGCGGACCCGTCGCGGCCGTCGACCGGGCCTGCGCCCTGCTGGAGGAGCGCGGCACACCGGGGCAGCGGCTGCCGGTGACCCACGCCTTCCACACCGCCCTGATGGAACCGGTGCTGGAGGAGTTCCGGAAGGTTCTCGACGACGTGGAGTTCCGCCCGGTGCGGATCCCGTTCGTCAGCGCCCTGGACGGGGTGGTGCGCCCGCCCGGCTGGATCCCCGGTACGGAGCACCTGCTGCGGCACACCCGCGAACCCGTGCGCTTCGACGAGGCGTTGCGCACCCTCGGTGCTCAAGCGCCGGGCGTGCTGCTGGAGATCGGTCCGCACACCACCCTCAGCGGGCTCGCCCGCCGTGCGCTGCCCGGCGTGACGGCGGTCCCGTCCCTGCGGCGGGGCAGCGCCCTCGACACGCTCTGGGGCGCGGCCGCCGCGCTGCACTGCGCGGGAGCCGACCTCCGCTGGGAGACGCTCCTGGCCGGCAGCGGGGGCAGACGTGTCCCGCTGCCCGGATACCGATTCCAGCACCAGGACCACTGGACCGGGCCGGAGCCGACGGCCCTCAGCACGGGAACAGCAGCGAGAACAGCGAGAGCAGTGAGAAGGGGAGCCGACGTGGTTCAGCAAGAGGCAGCGGTCGGGCGGGTACTGCACGGCATCGTCGAAGCGACCGCCCGGCACCTCGGCGGGGATGTGTCGGCGATCGACCCCGACGCCGACTTCTTCGACCTGGGCGCCGACTCGCTGCAGATGATCAGCGTCCTGCGGGAGCTGGAGCAGCAGTACACGGTCAAGGTGACGATGCGGCAGCTGTTCGAGGAGACCGGCACGCCGCGGCGGCTCGCGGAGTTCATCGTCGCGCGCACGCCGGACACCGCGGCCACGCCCGCGCAGGCGGTGGGGGAGCGGCCCGGGCCGGCGGACACCGCCGCGGACTCCGTGGCGACCGCTGCCGACGCCGTCGCGACCGGGACCGCTGACGGGCAGGCCACGTCCGTCGTCGCCCCGCCGGTTCCCGAGCCCGTGCCTGCCGTCCCGCCCGTTGCCGGGGTCCCGTCGGCGGCTCCGCCCGTCGCCCCGGTGGATCCCGAACCCGCGCGGCCCGTCGTGCCTGCCGCCCCGGCGGGTCCCGAGTACGCCACGCGGCAGGAGCTGGAGGACCTGGCGCAGAAGATCCAGCAGATGTCGCAGATACAGCTGCAGATGATGACCCAGCTCTCCCAGCTGCTCGCGCTCCAGACCGCGGCGGCGACAGCCCAGCTCAACGGCGTCAACGGCCGCAACGGCACGGTGGCCAAGTGAGCAGCGGACTGAACGGCGTGACCGCCGCACTGGACCGGGACCTGGCGGCGATGGCCGAACTCTCCCGGCGCATCACGGAGCAGATGGGCCCGACCGCCGCCCCCGCCCCGGAACCGCCGCGCGTGCACGGACCGCGCGTGTCGGTCACGAGGACCTCCGGCATGGTGAAGGACGCCTCCCCCCACTCCCAGCAGGAACACCTCGCCGGCCTCGTCCGCCGCTACACCGCGAAGACGCCGACCTCCAAGCGGATCGCCCAGCGCTACCGCCGCGTGCTGGCCGACAGCCGGGCCGTCGTCGGCTTCCGCAGCGCCACCAAGGAGATGCTCTACCCGATCGCCGGACGCCGGGCGAGCGGGGCACGCCTGGAGGACGTCGACGGCAACGAGTACGTCGACATCACGATGGGCTTCGGCGTCCTCCTCTTCGGCCACGAGCCGGACTTCGTCACCGAGGCCGTCCGCGAGCACCTCTCCCGCGGCATCCAGCTGGGCCCGCGCAACGTGGAGACCGGCGAGGCGGCGGAACTCCTCGCCGAACTCACCGGACTGGAGCGCGTGGCCTTCGCCAACTCCGGCACGGAGGCGAACTCGGCCGCCATCCGCCTGGCCCGCGCCGCCACCGGCCGCGACAAGATCGTCACCTTCCTCGGCGCGTACCACGGCCACGCCGACAACGTCCTGGGCCGCGCCTCGGGCAGCGGCACCGAGCAGCTCACCGTCCCCGTGTCCCGGGGCATCCCGCACAACGCCGTCTCCGACCTGCTGGTCCTGGACTACGGCAGCGACACCGCCCTGGAGACGATCGCCCGGCACGCCGGCGACATCGCGGCGGTCCTCGTGGAGCCGGTGCAGAGCAGGCACCCGTCGCTGCAACCGGTCGACTTCGTCCGGAAGTTGCGCGAACTCACCCACCGCCACGGCATCGTCCTGCTCTTCGACGAGATGCTGACCGGCTTCCGGCCGGCCCCGCGCGGCGCCCAGGAGCTGTACGGCGTCACACCCGACCTGGCGACCTACGGCAAGCTCCTCGGCGGCGGCTTCCCCATCGGGGCCATCGCGGGCCGTGCCGACATCATGGACGGCGTCGACGGCGGCCACTGGTCCTACGGCGACGACAGCTACCCGCCCGCCGACACGACCTTCTTCGGCGGCACGTACATCCAGCACCCGGTGTCGATGGTCGCGGCCCGTGCCGTACTGACCCACCTCAAGGAGCACAGCCCCCGTCTCCAGGAGCGGCTGAACGCGCGCACCGACGAACTGGCCGCGACGCTCAACGGCTTCTTCGAGGCCGAGGAGTTCCCGCTGCGGATGAGCCACTTCGGCTCCCAGTTCCGCTTCGAGCACCGCGCCGACATGGAACTCCTGTACCACCACCTGATGCTGCGCGGCGTGCACGTGTGGGAGTGGCGCAACTTCTTCCTGTCCACCGCCCACTCGGACGGCGACATCGAGTTCGTGGCCGACGCCGTACGCGAGTCGCTGCGCGAGCTGCGGTCGGCCGGGTTCTTCCCGGGCGGCCGGATCATCGCCCCCGGACCGGCCGCGTCTCCGGCGGCCGCACCGCCACCAGCCGCGTCTGCGGCCACCGCACCGCAACCGGCCCCGGCCCCGGCGGCCGCACCGCAACCGGTCCCGGCCCCGGCGGCCGCACCGCAGTCGGCCGCGCCCACGACCGCCGTACCGAACCCGCCCACGCCCTCGGCCCCACCGAAACCGGCTCCGGCCCCCGAAGCGGCCCCCGCGGCCGCGTCCGAGCCCGTACCCGAACCCGCCCCCGTCGCCTCCATGGCCTGGAACGCCGCCGCCGTGAAGACCGGCTCCCGCCCGGCTCCCGCGGCCGACGCCCCGGCCCGCACCCCCGACTTCAGCGTCTACTTCTTCGGCGACTACCCGCAGGACACCGAGGCGCCCGGCCACGGGCAGTACGAACTCCTCATGGACGTCGCCCGGTTCGCCGACCGGCACGGCTTCCACGCGCTGTGGATGCCCGAGCGCCACTTCCACTCCTTCGGCGGTCTCTTCCCCAACCCGGCGGTGCTCGCCGCCGCGCTGTCCCGGGAGACGGAGCGCATCCGCCTCAACGCCGGTTCGGTCGTCCTGCCGCTCCACGATCCGATCCGGGTCGCCGAGGAGTGGTCCATGGTCGACAACCTCTCCGGCGGACGCGTCGGCATCGGCGTCGCGAGCGGCTGGAGCGCCAACGACTTCGTCTTCTTCCCCGACCGGTTCGGCCGCCACAAGGAGCTGATGTACGAACAGGTCGAGGAGGTGCGGAAGTTCTGGCGCGGACAGAGCCTGCGCCGGGCCGGTGGTGACGGCGAGACCGAGGTCCGCCTCTTCCCGCGGCCGGTGCAGGACACCCCGCCCCTGTACACCGCCGTCGTCGGCAACCCCGCCTCCTTCGAGCTCGCCGCCCGCCACGACCTGGGCGTCGTCACCAACCTGATGACCCAGACGGTGGAGCAGCTCGCCGACAACATCGCCCGCTACCGGCGCACCCGCGCCCGGCACGGCCTGGACCCGGACGCCGGGCGGGTGGCCGTCCTGCTGCACACCTACCTCGCCGGGGACCACGACACCGCGCGCACGGAGGCGTACGAGCCGCTGTCCCGCTACATGCGGGCGTCCCTGTCCGTGTTCAGCGGCGTCACCAACAGCCTCGGGCACAGCATCGACCTGGCCGCCCTGAGCGAGGACGACCTGGAGGCGGTCTTCCGCCGGGCCTACGGCCGCTACTGCGACCAGCGCGCCCTGATCGGCACGCCGGACAGCGTCCGTCCGGTCGTGGACGCGGTCACGGCAGCAGGCGCCGACGAGATCGCCGCCCTGGTCGACTTCGGGGTCGACGCCGACCGGCTGCGCGACGGACTGCCGCGCCTGGACGCGCTCCGCCGCCACTACGGCCGCGGGGACAGGGCCGGTTCTCCGCCCCGGGCCGCCGCGCCCGCCCGGTCCGCGGCCCCCGCCGACGCCCCCTTGTCGCCGGGCCAGGAACGCATCTGGTTCCTGGAGCGCCTGCTGCCCGGACGCACCGCCTACAACGAGGTCAAGGCGATCCGCCTGGAAGGCCCGCTCGACGTGACCGCCCTGCGCGCGGCCCTGCGCGGCCTCGTCGCCCGCCACGAGGGCCTGCGCACGGTCTTCGAGGTGCGGGGGGACGAGCCGCGGCAGGTCGTACGGGCCTCGGCGGAGCCCGACTTCGAGGTCGTGGACGCCACCCACGCGCCCGAGGCCACCCTGCGGGAGGTCCTGTCGGCGGAGAGCGGCCGCCGTTTCGACCTCGCGCACGGCCCGCTGTTCGTGACCCGGCTGGTCAGGACCTCCGAGACGGAGCACGTGCTCGTCCTGTCCCTGCACCACATCGTGATCGACGCGGCGTCGGCCACCGTCCTGGCCCGCGACCTGTCGGCCCTCTACCGGGCCGAACGTGACGGGACACCACCCGAACTCCCGGCCCTCACCTGGACCTGCGCGGACCACGCCAGGGAACTGGCCGCGTCCGCGCACGGCCCGGAGACCGAGCGGGAGCTGGCGTACTGGCGCGCCACCCTCGGCGGCGAGCTGCCCGTCCTCGCGTTGCCCACCGACCGGCCGCCCCCCGCCACCATGACCTCCCACGGCCGGGCCGCCTTCCACACCCTGGACCCGGAACTCTCCCGACGGCTGCGGGAGCTGAGCCGCGCCCGGCGCGGCACCCTGTTCATGACCCTGCTCGCCGGATACGCGGCCATGCTGCACCGGGTCACCGGCCAGACCGACATCGTCGTGGGCACCCCGTTCTCGGACCGGCCCGAACGGGCCGAGCACCTGCTCGGGTTCTTCGTCAACACCCTCGCCCTGCGCCTGGACGTGTCCGGCGACCCGGCGTTCGCCACCCTGCTCGACCGGGTGCGCACGGCCGCCCTCGACGCGTACGACCACGCGCGCGTGCCCTTCGAGCGGGTGGTGCGCGAACTCGCCCCGCCCCGGGCGGTCGACCGGACGCCGGTCTTCCAGACGTTCGCCGAGTTCCAGCGTGCCGAACCGTTCCGCTTCGACCTGCCCGGCATCCAGGCCACCCCGCTGGACGCCGGGCCCGACAAGTCCCTGACGGACCTCACCGTCTACTTCACCGACCAGCCGGACGGCATCCGCTGCCATCTGGAGTACAACACCGACCTGTTCGACCGGCACACCGTCGACCGGTTCTTCGCGACGTTCCGGGACCTCCTCACGGCGGCGGCGGACACGCCCGAGGCGCCGCTGTCGCGGCTCGCGCCGGACACCGCCGAGCCCGCGGCCGGGGGAGACCCCGGCGAGGGGGATCCCGTCGGCATGGATCCCGTCGAGGCGGGTCCGGTCGAGGCGGGTCCGGTCGAGGCGGATCCCGTCGAGGGTCTCGTCGAGGGAGATCCCGTACCGCCGTGGTTCCGGCGCGGCCCGGTCCGCCCGCCCGCGGACACCACCGTCCACGCCCTCGTCGCCCGGCGGGCCGCCGCCCGGCCGGACGGCACCGCGGTGATCAGCGGCGACCGCCGCCTGACCTACCGAGAGCTGGACGACCAGGCCGAGCGGCTGGCCGCCGCCCTGCGCGAACAGCACACGCCGGGTGACGACGGTGGGCGGTTCGCGGACGCCGACCCGCCCGGCCGCGCCGCACCCGTCGACGTCGAAGTCGACGTCGACCTGCCGACGGTGGCGCTGTGGCTGCCGCGCTCCACCGACCTCGTCGTCGCCATGCTCGCCGTGCTGAAGGCGGGCCGCGCCTACGTGCCGCTCGACCCGTCCCTGGGCCGGTCCCGGGCCGAGCAGGTCATCGCCGAGTGCGGGGCCCGGATCGTGGTGGCGACGCGCGAGACGGCCGCCGCCCTGACGCTGCCCGGGGGAGTGACCGTGCTGACGCCCGACGCGACCGCGCGCCGGACGCCGGGCACCGCCGCACCCGCCACCGGCCCGGGCTCCGCCTGCTGCGTCCTGTACACGTCCGGCAGCACCGGAACCCCCAAGGGTGTCGTGGTGCCCCACCGCGGCGTCGTCGACCTGTGCGCCTGGCAGCACCGGCGCTTCGCCCTCACCCCGGCCGACCGCAGCGCGGTCGTGTGCAGCCAGAGCTTCGACGCCTCCCTGCTGGAGATCTGGCCGGCGCTCACGGGAGGCGCGTCGGTCACGATCGCCGGCGACGACCTGCGCAGGGACCCCCTCGCGCTGGCCCGCTGGTACGCCGAGCAGGACGTCACCTTCTCCATCCTCCCCACCGCCCTCGGCGAACAGCTGCTGCGCCTGCCCCCGCGCGACCAGCCGCCGCTGCGTCACCTGCTGCTCGGCGGCGACGTCCTGCGCACCCGGCCGCGGCCCGAGGCGCCGTACGAGACGGTCAACGTGTACGGGCCCACCGAGACCACCGTGCTGTGCACCACCGCGACGGTCGCCCCGCAGGGCTCCCGGGACGCCCGGCCGATCCCGATCGGACGCCCCGTCGACAACGTGACGGTGAGCGTGCTCGACCCCGCCGGGCGCCCGGTGCCGGTCGGCACCGTGGGGGAGCTGTACGTCGGCGGCCCCGGGGTCGCCCTCGGCTATCTGGGCCGCCCCGAGCTCACGGCCGAGCGCTTCACGCCGGACCCGGACGGGGCCCCGGGCGCCCACGCGTACCGCACCGGAGACCTGGTCCGCTGGACAGCGCAGGGGACGCTGGAGTTCTGCGGCCGGGCCGACGACCAGGTGAAGATCCGGGGCTTCCGGGTCGAGCCGGAGGAGGTCTCCCGCGTCCTCAACTCCCTGGACGCCGTGCGCGACGCGGCCGTCCTGGCCCGCCGCGACGCCCATGGCGAGGCCTACCTGGCCGCCTACGCGGTCCCCGCCGATCCGGTCGGCGCGACGGCCGACGACCGGCAGGCGTGCGCCGACCTGCTGGCCGGGGAACTGGCGGACCGCCTGCCGGAGTACCTGGTGCCGCGCGCCTGGCGGATCCTGCCCGCCCTGCCGGTGACCGGCAACGGCAAGCTGGACCGCTCCGCCCTGCCGGCCCCCGACCTCGTCTCGACGGCGGCGGCCCCCCGGCCGGGCCCCGCCACCGGTGATGGGCCGGCGGGTCGTCCGACGGACGTCGAACGGCGCGTACGGGCGCTGTGGGCGGCCGAGTTCGGCGTCGAGCCGGGCGCCCTGGCCGCGGACACGTCCTTCTTCGACCTGGGCGGTCACTCCATCACCGCGATGCGCCTGGTCAACCGGGTCCGCGAGGAGTTCGGCACCGAGTACCCGATGCTGAGCTTCTACCAGGAGCCCACCCTGCGGGCCATGACGGCCCATCTGACCGAGGCGGCGGGTACGGCGCCGGACACCCGGGCCGAGCCCGACGACGGCCTCCCCGCCGCGGTGGAGCGACGGGCACCGGCCACGCTCCAGCAGGCGCGCTTCGCCTCGGTGCACGCCGACCACCGGCTGCCGCAGGTCTTCAACGTCGCCCTGCGGATCACCCTCACCGGCACCCTGGACGTACCGGCCCTGCGCACGGCCCTGACCCGGCTCGTCGAACGGCACGAGGGACTGCGCACCCGCCTGGCCCCGGTCGCGGACGGCTGGGAGCAGCAGGTCCTGCGGCCGGGCCCGGTGCCCCTGCCGCTGGAGGACCTCACCGCACGGCCCGCGCACGAACGCCGGGCCGCCCTGGACCGGGCGAGCGCGGAGGCCGCCGGGACACCCGTCGATCCCACCCGTGGGACGCCGATGACCCTGCGCCTGCTGCGCACCGGCGACGACACCTGGGTGCTGCTCCTGGTCCTGCACCACTCCGCCTGCGACGGCTGGTCGGTCAGCCTGCTGCTGAAGGAACTCGCCGCCCTCTACGGCTCGGCCCGGCGGGGCGAGCCGGACACCCTGCCGGAGGTGGAGTGCCAGCCCGTGGCGTACGCCCGCTGGCAGCGGGAGCAGGCCGACGAGGCGGCCGAGCAACGCAAGGTGGAGTTCTGGCTGCGTGAACTCGACGGCGTGCCCTTCACGGTCGGCCTGCCCCTGGACCGGCCCCGGCCCGCCACGTCGAGCGGCCGGGGCGGGGCCGTGCCCTTCACCGTCCCGGCCGAGGTGCGGGCCGCCGTGGAGCGACTGGCGCGGGAGCGGGGCACGACACCGTTCGTGGTCACGGCGGCGGCCCTGGGCCGGCTGCTCGCGCGGAAGTCCGGCCAGGACGACGTCGTGTTCAACATCTCCTACGCCAACCGTGAGCGCCGCGCGTTCGAGTCCCTGCTGGCCTGCACCGTCACCGGGTTCGCGCTGCCCGTGCGGGACGGGGCCGCCGGTCCCTTCACCACGCTGACGGACCGGATCGCCCGCACGGCGGTGGAGTGCATGGACCACGCCCTGCCGGTGCGCCGGATCGCCCCCGCGCTGCGGGAGCGCACGGGCGCCGAGGTACCGGACCGGCTGGACGTCGGCTTCGCCTACCAGAACTCCCTGGACGCGGAGGTCGAACTGCCCGGCCTGACCACGGCGGTGGAGGACCTGGCCCCCGCCGCCTCGCGGACGGAACTCACCTTCGGCCTCGTCCCGGCCGGGGACGAGCTCCGGGGCTTCGCGGAGTACTCCTCCGATCTGTGGGACCGCGCGACGATCGAGGGCTGGACCCGCGACTACGTGGAGCTCCTGCGCGAGGAGACCGCCCGGGCGGCCGGGGACTGACCCCGGCGGGCACCGTCACCCGGAGGCGCGCCGGCACCGGCGCGCCTCCACGCGGGCCACCCCGGACGGCACCCCGTTCAACTTATTGACAGGTCCGGACCAAAGCGCAACATTGAGAGCGCTCTCAAACACTCCTGGAACGCCCCACTCGTCGAATGGAGACAGAGCGTGCTACGGACACTCGGACACCGGGTCAGAGCCGTGGGCCTGGCCCTGGCCGCGGCCCTCACCGGCTCCCTGCTGGCGACCGGAACGGCCGCACCGGCCCAGGCCGCGGTCCCCGCGACCATCCCCCTCAAGATCACCAACAACTCGGCCCGCGGCGAGCAGGTGTACATCTACAACCTCGGCACGGACCTGGCGTCCGGACGCCAGGGCTGGGCCGACGCCAACGGCACCTTCCACCCCTGGCCCGCGGGCGGCAACCCCCCCACGCCCGCCCCCGACGCCTCCATCCCCGGCCCCGCGGCGGGCCAGTCGACCACCATCCGCCTCCCCAAGTTCTCCGGCCGGGTGTACTTCTCCTACGGTCAGAAACTGGTCTTCAGGCTGACCACGGGTGGCCTCGTCCAGCCCGCCGTGCAGAACCCGACCGACCCCAACCGCAACATCCTGTTCAACTGGTCGGAGTACACGCTCAACGACTCCGGACTGTGGATCAACAGCACGCAGGTCGACATGTTCTCCGTGCCGTACGCGGTCGGGGTGCAGCGGGCCGACGGCACCACCGCGACCACCGGGCGGCTCAGGCCCGGCGGCTACAACGGCTTCTTCAACGCCCTGCGCGGACAGCCCGGGGGCTGGGCCAACCTGATCCAGACCCGTTCCGACGGCACCGTCCTGCGGGCCCTGTCGCCGCTGTACGGCGTGGAGACCGGCGCGCTGCCCGCCAACGTCATGGACGACTACATCAACCGGGTCTGGCAGAAGTACACCACCTCCACCCTGACCGTCACCCCGTTCGCCAACCAGCCGGGCACCAAGTACTACGGCCGCGTCTCCGGCGGGGTCCTGCGCTTCACCAACAGCGCCGGTGCCGTCGTCACCAGCTTCCAGAAGCCCGACGCGTCCTCCGTCTTCGGCTGCCACCGGCTGCTCGACGCGCCGAACGACCAGGTGCGCGGCCCCATCTCCCGCACCCTGTGCGCGGGCTTCAACCGCTCCACCCTCCTGACCAACCCCAACCAGCCCGACACCAACGCCGACGCCTTCTACAAGGACAACGTCACCAACCACTACGCCCGCAAGATCCACGCCCAGATGGCCGACGGCAAGGCGTACGCGTTCGCCTTCGACGACGTGGGACACCACGAATCCCTCGTCCACGACGGCAACCCGCGCCAGGCCTACCTCACCCTCGACCCGCTCAACTGACCTCCCCACCGGCAGGTCGGCGGCCGACCAGCCTGCCCGGAGGCGGGCCGGTCCGAGGTGGCCTCTCCGGCGGCAGGCGGTGGCCGCAGTCCCTCACGCACGACGGGGAGCGGCGGTCCCCGTCCCGCACCGAGGGACCGGAGAGACCGGCGAAGACCCGCCGCACCCCGCGGTACCCCCGCGGTACGCCGGCCCGCCGCCCCGGCGTGATCACCGGCCCCTCCCCGAACGGCACGGACGGTGATCCCGCCGCTCCCCGGTCGGGCCCCCCCCGCGGGGGCCCCCCCGGGGGGGGCGCCCCCCGCCGGGGGGGCCCCCCGCCCCGGGGGGGGGGGGGGGCCGGCCCCGGGGGGGGGGGGGACACCGCGGTGGCCCGGG
>NZ_JBWKIF010000002.1:410141-545129 GCF_056432865.1 Streptomyces sp. NPDC044921
CCTACCCCCCCCCCCCCCCCCCCCCCCCCCCCCCCCCCCCCCCCCCCCCCCCCCCCCCGGGCCCCCCCCCCCCCCCCCCCCCCCCCCCCCCCCCTGCCGGGGGGACACGCGGAACGGGGCGCGTACGGAGTCCGGCCCGTGAGGTGGTGGAAACTCCGAGGTCGCACGGGAAGCCTCACGGGGCAACCGGACAGGGAACAGCCGTACGACGAGGGAGCGTCCACACCATGGGTACAGCCGTCCACGTCCCCCAGACCCGGGACATGATCGGGGAGGAGCTCTCCGGCGACGAGGCGTTCACCGCGCTGCGCCACTACGGGGGACTGCGGCTGCTGACCGACTCCTTCGCCCGCTTCCGTTACGCCGACGGGTTCACCAACGCGCGGGCCCTCGCCTTCCAGGTGGTGCTCGGGCTCGTCCCCTGCACCGTGGCGCTCGTCGGACTCGCCACGTCCGTGCACACCGAGGGCGTGGGCCGGGTCGTCGAACTCACCCTCGGCCGGATCGTGCCGGGCGCCAGCGCGGAGATCGTCCAGGACGCGTTCGACGGGACGCGGCGCACCGCCCACGGCGACGTCTGGGGCACCCTGGCACTCTGGCTCGGCCTCGGCTTCGCCCTGCTCAACCTCGCCTCGGCGATGGCCCAGATCGAGCGCGGAGCCAACCGCATCTACGGCATCGAACGCGACCGGCCCTTCCCGCGCAAGTACGGGCGGGCCGTCCTGCTCGCGCTGGCCGCCGGGCTGCCCCTGGTGCTCGGCTTCGTCGTCCTCGTCGCCGGCGAGGCCGTGGGCGACGCGGTGGCGGACACGGCCGGCTGGAAGGACGGCGGCCTGCCCTGGTGGGGCGTGCTCGACATCCCCGTGGGGCTCGCGCTCGCCTGGATCGCCTCCGCCGTGATCTTCCGCTGGTCCCCCCGCCGCGTCCAGCCCGGCTACACCTGGCTGGCCTTCGGCTCGGCCGTCCACCTGCTGCTGTGGGTGTCGGCCACCTGGCTGCTCGCGCTCTACGTGGAGGAGAGCGGCGCCTTCGGTGCCGTGTACGGGCCGCTCACCGCGTTCATCGCCCTGCTGCTGTGGGCCAACCTCACCGCCGTGGCCCTCTTCCTCGGCATCGCCTTCGCCGCCCAGCTGGAAGCGGCCCGCGCCGGCATCACCTCCGCCGTCCGGCCGGATCCCGGGCCGGGCAGGTGAGAGGCGACCGGCGAGGGCCGCTCGCCGGGCCCCGGCTTCAGCGGCCCGCCGCCGCGGTCACCGTGGCGGGGTCCACGCCGGTCAGCTCGACCACGCGGTGCGGGGGCACTCCGGCGGCCAGCGCCCGCCCGATCAGACCGTCCCGGCCGTCCGCGCAGTCGCGGTAGGCCAGCAGCTCCTCCTCGATCCCGGCGAGCGACTCCGGAGCCATCCGGTGACGTACTCGGCTCAACTCCTCGTCGCTCAGCGGCACGGGCAGCCGCTCCGCCTCCTCGGGCACGGCCGCCGTCTCCTCCGGCGGCAGCAGGCGCAGCTGCGGGGAGGTCGGCACGGCGCCGTGGGCGTCCAGCCAGGCCCGCACCGCCGGCGTCTCCATGCACGCGAGGTCACCGACGGCGGCGGGGGCCACCCCGAGCGGCACGGACGGGTCGTCCAGCAGGAACAGGTAGGCGTCGTCGGTCATCCTCGGCTCCTTCCAACGTAATCTGATCGACGTCCCTTTACCCCGCGGTGCCCGGAATACCGCCCGGTCACGCGGCGGCCACCGACACGCCGATGGCGATGAACAGCCAGCCGGTGCCCAGCTCCCAGCGGTGCCGGACCACCGGCCTGGCGAGCAGCGCGCGCAGGCGCGCGGCGACGAGCACGAGGGCGAACCAGTACCCGACGCCGATCAGCACGTCCAGGACGCCCAGCAGGAAGATCTGGCGCGTCACGGAACCGCCGCCGTCGACGAACTGCGGCAGCACGCTCAGGAAGAACAGCGCGGCCTTGGGGTTGAGCACGTTGGTGAGGAACCCCTGCGCGAAGCCCTCCCGCAGGCGCCCCGGTCCTGCCCCGTCCGCCCGGGCCGCGGCGGACGCCTGCTCCGCAGGCCCGGGCCTCCGGGCGCGCTCCCGTGCGGCACGGCGGGCCGCCAGGACGGCCCGTACGCCGAGGAAGACGAGGTAGGCCGCGCCCAGCAGCCGGATCCCGTCGAACGCCAGTGGCGAGCGCGTGGCGATCGCCGACAGCCCGGCGGCAGCGGCCAGCATGTGCACACACAGCCCCGTCTGGGCACCCAGGGCAGCGGCCCTGCCCTTGGCGGGGTCCTCGGCCGCGGATCTGACGACGACGAGGAAGTCGGGGCCGGGCACCACATAGGCGATCAGCACCACACCGAGGAAACCGACCAGATCGACCGTCATCCGAAGCCTCCGCTCGCCGCCCGTGAGGTGACGGCCCGGCCGGGTACCCCGATGCCGCACTGGGCAGCAAGATGCCGCGCACACCTCCCACGACAGTCCGGACGGTCTCGGGCACCGCACACCGGCTTGTACGGTCGGCGCATGACGGACACCAGGCGTTTCGAGGGGTACGGGGTACTGGTCACCGGTGGGGCCCGCGGCATCGGCGCCGCCACCGCGCGGCGGCTGGCACGGGAGGGAGCGCGGGTCCTGGTGGCCGACCGGGACGCGGCCGAGGCGACGCGGACCGCGCGGGCACTGCGCGAGGCGGGGCTGCACGCCGAGGGGATCGCGTGCGACGTGGCCGACCGGGAGGCCGTCGAGGCCGCCGTCACCCACGCCGTGGACGCCTTCGGCTCACTCGACGCGCTGGTCAACTGCGCCGCCCACTGCTCGCCCGACGCGCCCCTCTTCGAGGACGAACCGGACGAGTCGTGGGCCCGCGACCTGGACGTCACCCTGACCGGCGCGTACCGCTGCTGCCGCGCCGCCCTGCCGCACCTGGCCGCCTCCGGCCGGGGCGCGATCGTCTCCATCGGGTCGGTCAACGGCCTGCAGGACTTCGGCAACCACGCCTACAGCGCGGCCAAGGCCGGTCTGGGCTCCCTCACCCGCACGCTGGCGGGCCACGCCGCCGCCCGTGGCGTCCGTGTCAACCTGGTCGCGCCGGGCACCGTGCGCACCAGTGCCTGGGAGGGCCGTAACGAGGACCTCGAAGCGGTACGCGGGCTGTACCCGCTCGGCCGGGTCGGCGAGCCGGAGGACATCGCGGCGGCCGTCGCGTTCCTCGCCTCGTCCGACGCCTCCTGGATCACCGGCACCACCCTCGTCGTCGACGGCGGCCTCACCGCCGTCAGCACCGGTTTCCACCGGGCGCTGCGGGCTGAGCGATGAGTTCCGGTGGCGGATCGGGTCCGCCCCGGTATGACACGCATCGTCGCCGACATCTCGGTCTCCCTCGACGGTTTCGTCACCGGCCCCGACCCCGGCCCCGGCAACGGCCTGGGCACCGGCGGCGAGGCCCTGCACACCTGGGCGTTCTCCGACGACCCGGACGACCGGCGGGTCCTGAGCGAGGCCACGGCCCGCTCGGGCGCCGTCGTCCTCGGGCGCCGGCTCTTCGACGTGGTCGACGGGCCGCACGGCTGGGACGACACCACCGGCTACGGCGCGGGTGAGGTCGGCCGGCCCGCGTTCGTCGTCGTGACGAGCTCACCGCCTTCGTCCGTGCGGCTGACCGACCTCGACTGGACGTTCGTCACCACCGGCGTGGCCGACGCCGTCGCCGTGGCGCGCCGGCGCGCCGAGGAGGCGTCGTCACGCAGCGGCGAGGACCTCGACGTCGTCGTCATGGGGGGCGCCGCCACGATCGCCGCGGCCCTGCGGTCCGCCCTGGTCGACACGCTGTCCCTGCACCTCGCCCCCGTCGTGCTGGGCGACGGGACGCCCCTGTTCACCGGCATGACCCCCCGCGCCCTGGTGCGGCGCGGCGTCGTCGCGACGACGACGGCCACGCACCTGACCTACGACGTCCTGTGACGGGGAGCGCGCCGCCCGCGAAGCCCCGGCCCGGGCGGCCGGTCCGCACCGCCCACCGCCTACGGCCGACCGGGCGGTTCGCGCAGGATGTCCGTGGTGATGTCCGCCAGCGGCCTGCCGGTGCGGAAGGCCTCGGCGCGCATCAGGGCCAGCGCGTCCTCCTGGCTGATCCCGCGCCGCGTCACCAGGGCGCCGACGGCACGCGCGGTGTCGAACCAGTGCGCGCGGACGACGTCCTGCGGTTCCCAGTCCGGCGCCCGCGAGCCGGTGAGGAGCATCTCGCGGGTCGTCATGAGCGCGGCCGTCACCGCGTCGGCCACCTGGGACGCCTGGGCCAGCGCCTCCTCACCGAGCGCGTGGGGCCGCAGCGCCAGCAGGTCGACGGTGCCGAGCACGTAGTCGCCGAAGAAGAGGGGCAGGGCGTACACGGACGCGACCCGGGGCAGTCTCTCGCGCACGGTCGCCCCGAACAGGGGCCAGGGTGTCAGCTCCCGGCGCAGGTCGTGGACCGCCACGGCTTCGCCGGTGCGTGCGGCGCTGACGCAGGGCCCCTCCAGCAGCGTGAACTGGATGTCCTCCAGTGTCAGAGCGGCCTCGTCGGACGCGGCCAGCAACTGCCGGGACGGGGTGTCGGTGAGCAGCGAGAGGGTGGCCCCGTCCATGCCGAGCCCTTCGCACACCGCCTCGCACACCCGTCGCGGCACCTCTTCGACGGGCGCGTTCGCCGCGGCTTCCGCGACCATCCGTGCCGCCTTGTCCGCGGCCGTCATCCGGTCTCCCCGTGTGCCGGGAACCGCTCGTGCTCATGAAGGACCATGCGAGCGAAGTACCCGCCCCGGGCGGGGGGATGCCGCCGGAACGCCGCACACGGCACCGGGGTGGACGGCCCGCCGCACGGGCGGGCGCCGCCCGGGATCACCGGCCCCGGGCCACCCCGTGCGGGAGGCGACCACCGGCGGACCTCTAGGCCCAGGGGTCCGTGATCTCCCGCAGCAGGGTCAGGGCCTCCCGCAGCTGTCTCATCCGCCGCTTCCCGAGGTGCTCCTCCCACTCCCTCTCCACCTCCGCGACCACCGCGTCGGCGACCTCCTTGGCCGCCCGGGCCTTCTCCGCGCCGCACACCAGCCGGGCCCGCTTGTCGGTCGGGTCGGGCACCCGGGTGACGTACCCCGACTTCTCCAGCTGGTCGACGAGGAAGCCCGCGGTCTGCTTGGTGATCTGGGCCTGCTCGGCCAGCTCGGTGAGGCGTGTGCCGTGGGGGCCGATGCGCTGCATGACCCGGGCCTGGGCGGGCGTGAAGTCGTCGAAACCGGCCTCGGCCAGCGCGGCGAAGACGCGGTTCTCCAGCGCCCGGTAGGGCAGGAACAGGAGCACCCCGGTGTTGAGCTCGCTCTCCGTCACCATGCCCGGCCCACTTCCCGCACCATCGTCGGTTCTCGCCCCGCTTCCTTGACATTGGTCAGATTCCCTGACTACTTTGGTCAGAGAATCTTACCACTTGAGTGGGTGGTCACCGTGGGCGCAGTGCTGGACACCGACGAGCTCTGGCGGATCGTCGACCAGGAGCGGACGAGCCTGGCCGACCTGCTGGAGGGCCTGAGCCCCGACGAGTGGGAGAGGCCCACGCGGTGCGGGGACTGGCGGGTGCGGGACGTGGCCGCGCACCTGACCATCGCGGCGCGTTTCTCGTACGGGCAGGTCGTACGGGAGATGGTGCGGGCGCGCGGGAACTGGAACCGGATGATCCGCGACTCGGCGGTGCGCGAGGCCGCCCGGCCCGTCGCCGAGATCGTCGCCAACCTCCGCTCGATCGTCGGCTCCCGGCGCCTGGCCCCCACCACCTCACCCCACGAACCGCTCCTCGACCTGCTGGTCCACGGCCAGGACATCGCCCTCGCCCTGGGCCGGACGCGCGCCATGCCCCGGGCCGCGGCCCGCGACGCCGCCGACCGGGTGTGGACCATGCGCTTCCCGCCCCGCCCGTGGCCCCTGCCCAAGGCCCGGCTCGTCGCCACCGACATCGACTGGGCGCGCGGGACCGGCCCCGAGATCCGCGGCCCGATCGGGGCCCTGCTCCTGCTGCTCACCGGCCGCCCGGAAGCGGCCCGGGAGTGGGCCGAACGCACCGGGGAGCCGTGGACGGGGGTCGCGACTCCCCGGTGACACGGCCGCCGCCCGGCCCGGTTCCCGGCCGACGCGTCGGTAAGGGCCCGGCCCGGCCGTGGCAGCCGGTTCCCGCTCCCCGCGAGGGCCCGGCCGCCCTCGGCGGGCCGTACGCCGCGTCGAACGCCCGCACGGGACGACGCCGAGCGCGCGAGCGACAGCCCGGTCGCCAGGGCCGAGCGGTGGCCCCGGCGCGGCGCGGGCCGCGGACCGTGTTCTCGTCCCAGGACGGCGATCCACCGGCTGAGCACGGGCTGCGCGAGGGAAGCTCGCGCGCGGCCCGTCCCGAACCCGGCGCCTCGATTCCGCGCTCACAGGCACCGGGGACGCGCTGGAAACCGGGTTGCGGCAGGTGGGTGAACCCGGTGACCATGCGCGCATGGAGCGTGAGACGGACGAGGTGAACCAGGCGATCGCGGCCGAACTGCGGCTCGTCGACCCGCGCGTGCGGGCGTCGCGGTCCCGGGCGGCGGAACTGCTCGACCCGGAGTTCGTCGAGGTCGGCGCCTCCGGCCGGCGCTGGACCCGCGAGCAGCTGCTCGCCGCGCTGCCGGACATGGCGGGCAGCCAGGAGGAGGGTCCCCGGTACCGGCCGTCGGACATCACGGGTGTCTCCCTGGCCCCCGGGCTGGTGCACCTCACGTACGAGACCCTGCTCGACGGCAGGCGGGCGCGCCGGAGTTCGCTGTGGCGCAGGCAGGGTGACGGGACGGACTGGCGGCTGTACTACCACCAGGCCACTCCGGTCCCGCCGCGGGCCGGCTAGCGGAGCCGTCGCGGGGGGCGCCGGCGGGGGTGCCGCGGTGGACCGCCGGGGTCCGGCGCCCGGCACGCCCGAACCGGTGGTTCGCGCCCCCGACGGCGTAACGAGCACCCGCACCCGGGGCGGCGCTCCCACGCCCCGCCGGAGACTCACGGGAGAGCGGCCGGCAGCCGACGGCCCCCACCACCGGAGAGCACCGGCCTGGGAGTGATCATGCTCAGTACCACCCCGCCACGCGTCAGCGTGATCATCCCCGCGTACAACTCCATGCCGGAGCTGACCAGGTGCGTCACCTCCGCCATGGAGCAGACCCTCGGCCTGGAGCGGTTGGAGATCCTCGCGATCGACGACGGCTCCACCGACGGCACCGCGGCCGAACTGGACCGGCTCGCCCGCGCCTGTCCCCGCCTGCACGTGGTGCACCAGCCCAACAGCGGGGGAGCCGGAGGCCCGCGCAACACCGGCCTCGACCTGGCCACCGGCGACTACGTCTTCTTCCTCGACTCCGACGACTACCTGGGACCCGACGCCCTGCGCCGCATGGTCGCCATGGCGGACGAGAACCGTACCGACGTCGTCCTCGGCAAGATGGTGTCCGTGGGCGGGCGGGCCGTACCCACGGCCGTCTTCTCGCACAACCAGCACCGGACCGACGTCTTCTCGTCCCTCGCCTACCGCACCCTGGGCTGCTGGAAGCTGTTCCGGCGCTCCCTGATCGAGCGGCTGGGGCTGCGCTTCCCGCCCTACCGCAACTGCGAGGACAAGCCGTTCACCGCCGCGGCCTACCTCAACGCGAACGGCATCTCCGTGGTCGCCGACTACGACTGCTACTACTCGCGCAACCGGCAGAACGGCAACAACCTCACCCGCACCGCGGCCGACCTCGTCCACCGCATGGACGGCACGCGGCTGTGTTTCGAGACGGTCGCCCGCTACGTCGAACCCGGCCCGCGCCGGGACCGGATCATGCGCCGCCACGTGGAGTGGGAACTGTGCGGGCCGCTGCGGGCCCTGCTGCCCCGGGAGGACGAGCGGGAGGCGCGGGAGCGCTTCTACCCGCAGTTCCGGGACTGGGCCGTGCGCTACGCGACCGACGGGGTGGTCCAGCAGATCGCCCCGCCGGACCGGCTGATCGTCCACCTCCTGCGCGCCGACCGGTACGAGGACCTCATGACGGTGGTCCGGCACGCCAAGCAGGACGAGACGCGCGGGCACCTCGTCGACAAAGGGCACGTCTACTGGCGGCACCCCTTCTTCCGGGACCCCGCGAAAGCGGTCCCGGACACCTGCTTCGACGTCACGGACCGGCTGCCCGTCCGCCACGGCCTGACCGAAGCGGCGTGGACCGGCGACGGCGCCCGGCTCCGCCTGTCCGGCCACGCCCGCATCGATTCCCTCGGGCCCCTGGAGCCCACCACCCGTCTGATCCTGCGGCCACGCGGCTTCCCGCACCCCGACCTGCGCCTGCCCGTGCGCGTCGGCACCGCCGCGCACCGGTCCGCCGCGCAACGGTCCGGCCCGCACAGGGGCGGTGACACGGACCCGGCGGCGGCCTTCACCGCCGTCCTGGACCTCGCCACCGTGGACTCGGGCGCCCCGCTCGGCACGGGAGTGTGGGACCTGCACCTGGAGGTGCGCGCCGACGGAGTCGCCCGGACCGTCAGGGTCCGGCAGGCCCGCACCGACGACCAGGACGGCGGCCGGACGGACCCACCCCCGCGAGAGCTGCACGGCGCCTCCCGGCCCGGAGGGACTCCCACCACCGCACGGCCCTTCCTCACCCCGCACGGCAACCTCTCCCTGGAGATCCGGCCCACGCCCGCCGCACCGCCCTGCCAGGTGACCGAGGTCGCCTGGGACACGTCCGCCCGGGGCACGCTCGTCGTCGGCGGACGCCTGAGCGCCGAGGCCGTCCGCCTCGCCACCGCCATGACGCTCCGAGCGGAGGACGACACCGGTCTGGCGCGGGAGGTGCCCCTGCGCTACACACCGGCCGGCGGTCAGACCGGGTTCACCGCCCGGCTGCCGGTCAGGGAACTGCCCCCGGGCCGGTGGACGTTGACCCTCCGCACGGACCCGACCCGGGGAGCGGGCGACCCGAAGCACCGCCTTCCCGTCCCGCCCCCGCGGACACTCACCGGGACCCGCTGGTTCCGCGCGTCCCGGTTCGGCCGCCCCTACTACGCCAAGCCCCTCCCGCGGGATTCACGAAGCACGCTGGTGCTGCGGGTGGCGCCGGTCCGGCTGACGGCCGCCCTGCGGCGACGCCTGCGCGGACGCCGGGGCTGACACCGCCCGTCCGTCCCTGCCCCGCCGCCCGAACAGCCCCTCGGACCGGTGACTCCGGCCGGGCTGGTTCTTCGCCCACTCCGTCCCGGTGTTCGCGACGGGGGCGACTTCCGCGTCCGGAGCGGCGCGGTCGTCGGTGCCCGCAAGGCCGTCGCGTGCGACGCGCTTCCCGCGCTTCCTGTCCGGCACGCGGCCCCGAAGGCGGTGCGCATTGACGGATTCATCACCGCGCCCACGGGGCAGTCACCCCTGGATGTCATGAGCACGACTGCCCTTCCCCCACGAGGAGGTCGATCATGCACGTGCGTACGCTGACAGGAGGCCTGGCCGCCGCCTGTCTGGTCACCCTGTCCCTGACGAGCGGTCAGGCGGCGGCCGCCTCCCCCGGCCCGGCCGCCGCGCCCCTCGCCGCCCGTGTCCTGACCTACGACGCCGCCGGCGCCGCCGAGTTCAAGGCCGCCGTCGACCGGGGCGCGGCGGTCTGGAACGCGAGCGTCGACGCCGTCGAACTGCGGCCCGTAGCCGCCGGGCAGCGCGCGAACATACGCGTGCTGGCGGACAACGGCTGGCCGCGCGCCCTGCCCACCACCCTGGGCAACGGCACGGTCTACATCGGACGCCAAGCCGTGAACCAGGGCTACGACACGATCCGGATCTCGTCCCACGAACTCGGCCACATCCTGGGCCTGCCCGACCGCAAGCCCGGTCCGTGTTCCAGTCTGATGTCCGGCTCCAGCGCGGGCACCGCGTGCACCAACCCGTATCCGAACGCGGCGGAGAAGGCGGAGGTCGAGGGCAACTTCGGCGGCGCCCTCACCGAGCACGCCCCGGCGGTCCGCGCCGAGCTCATCGTGGACTGACGCTCACCGCTGCCCACCGGTGGACGGCACCGCGCGGCTCAGCCCGGACAGCCGGTGTCGTCCACCACGTAGTAGCCAGGCGAGGTCTGTTTGAGGGTGTGCCGGATGAACGTGTTCCACAGCCCCATGGCCTGGCCGGAGCCCCTGGCGTAGGTGTTGCCGCCGCTCTGGTAGGCCCGCCCGGCGACCGTGTGGTCGTAGTTGGCGGCCGTGTGGCAGGTGGGCGTGAAGCCGGTGGTGGTCGCGGCCACCACCGGGGACACGCGGCCTTCCGCGCCCGCGGGGTCCACGGCCACCACGCTGTAGCGGTACGTGGTACCCGTGTCCAGACCGGTGTCGGTGTAGGAGGACGAGGTCGTGGCGCCCGCCCTCGCGCCGTCGCGGCGCACGAGGTACGAGGCGGCGCCGTCGACCGGCTGCCAGCTCAGGGAGACGGAGGAGTCGGTGGCCCGGGTGACCGTCAGGCCCGTGGGCGCCGGCAGGGCGTCGCCGCCCTGCTCGGCGTCGAGCCCCCAGAACCGGGCGGTGTGGTAACTGGAACAGATGGTGTCGAGGTAGTAGGTGCCGGTGCTGCCGCACTGCCCGGGGCCGCTGCCCGGGTCGACCGCGAGCCCGTGCCCCATACCGGAGACCGTGTAGACCTCCACGGCGGGACGGCCCGAGGCGTCCTCGTACACGCTCCGCGAGGTGCCCCCGCCCAGGCTCTCGGTGCGTGCGGGGGTCTGGCCGATGCCCCACACGTCGGTCCACTGGTCGCGCAGCTCACCGGCGTTGGCGGGCACGACGGTGGTGTCCGCGGTGCCCTGCCAGATCGCGACGCGCGGCCAGGAGCCCGTACCGGCGGGAGCGGCGGCGCGCACCAGGTCCCCCCACTGCGCGGGAGTCCGGTCCGGCGGGCTGTACATGCAGGTGTACGCCGCCGGCACGCTGCTCGCGCAGCGCGCGGGCAGCCCGGAGGCGACGGCCCCGCCCGCGAACACCTCGGGGTAGGCGGCGAGCAGGTTCGCGGTCATGGCGCCGCCCGCGGACAGGCCGGTGATGTGGACCCGCCGGGGGTCGCCGCCGTACAGCGACAGGGCCGTGCCGGCCATCTGCCGGACCGACAGGGCCTCGCCCTGACCACGGACGCTGTCGCCCGGCTCGAACCAGTTGAAGCAGGAGTTGGCGTTGTTGGCACCGCTCGTCTGCGGGAGGACCAGCGCGAAGCCGTACGCGTCGGCCAACTCGGGCCACCCCGAGTGCGCGTAGTAGTCCTGGGCGCTCTGGGTGCAGCCGTGCAGGGCGAGGACGACCGGGGCGCCGGCCGGCAGTCCGTCGGGCACATACGTGTACATCGACAGGTTGCCGGGGTTGCTGCCGAAGCCGGTGACCTGGGTGAGGCCGGCGGCGGCCGTCCGGGGTTCCGCGGTGGCCGCCCGGGGTTCCACGGCAGCCGTCCGGGGCTCCAGGGCGGATGCCGGAGGCCCGGCGGTGAGCAGGCCCGCGCTCAGGGCCAGGGCCCCCGCGGCGGCGGTGACCCACCGGCGCCGTCGGCGGCCGGAGCGGCGGCTTCCGGTGAGGCGGAACGCGGTGTGCGACTGTCCCATGACGACGGCCTCCTGGTGGGGGGAACACTGCGCGTCGCCGCCCCCGAGAGCCCCGGGACCGGCGTGCCGTGCATCATCGGGGCGTTCCCGCCGGCGTCGACATGGGCCGGGCCGCCATGTGTGGCGTGGATGTGTGTGACGGCGCTCTATGGCTCGGACGGTATTCGTGCGTGTAGGGCAGGGCCGCACCGGCGAAGAGCTCAGGCGCCCGCCCGGTGACCGGCCTGGCACCGGCACCCATGGTGAGGCGGTCGAAGGTGGTCGCCGGACCCATAGGCCGCGGCCGATCGCCGTCCTAACCTCCCGCGCGTCCCTGTACGCACACCGCGACCGCGGAGGCACCGCATGCGCCTTTCCACCCACCCCCTGGACCGCTCCCGGCGACGACGGTGGCCGGCGGCCACCCTGGCGCTGGCCGCCCTCGCCCTCATCCCCGCGCCCGCCACCGCGGCATCGGAGGGCTGCGCCGCACACCTCACGCGCGTGCGCGTACCGGGAGCCGAGCACCAGCGGGCCGCGTGCCTGGCGGACCTGACCACGGCCGGCACGATCGCCTCGGGACACACCGACCCGGCCGACTGGGCCGGGCTCACGCCGAAGGACCTGGCCGTCCCCAGCGAGGTCCCCGGCGTCCAGATCGACGGCTACTTCCCCGACACCTCCACCACCAACACCAACCACGGCTGGCGGCACGACGCCCAGTTCGTCATCCGCCTGCCCGACCGGTGGAACGGCGGCCTGGTGGTCGCGGGCACCCCCGGCAACCGCGAGCAGTACGCCAACGACCGGGCCATCGCCGACTGGGTGCTCTCCCGCGGCTACGCCTACGCCGCCACCGACAAGGGAAACACCGGCCTCGCCTT
Source organism: Streptomyces sp. NPDC044921 (assembly GCF_056432865.1). Lineage (NCBI taxonomy): Bacteria > Bacillati > Actinomycetota > Actinomycetes > Kitasatosporales > Streptomycetaceae > Streptomyces > Streptomyces sp. NPDC044921. The sequence goes on from NZ_JBWKIF010000002.1 coordinate 422,624, forward strand.
CCACCGGGACGGCGCACGGCCCGGAGACGCCATCGCCGAGTGGAACGACCGGCTCACCCAGCTCACCCGCGCCGCCCGGGCCACGGCCGCCCGGCACTACCACCGCCCGCCGGCCCGCACGCTGGTGACCGGCATGTCCAACGGCGGCTACCTGGTGCGCTGGCAACTGGAGAACCACCCCGAGCTCTACGACGGGGGAGTGGACTGGGAGGGCACCCTCTGGCGGCCCGACGGCCCCACCCTCCTGCACTTCCTGCCCCAGGCGCTGCGCCACTACCCCGATCACGCCGCCGGGGGAGCCCGGGCCCGTGCGGCGCGCGAGGCCCTGCACGCCGCCGGTTTCCCGCCCGGGTCCGAGTTCCTCTGGCCGTACCACCACCAGGTCTACTGGGACCTGACCCAGCGCGTCTACCGCGAGGAACTGGACCCCTCGTTCGACGGACCGACCGAGGCGGGCACGCCGTTCTGCGCGCCCGGCGCACCGGCCTGTGACGCCGACTACGACTACGCCTCCAGGCCCGGCGAGGTCGCGAGGGCCGTGGAGAGGATCGGACTGACCGGGCGGATCGGCAAGCCGCTGCTCACCCTGCACGGCACCCTGGACGTCCTGCTGCCGATCAGCCGGGACTCCGACGTCTACGCCCGCATGGTGCGCGAGGCGGGCCGCGGCCCACTGCACCGCTACTACCGCGTCGAGGGCGGTACCCATACCGATGCCCTGGCCGACACCCACCCGGACCGCCTGCGCCCGCTCACCCCGTGCCACCGGACGGCCTTCGCGGCGCTGGAGAAGTGGCTCGTCTCAGGAGACCGCCCACCGGCCTCCCGCACGGTGGCCCGGCCCACCGGGACCGACCCGGCGACGCTGGCGAACAGCTGCTCCCTGAGCTGATCGCACCCGCCGTCGTCAGGGGGCTACCGGCTTCCTGGTGCGTTCGGTCTCGTCCTGGACCAGCAGGGAGAGCAGGGACGCGACCGGGAGGCCGGCCTCGGCCGGGTGCCGCAGCACCTTGTCGGGCTCCACGCGGTAGGTGTTGGTGCGCCCTTCACGGGTGTGGGACAGGTACCCGGCCCGCTCCAGGTCGGAGATGATGCGCGAGACGGCACGCTCGGTGAGCCGGCAGCGGGCGGCGATCTCGCGGATGCGGACGTTCGGGTTGTCGGCGATGGCCGCCAGGACACGCGCGTGGCTGGTGATGAACGTCCATCCGGTGTGTGATTCGGGCACTCCAACCATGCTCGGCATTTTAAGGGGGGCGTTGCCAGAACACAGATACATGACATACTTTTCCGGCAATGGATGACGTGCTCCCGTGAGGGAGAACCGCAGGGAGGAGCCCGAGGTGCCCTGGGACGAAGCCGCCGGACCGGCACTGATGAGCAGCAGTGGGGCGTCCCTTCCGGAACAGGCCGCCGGGACCGCCGCACCCGGAACCGCGGTGCTGCAGTACGGACGGCGAGGGGCCCGGGTCGTCGTCGCGCGCGGCGCCTACGACATGGACTCGATCAGGCCCCTGGCCGACGCGCTCGGGACCGCCGCCCGCAACCATCCGAAAGTGATCCTGGACGCCTCCGGTGTGACGTTCGCGGACTCGACGTTTTTGAACCTGCTGATCCTCACCCACCAGGCGACCGCCCTGCGCGTGGTCGCGCCGTCGCCCCCGGTGCGGCGGCTCTGCGAGATCACCGGCGTCGACGGCCTGCTGGAACTGCGCGACACGGTCGAGGACGCCGCCGCGACGTAAGGGCGTCCGCGGCCGGCCACCCGCCCCCGCGGGCAGCGTGCGGGACCCCGCCTGCCGGACCGGGAAGCGGTCCCGCGGCCCGGACGGCTACCGTGGAGGACGTGCTGGAGCCCTGCCGTGAGCCGGAACCGGGACCGGTGACGTCCGTCGAGGCGGTCACCGCCCTCCTCGGGACCCGCCGATGACCCCCGGAACCGGCGGCGGCCGGGCCTACGACGACGACGGGACGTTCCCGGTCCTGCTGGAGGACAGTACCGAGGACCTGTACGAGCACGCCCCGTGCGGGTTCCTGTCCACCCTGCTGGACGGGAGGATCACCAAGGTCAACGCCACCCTGCTGGACTGGCTCGGCCACCGGCGCGCGGACCTGGTCGGCCGCAGGACCTTCGCCGACCTCCTCACCCCCGGCGGCCGGCTGTACCACGAGACCCACTTCGCGCCGCTGCTGCGCATGCAGGGCGAGATCAGCGGCATCGCGCTGGAGCTCAGGACGGCCGACGGCGGCCGTCTGCCGGTCCTGGTGACCTCGACCGTCAAGAGGGACAGCGAGGGACGGCCCCTGCTGATCCGCACCACCGTCTTCGACGCCCGCGACCGCCGCTCCTACGAGGAGGAGCTGCTGCGCGCCCGGCAGGAGTCCGAGCGCGAACGCAAACGCCTCCAGCAGCTCGCCGCCACCCTGCAGGCGACGCTGCTGCCGCCGGCCCTGGAGAACGTGCCGGGCCTGGACGTGGCCGCCCACTACCACATCGCCTCGGCGGACGAGGTCGGCGGCGACTTCTACGACCTGTTCCCCCTCGCCGCGGGCACCTGGGGCCTCTTCCTCGGCGACGTCTGCGGCAAGGGCGCCACCGCGGCAGCCGTCACCTCCCTGGCCCGCTACACCCTGCGCGCCGCGGCCGTCTACGACCCCGACCCGGCCGCCGTGCTGAGCAACCTCAACACCGTCCTCCACCACGAGTACTCCAGCGCCGACGATCCCCGGTTCTGCACCGTCGTCTTCGGCCTGCTCACCCCCGACAGCGACGGCAGCGGCTTCCACATCACCCTGGCCAGCGGCGGCCACCCGCCCGCGCTGCTCCTCCGCGCCGACGGAACGGCCGACTTCCTGCCCACCCCCGGGGGCCAGCTCGTCGGCGTCCTGCCCGACGCCGCGATCGCCACCACCGCCTTCCGCCTCGCACCCGGCGACACCCTGCTCCTGCACACCGACGGCCTGACCGAAGCGCACACCGGGGCGAGCGGCGGCGACCGCTACGGTGACGACGCCCTCCTCGACTTCGTCCGGGCGCTGGCCCCGACCACCGCGCGGCACGCCGTCGCCGCCGTCCGCGACCTCCTCGACGCGCTCGGTCCCGGCGTGGACGACGACGCCGCCGTCCTCGCCGTCCACGCGCCCGCACAGCGCTGGTGAGGTCAGCCGCCAAACGCGGGGTCCACGGACGCCACCACCGCCGTGCCGCCGAGCCGGCCGGTGAACTCCCCTCCGCCTACGCGCCGTCGCGACGTGCCGCCGGGCCCTGCCACCACGCGGCCGTCGCGTCGCGCAGGGTGTTGGTGCCGCAGTGCACCTCGCCCATCCCGAGGTGGTACGTGTACCAGTCGTCGATGTACGACACCTTCATGCCCACCTGCCGGTAGGCGGCGGTCACGGCCTCGGTGAAGACGTCCTTGCCGCCGATGACCGGCCCCCACTGGCGCGGGGCGAGGTAGCGGTCGCGTGCCAGCAGCACGCCGTTGACCGCGCCGGGCACGTACGCGCTGGTCGTCACCGTCTCCGGGGCCGCCGCCCGCGCGGTGGCCGGGTTCTCGGCGAGCCACTTCTGCTGGCCGAAGTCACCGAGGCTGTCCACCAGGCCGGAGCCGGCGCCCATGCGCGTCAGGCGCGGCACGGGAACCTCCCGTCCCTCGGCGGTGAAGGCCTCCGAGTCACGGGTGTACAGCGCGGGGACCCGCACGACCTCCTCGTCGGTGATCCCCGTCTCGCGCTTGAGGACCTCCAGGTTGGCGGCGATGCGCCGCGCCGCCATCTCGTTGTCGGCCACCAGGTGACGGGAGGCGAGCGCCTGGTCGATGGTCTCCTTGGGCGCCGGGCTGTCGCTGCGGCCGGGGACGGAGAACATCTTCGTCCTGCCGTGGCCGTCGCGCTGGGCGTCGCGCAGCAGCCGCAGCCCCGCCTGCGGGTCGGCGAGGCCGATGCGCCAGCCGCGCGGGGTGTCGGCGGGCAGGAACTGCACGAACTCGTCGACGTGCCCCACGCCCAGCCAGGAGGTGTCCAGCAGCAGCGGGTCCTGCAGGCCCTGCGACGCGAGCAGGGTGCGCATCACCTTCGACGGCCGCGCCCCGCTGTCCTTGCGCTCGCCCATGATGATCCGCCCGGCCGGGTAGGAACGGCCGTTGTGCGTGTAGGGCGGGATGGTCTCCAGGTTTCCCATGGAGTTGAGCGACCAGTCGTCGGGCTCCGCCCGGTCGGTGACCTGCACGACACCGACGTCGCGGCCGCGCACCTTCTCGAACAGCTCCCGGCCGGCGTCCCGGTCCGGCTGGGCGGAACGCAGCATCACGCGCATCACGTGCCGCCGGCCGCCCGGCCCGGTCATGCTGACGTAGGCCGGTTCGACGAAGTCCTGGGCCCAGGGGTCGGCGTACTTGGTGAACTTGACCAGCGGCGTGCCGATCCCGGCCTGCTCGACCTCCTTCGCGAGCTCGGCGACGAACTTCTGCTGCAGACGGCTGTACGGGCCCTGCCCCTGGACCTCGGTCACCATCACCTGCTGGGTGTTCTGCAGGTGATGGTGGGTCAGCAGAGGGGCGACGCGCAGGGTCACGGCGTCGGAGGTGGACTTCCCGCCGGAGGTCACCGTCAGCCGGACCACCGCGCGGCCGTCCCACTTCGCTCGGTTGCGGACCACGTCGGTGGCCTCCACGCCGAACTCCGCACCGGCACGCAACTCGGCCGCGGTCAGCCGGGTCTGGGCCGTCACCAGCACCCAGGTGCCGGCGCGCTTGAGGAAGAGGCGCGCGCGGTCGCCCCCCGTGGTGATCTTGAGCGTGCCCTTGGCGTCCGCGGGAAGGCCCGGCAGGGGCACGGAACGGATCCGGGCGAGGTCGGCGGCGTCCTCGGTCCCGTTGACCTTCGTGTCGGAGCCGTCGTTGCACGCGGCCAGCTTCGCGTCGGACAGCGGTCTGCCGCCGGGCCCGGTGACGGGGCACCGCCTGGCGTCGTCGTCGATGTTGGGCAGGTAGACGGCGCCGCGCTCGACGGACCAGCCGTCCTCGCCGTTCTTGTCGCTGCCACCGGTGACATCGACCCGCCCGTCGCGGTTCACATCCGCCCGCAGATCGGCACGTCCCGCCACGTCGGCGGCGGACGCGGGGCCGGCCGGGCCGGCCAGGACGGACCCCGCGGCGGCGATGGCCAGCACCACCGAACCGGCGGGGTAAAGACGCGGACGTATACGTCGTGTACGTGAACGCACAGCACGTTCCTCTCAGTTGCGGGCTTTCGCCCTGCAAGAGGAAGGACGGTGGCTGTGCGTTCACTGTGGGACGCGAGTTGAGTCGTCCGTCTTCGGCCGGCCCCGGTTTCCCGGCGGGACAGGCGGACATCCGGTGTTCATGTCCTACGCGTCGATGGTGCAGACCGCTTCCGGGGACGGCGGTTCCAGTCCCGCCCTCGTCCCGATCCTGTGTCTCTTCCTGCTCATGGGCCTGGTCCAGGTGATATGCCCTCAGCTGCTCTGGCGGCTGAACAGCCGGCTCCAGCGCGGCTGGGTGAAGAACCCCGAGGCGACCGAGCCGACGGCGAAGGGGTACGCGATGCAGCGCGTGGTCGGGGTGCTCTTCCTGGCCGTGGCCACCTGGATGCTGCTGCGGGCGGTGTGAGCGGGGCAGGGCGGCGCCGAAGTCCCGCCCCCGGTCACGGGATCGGTGCCGTCTGCTGGCCCACGGCGATGCCCAGCCGGTCCGCCACGGCCGTGAGGGCCGTGCCCAGGGGGAGCGAAACCCGGGTGAGGGCGTGCCGGTCGCCCCGGGTCGGGTCCCGGTTGACGATGAGCACCGGCGTTCCGGCCTGCGCCGCCTGACGGACGAAGCGCAGCCCGGACATCACCGTCAGCGAGGACCCCAGGACCAGCAGCGAGGCCGCGGCACGGACCAGCGCGCGGCAGTGCTCGACGCGCTGCGGCGGAACGGCCTCGCCGAAGAACACCACGTCCGGTTTGAGGATGCCGCCGCAGAGCGCGCAGGGCACCACCCGGAAACCGGCGACCTGCTCGTCGGTGAGGTCGGCGTCTCCGTCCGGGTTGATGCCGGCGGCCACGGGCTCGAACCCCGGATTGGCCTCCTCCAGCCGCCGGGCCAGCTCGCGGCGCGGGCTGCGGGCGCCGCACGACAGGCAGACCACCCGGTCCAGGGCCCCGTGGAGTTCCACGACGTCCTCGCTGCCGGCGGCCTGGTGCAGGCCGTCCACGTTCTGGGTGATGACGCCCGAGAGCAGGCCGTGCCGCCCGAACGCGGCCACGGCCCGGTGCCCGGCGTTGGGGCGGGCCCGGCCGAAGGTGCGCCAGCCGAGGTGGCTGCGCGCCCAGTACCGGCGCCTGGCCTGCGCGCCGCCCACGAAGTCCTGGTAGGTCATCGGCGTGTGCCTGCTCAGGCTCCCGCCCTCGCCCCGGTAGTCGGGGATGCCCGACTCCGTGGAGATGCCCGCACCGCTGAGCACCAGTACGCCGCCGGTGCGGAGCGCGTCGGCGACCGGCTCCAGGTCCGTGGTGCCGGGCCGCGGGTCCTCGTCGGGGGTCCAGCTCAGGGTGGGGCGCATGCGCATGCCGTCAGGGTACGGAACCGCGGCCCCCGACGGGGATGGCGCCGAGTGGGGCGGCCTCGCCGGTGCGGGCGGGTGAACTCGGGCCCGGTCGGTCACCCGCCCCCGGTGCGTCCCGGCGGGCGGCGTCAGCCCGATCGCCGAGGGCCGTGGTAGCGCACCGCGAGCCGCGCCAGCGCGACGGCGCCGAGCAGCAGTCCGAAGTCGCGCAGGGCGATGTCGTAGTACCCGGGGACGCTCAGCAGGTTGACGATGACGCCGGAGAGCCAGCCGGCCACCAGCCAGCCGCCGAACCGGGGGGCCACGGCGACGACGGCGCCCGCGAGGATCTCGACCACCCCGACGGCGTACATGGCGGCCTGGGCGCTGCCCGGGACCAGGTCGTCGAGCCACGGGGCGAGGTAGGCGGGCCAGTCCACGAGCAGGTTGGCGAACTTGTCCAGCCCGAACAGGACGGGGGCCGCGGTGAACCCGGCGCGCAGGATCCAGAAGGCCTGGTGGGCGGGGTCGGCCGTCAGGCCGCGCCGGGGTGCGAGGGACGTGGTGGTGGACGACATGACGCCCTCCTTCTATCGACAACTTTCACTGTCGATAGAAGCGCGCTCCGTTTCTTTAGTCAATGGCCGTGGGTTTTACACTGGTGTTCGTGGAGCACTCCGAGGAAGCACCCGGCACCGGCACGGCACCCGGCGGTGACGTCTCCGCCGTCGCCGCCCTGGACGAGCCGACGCGGCGGCGGCTGTACGAGCACGTGGTGCGCCGGACTGGCCCCGTCGGCCGGGACGACGCCGCCCGGGCCCTCGGGCTGGCGCGGCAGACGGCGGCCTTCCACCTGGACCGGCTGGCGTCCGAAGGGCTGCTGGAGGTCGTGTACGAGCGGCGCAGCGGACGCAGCGGCCCGGGAGCCGGGCGGCCCGCCAAGCTCTACCGCCGCTCCGGCCGCGAGGTCAGCGTCAGCCTCCCCGAGCGGCACTACGAACTGGCCGGCCGGCTGCTCGCCCGCGCCGTGGAGGAGGCCGAGGCCACGGGCGAGCCGGTCCGCGGGGTGCTGCACCGCGCGGCGACGGAACTGGGCGGGCAACTGGGCGCGGACGCGACGGCCGGCGTGACGGACCTGCTGGAGCGCCACGGCTACGAGCCGCGCCCCGAGGGGGACGCGATCGTGCTGGGCAACTGCCCCTTCCATGCCCTGGCCCGCGAGCACACCGAGACGGTGTGCGGTATGAACCTGCACCTGCTGCGCGGGGTGCTCGCCGCGCTCGGCGACAGCGGTCTCGAAGCCGAGCTCGCGCCGGCCCCGGACGGGTGCTGCGTGCGGCTGCGGCCCGCCGCCTGAAGCGCGCCGTGGTTCCGCCCGGACACGGCCGTGTCCACTCCGAGCCGTCCGGCAGGGGCTGAAACCCCCGTCACGGGACACACGGTCGGACAGCGGCGCGTACCAGTTCCGCGCCGACCGAGCGAGGGACGAGGTGAGCGATGCGTGCGGTGACGGTACGGCCCGGCAGCAAGGACTCCACAGCGGTGGAGGAGGTCCCCGACCCGGCCCCGGCCCCCGGCGAGCTGCTGGTGGACGGCCTGGCGATGGGCGTGTGCGGAACCGACAAGGAGATCGTCCGGGGCGAGTACGGCACGGCCCCGCCCGGCCGTGACCGGCTGGTCCTGGGACACGAGTCCCTCGGACGGGTGCGGCAGGCGCCGCCCGGAAGCGGCTTCTCGGCCGGTGACCTGGTCGCCGGGGTGGTGCGCCGCCCGGACCCCGAACCCTGCGGCGCGTGCGCCCGCGGCGAGTTCGACATGTGCCGCAACGGCCGCTACACCGAACGCGGCATCAAGGAGATCGACGGCTACGGCGCCGAGGCGTGGTGCGTGGAGGCCGACTACGCGGTGAAACTGGAGCCGCACCTGGACCGCGCCGGGGTGCTCATGGAACCGACCACCGTGGTGGCCAAGGCATGGGAGCAGATCGAACGCGTCGGCGGCCGTTCGTGGTTCGAGCCGCGGCGCGTCCTGGTGACCGGGGCGGGGCCCATCGGCCTGCTGGCCGCCCTCCTCGGCACGCAGCGGGGCCTGGACGTGCACGTCCTCGACCGGGTGTCCGACGGCCCCAAGCCCGGCCTGGTACGGGACCTGGGCGCCACCTACCACGCCGACGACGTCGAGCGGATCGTCACCGCCGTACGCCCGGACGTCGTCATCGAGGCGACCGGCGCCAACGAGCCCGTGCTCGCGGCGCTGACCGGCACCGCCCCCTACGGAGTGGTGTGCCTGACCGGGGTGTCACCCGCCGGGCGCAGGATGACCGTGGACGCGGGCGCCCTCAACCGGGAGATCGTGCTGCAGAACGACGCGGTGGTCGGCTCGGTCAACGCCAATCTGCGCCACTACCGGCAGGCCGCCGACGCGCTGGCCCGGGCCGACCTGTCGTGGCTGGAGCGGGTGATCACCCGGCGTGTGCCGCTGGAGCGCGCCACGGAGGCGTTCACACCGCGACCGGACGACGTCAAGGTGGTCATCGAGCTCTAGACGGTGAACGACGAGATCCCGAAGGGAAGGTTCTGGATGTCTCACAGCTCCGCTCCGCTGGTCGTGGTCATGGGCGTGTCGGGCTCCGGGAAGACCACGGTGGGCCGCGCGCTGGCACGGAGCCTGGGCGTCACCTACGCCGAGGGGGACGACTTCCACCCCGCGGCCAACGTGGCGAAGATGCGGGCCGGCCACCCTCTGGACGACGAGGACCGCCGCCCCTGGCTGGACGAGATCGCACGCTGGCTGACGGAGCACGCGGACAGCGGAGGCGTGGTGGCCTGCTCGGCGCTGAAGCGGCGCTACCGGGACCGGCTGGCCTCCGCCGCGCCGCACGTGTTCTTCCTGCACCTCGACGGCTCGCCCGAGCTGATCGCCGCCCGGATCTCCGCCAGGCGGGGCCACTTCATGCCGCCCGACCTGCTCCGCAGCCAGCTCGCCGACCTCGAACCGCTGGGCAGGGACGAAACGGGGGCGGCCGTCCCGATCGACGGCACACCCGAGCGGACCGCCGAGCTGGCCCGAGCCGCCGTCGTCCCTCCCGCCGCGTCCGCCGGGGCCGACGCGGGTCCATGACACGCGCGGGGCCGGGTACCCGCCGGGCATGCCGCAGCCGCCCCCGCACCTGTACGTGGGCCACGACCGTGTCGGCGCGGCCGTGGTGCGCAGTGCGGGGACGCCGCGAGCGGACCGGCGGGGCGTTCCGGTCGTGCTGGTCCCGGGCCTGGGCGCGCCGGGCTACCTGCTGCGCACGCTCGGACACTGTGCCCGGTCGGGCCCGGCACGGCTGCTGGACGTGCCGGGCTTCCGCGATCCGGCCGGGCCCGTCTGCCCGGAGACGCTCGGGGCGCTGGCCGACACGGTGGCGCGGTGGCTGGCCGTCGTCCCACGGGAGCCCGTGGTGCTCGCCGGGCACTCCACCGGCGCGCAGGTGGCGCTGCACGCGGCCGTACGCGCCCCGGAGCGAGTCCGGTCCCTCGTCCTGCTCTCCCCGACCTTCCCGCCCCACCTGCGGCGGTTGCGCCCGCTCCTGGGCGCGCTCGCCCGCACGGCGGTCCACGAGGCGCCGGACGTCGTGCCGACCGTGCTGCCCTCCTACCTCGGGGCCGGTCCGCGCCGACTGCTGAACTGCGTCCGCTCGGCGCAGGCCGACGCGCCCGAGGACGTTGTGCCCTCGGTGACCTGCCCGGTCACCGTCGTGGCGGGGGAGCGGGACGGGCTGTGCCCACCGGACTGGGCCGGGCTCCTGGCCCGCCGGGCAGCCGCCGGGCGCGTCCTGCCGGTCCCGGGCGCGCACGCGTTCCCCCACCCCCATCCCGCCGTCACCGCCGGCATTCTGGAGGGGGCCCGCACCGGGGGACCGTGACACGAACGCCGGCGCACGCCTTCCCGGGAGCAGTGCGGGCGGCGCCCCGCGACCCCCGACGCAGGAATACCCGTGTGGGCGCGGTCGGTTGACCGCTGGTGCATCGGCCCCGCGACGGAGCCGGAACGTCCCGCAGAGAGAACGGAGTGTCCACCGTGGACGTGTTCGTCATCGGCATCACCGGCAAGGTCGGCGGCCTGCTCACGCAGCAGCTGCTCTCGCGGGGGGACTCCGTCCACGGGCTCGTACGCCGGCAGGAGCAGCGGGCCGAACTCACCGCACGCGGCGTGCGCGCACACGTCGGTGATCTCTCCACCATGACCGCGGAGCAACTGGCCGCGGCGTTCGGTGGCGTCGACGTGATCGTCTTCAGCGCCGGATCGAACGGCGGCAGCAGGGAGGTCACGAGGGCCGTCGACGGCGACGGCGTCGTCAAGGCGATGGACGCGGCACGCCTGGCGGGTGTGGAGCGCTTCGCGCTGGTGTCGGTGCTGCCCGAGTCCTGGCGGGAACGCGACCTCGGCGACGAGGTCGAGTACTACTTCGCCGTGAAGAAGGGCGCGGACGTCGCGCTCAGCCGCAGCGACCTGAACTGGCTGATCCTGCGTCCGTCCCTCCTCCTGGACGGTCCGGGCACCGGCACCGTGTCCCTCGGACCGGCCGGGTTCCACGGCGAGATCACCCGTGAGGACGTGGCCGCCACGCTCGCCGAGCTGCTGCACGAGCCCGGGATCGGCCGGCAGATCCTCGAACTCGACGCGGGCCCGACACCCATCGCGGAGGCGGTCCGGGCGAACGTCCGCCGCTGATGCTCCGTCAGATCGGCGGCAGAGCAGGGCAGTCGTCCGCCCCGACCGTCTCGGCGCCGGGCGGTTTCAGACTCGCCTGAGCGTGATGCCGCGGCCCGCGAGCGCCTCGGTCTCGTCGGCGGGGGCGGCGGTGTCGGTGACGAGCACGTGCACCAGCGTCGCGGGGCCGACATGGGCCTGCGTGGTGCGGCCGAGTTTGCTGCCGTCGGCGGCGGCGACGACGCGGCGCGCCGAAGTGATGGCCGCCTTCTTCACCGCCGCTTCGTCGAGGTCGTAGGCGGTCATGCCGTCGTCGGCGGTCAGGCCGCAGCAGCCCAGGACGGCGGTGTCGAAACGCAGCGCCGCCAGGGAGGCGAGGGTGAGGGGGCCGGTGAGGGCTCCCTCACCGGCCCGGGGGCGCCCTCCGGGAACCAGGAGCCGGGTCGGCTCGGGAGCGTCACCGAGGACCGCGATCGCCTGGAGGGACAGCGGCATCACGGTGACCGGCCGCCCGTGCAGCAGGCGGGCGACTTCCAGGCAGGTCGTACCGCTGTCGAGCAGGACGGTCTCGCCGTCGTCGACGAGTGCGGCCACCTCCGCCGCGATCCGGCGTTTGGCGTCGACCGCTTCGTGGGCGCGCAGTGCGAAGGGAGGCTCCTCGCCGCGCAGGAGGAGGGTGCGCGCGCCGCCGCGGAACCGTTCCAGGACGCCCTGCGCGGCCAGGTGGTCCAGGTCGCGACGGACGGTCATCTCCGAGGCGCCGGTCAGTCCGGCGAGCTCGGCGACAGTGGCCGTACCCGTCCGCTGAACGGCCTGGGCGATCAGTCGGTGACGTTCCGCGGTGCTCATACGGTGATTCAACACCACGCTGACCGCACAGGAGTCATGTTCGTAAATCAGTGTTTCAAGCACGACGGGTGTTCGTTATGGTGAGCGCATGGAAAGAGCGCTGCGGGTAGCTCGCGTTGCGACATTTGTCTATTTCATCCTCAATGGCACCTTGCTGGGTATGTGGGTGGTGCAGATCCCCGCCATCGAGGAGCGCGTGGGCATCAGCCACGCGGCCCTGGGCGGATTCCTCGTGCTGCTGGGGGCGGGGGCCTTCCTCGGCATGCAGGCCGGCGGGCGCCTGTCCGACCGGCTCGGCACGCGCGCCGTCGTTCCGCCGGCCGGCGTGCTGTGCGGCGCGACCCTGGTGCTGCCCGGACTCGCCCGGGAGCCGTGGACCCTGGGAGCCGCCCTGCTGCTGTTCGGCTTCGGCAACGGCACCCTGGACGTCAGCATGAACGCCCATGCCGTACAGGTGGAGAAGGCCTACGGGCGGCCTGTCATGTCGGCGTTCCACGCCACGTTCTCCGTGGGCGGTGTCCTGGCCGCGCTCGCGGGCGCCGCGGCCGTCGACGCCGGCTGGGAACCGGCCGCGACGCTGGGCGCCGCCGCGGGGACCGGCGTCGTCGTCGCCCTGGTGGCGGCCCGCGGCCTCCTGCCCGCCGGGCCGGCCGCCCCCGCCCAGGCCGCCGGGGGCGAGGCCGCGGGGAAACGCCCTGTGCCCGGCCGGATCTGGCTCCTCGCCGTCCTGGCCCTGCTGGTCATGCTGTGCGAGGGAGCCGCCAACGACTGGAGTGTCCTCCACCTGGAGGACGTACTGGACGCGCCGGAGAGCACCGCCGCCTTCGCCTACGGGACGTATGCCGCCACCATGACCGCGGGCCGGCTCCTGGCGGACCGGGTCTCCGCGCGCTTCGGACCGGTCGCCGTCCTGCGCCACGGGGCCGCGCTGGCCGCCGTCGGCATCACGGCCGTGGCCCTCTCGCCCTGGATCTGGGCGGCGCTGGCCGGCTGGGCGCTGTTCGGGCTGGGCCTGTCCGGCTGCATCCCGCAGTTGTTCAGCGCCGCCGGGCACGCCGACCCCTCGGCCGCGGGCACCAACGTCTCCCGTGTCGCCGGGCTCGGCTACATCGGCATGCTCGCGGGTCCCGCCGTGATCGGCTGGATGACCCGCCTGATGGCGCTGAACCACACCTTCCTGCTGCTCACCCTGTTCTGCGTGACCGCCGCCGCCGCGGCCGGCGTCCTGCGCCCCGCCCCGGACCGGCCGCGCACGGTCGAGCCGACCTCCTGACCGCCTGTGCGGCGCGACCTGACCACGCGTCGCGCAGGCTTCTCACGCCGTTCGGCGCGACCGCGTCACGGCGGCCAGGGAAGGCGGCCCGGGCGCGCGGGAAGCGGTGAGGAGGGCGCCGTGGACGGCTGAGGAGGCCGCTTGCCGGACGTAGCGGGCGACGTCGGACGGCCACACGTCGTGCTCCTGGTGGATGAGCAGGGACACGGCTCCGTGGACACCGGCACACAGCAGTCTCGCGGTCTCGGTCGGGCTGTCGACCGGCACCCCGGAGTCGAGACAGGCCTTCACCTTCTCCCGGAAGTGCCGGAAGCACGCGTCCGCGTTCCGGCGGCTGGCCTCCGTGGCCTCCCCGGCCATCACCAGGCGGTACTGGGCGGGGTGGCGCAGTCCGAAGGAGATGTAGGCGACACAGTTCTCGAAGAGCGCCGTCACGGGGTCCGGGACCGTACGGGACACGGCTTCCAGCTCGGCGAAGAGCGACGTCCACACGCGCAGGCACGTCGCGTGGACGAGTTCCGTCTTCGAGGAGAAGTGGAGGTAGACGGCCGGCGGGCTGACGTCCGCCCGGGCCGCCACCGCGCGAATCGTCAGCGCCTGGGCGCCGCCCTCTTCGAGCAGTTCGCCGGCGATGTCGAGGAACCGGTCCTTCAGCAGCCCGCCCCGGCCCTTGGCGGCGCGCACGCGTGAGCTGGTCACAGCGGGAACCCCCCGGCAGGTGAGACGGGGTCAGGACGACTGCGGCCGCACCGCGGTGATCACCTGGGTCACCCGGGCGCACAGGTCGCCCGTGGCGTCATGGATGTCGACCTGCACGACGGTGTTGCGCCCGACCCGCAAGGGACCGGCCGTCGCCACGACGTCCGTGCGGGCCGGCCGCAGGAAGTGGGTGGTCGACTCCACGGTGGCCGGTGCGGCGCCGGGCGGGCCGTTGAGGGCGGCGCACACGGCGGCGCAGACGTCGGCGAGCCCCATCAGCGCTCCGCCGTGGAGCCCGCCGCCCACCGTGGACAGGGAGACGTCGTGCGCCAACCTGGCCCGGACGCCGGCTGCCGTGATCTCGTCGAACACCACTCCGAGCGTCCTGGCGTACGGCGCGAGCGCGTAGACCTCTTCGGCGTCGATCGTCAGCATGGGCCACCCCTGTCTACGGCGTGAGTTAACGTCGTTAAGTTAACGACGTTAACTCCAGGGCGTCAACCGGCTCGTTCGGGGCTCGCAGCGATGTGACGACCTCGGGAACACGGCGCGCTCGGGGGCGTTGGCCGGCCGGTCGGTGCCGGACGGGCGGCGCGCCGACAGGCGGCAGAAAACAGCAAAGGCAAGGAGATTTCTCCTTGCCTGTCTCACGTTATAGCGCACCGGGGGGCTTGCGGCAAGGCCCCCGGCACGGCGCAGAATCGACGGCCGAGACCAGGACCTGCGGAAACGGGGCACCCCATGCGTCAGTTGTCGTCACAGCGGAACACGGCCACCGCGGAGGTGCCGCGATGAACGGGCGGTACGTGCTGGACCTCCGGGACATCGACAAGACACAGGTCGCGGTCGCCGGCGGCAAGGGCGCCCACCTGGGCGAGCTGTCACGGATCGAGGGCGTGCGCGTCCCGGACGGCTTCTGCGTGACGACGGACGCCTTCCGGCGGACCATGGCCCGAGCCGCCTCCCTCGAGGAGGAACTCGACCGCCTGGCACGCGTCGATCCGGACGACCGCGAGACGATCCGCGTCCTCGGCGCGCGGATCCGCCACACCATCGAGGAGACCCCTCTCCCGGACGACGTCGCGGCGTCGGTCACCCGCGCGCTCGCGCTGCTCGGGGAGGAGGCCGCCTGTGCCGTGCGCTCCAGCGCGACGGCGGAGGACCTGCCGACGGCCTCGTTCGCCGGCCAGCAGGACACGTACCTCAACGTCGTGGGAACGCCGTCGGTCCTGCGGCACCTCAGCCGGTGCTGGGCCTCGCTGTTCACCGAGCGGGCCGTCACCTACCGCCGGCGCCACGGCATCGACGACCGCACGGTCCAGATGGCCGTCGTCGTCCAGCGGATGGTCTTCCCGCAGGCGGCCGGCATCCTGTTCACGGCCGACCCCGTCACGGGCAACCGCAGGGTCGCCACCGTGGACGCCGGTTTCGGCCTCGGGGAGGCCCTGGTCTCCGGCCTGGTCGACCCGGACGTCTTCACGGTGCGCGACGGCGAGGTCGTCGCCCGTACCATCGCCGCCAAACAGCGCGCCGTACAGGCCCTGCCGGGCGGTGGCACGCACCAGGTGGACATCGACGCGCAGCGGCAGCGGCAACCGGCGCTGACCGATGCGCAGGCGGTGCGTCTCGTGCGGCTCGGACGGCGGATCGAGGCGCACTTCGGCCGTCCCCAGGACATCGAATGGTGCCTGGTCGGCGACGACTTCCGGATCGTCCAGAGCCGGCCGGTCACGACCCTGTTCCCGGTCCCCGAGACCGGCGACGACGACAACCACGTGTACGTCTCCGTCGGGCACCAGCAGATGATGACCGATCCCATGAAGCCCCTGGGGCTCTCCATGTGGCGGCTGACGGCCCTGACGCCGATGCACGAGGCCGGCGGCAGGCTGTTCGTCGACGTCACCCGGCGCCTGGCCTCGCCCGCGAGCCGCGCCGCCCTGCTGGACCTCGTGGGCAGGGGCGACCCACTGGTCCGGGACGCCCTGGAGACCGTCCTGGAGCGGGGCGACTTCGTCCCGTCGCTCCCGGACACGGAGCCCGGCGGAGTGCCGGGCGGAGGGGCCCCGAGCCCGATCGAGACCGATCCGGCCGTCGTGACCGGGCTGATCGAGCGCAGCCGGGCGTCCATCGCCGCGCTGAGGCGCGAGATCCGGACGAAGAGCGGTCCCGCGCTGTTCGACTTCCTGCTCGAGGCCTTCGAGGAGCACAAGCGGGTGCTGGGCGACCGCCTGAGCATGCAGGTGATCATGGCCGGCATGGAGGCCACGTGGTGGCTCAACGACACGTTGCGAAAGTGGCTGGGGGAGAAGAACGCGGCTGACACGCTCACGCTGTCCGCCCCCGGCAACATCACGTCGGAGATGGGACTCGAACTCCTGGACGTCGCCGATGTCATCCGCCCGCACCCCCAGGTGGTCGCCTTCCTGCAGGGCGTCGAGGACGAGGACTTCCTGGACGAGCTGGCGAAACTCCCCGGCGGGAGCGAGGCACGCGACGCGATCGAGGCCTACCTCGACCGGTACGGCATGCGCTGTGCCGGAGAGATCGACATCACCCGGCCGCGCTGGCGCGAGAGCCCGGGCACGCTCGTGCCGGCGATCCTCGACAACGTCAGGAACTTCACACCGGGCGCCGCCCGGCGGCGTTTCGAGCAAGGACGCAGGCAGGCGCTGGAGAAGGAACAGGACGTACTGGCACGGCTGCGGGCCCTGCCGGACGGGGACCGGAAGGCCGACGAGGCCCAGCGGATGATCGACCGGGTCCGCACGTTCATCGGCTACCGCGAGTACCCCAAGTACGACATCGTCAGCCGCTACTTCGTCTACAAGCAGGCCCTGATGGAGGAGGCCGGGCGACTCGTGCGGGACGGCGTGCTCGCCGAGCGGGAGGACGTCTTCTACCTCACGTTCCAGGAGTTCCACGAGGTGGTGCGCTCGGGACGGGTGGACGCCGCACTCGTCCGGCAGCGCAAGGACGCCTTCCGCTCGTACCAGGCGCTCACCCCGCCGCGGGTGCTCACCTCGGACGGCGAGGCCGTCAACGGGGCCTACCGGCGCGAGGACGTGCCGGCCGGAGCCCTGATCGGGCTGGCGGTCTCCGCCGGGACGGTCGAGGGCAGGGCCCGTGTCGTCCTGGACATGGCACAAGCCGATCTGGAGGCGGGCGACATCCTGGTCACGGCCCACACGGACCCCAGCTGGACGCCCCTTTTCGTCGGTGTCGCGGGCCTGGTCACGGAGGTCGGCGGCCTCATGACCCACGGCGCGGTGATCGCCCGGGAGTACGGCCTGCCGGCCGTGGTCGGGGTGGACCGGGCCACCCGCCTGATCCGGGACGGCCAGCGCATCCGCGTGCACGGCGGCGACGGGTACGTCGAGCTCCTGCCGTGACCGTCCCCGAAGGGCTCCGCGGGAGCCCGGCGGCACGAGGCGGGCGTTTCACCACGCTCCCTCGAAGAAGGCGGCGAGTGCCTCGGGCGAGTGTGCCGCACTGGTGGTGTTCGCCAGGGCTATGACCAGGGCGAGGACCGCCAGTACAGCCGAAGCGGCGGCGCCGAGTGCGAGCGCGCGCCTCGACGGTGTGTCGCGCGTGATCCTGCGCCGTCTCCAGAGGGCGGCGCAGGCACCGGCCAGGGTGAGCGCGAGCACGGCGGCCATCGCGGCCAGGACCGCGTGATAGAGGGCGAAGTCCCTGATCATGAAGGCGAGGGCGGGCGAGGGTCGGCCCGTGGGGTGGTCCGCGATCTGGCGGCGGATCTCCGACACGGTGGCGGCGGCCTCACCGGCACCGGCGTCGGTGAGCACGGGCAGCAGCGACGCGAAGGGCGCTGCCGCTCCCTGTGCGTTGGCCACCAGGCCGACGAGGGCGAAGGGCCCGAGCAGCGCGACGAGCACCCCGGGCGGCACGGTCCTGAGCCGGCCGGGCCGGCCGGCCCGCTGCCGCGACCACCGCCACAGGACGACACCGAGCAGCACGACCGCGGCGAGGAGGAGCGCGGAGACACCGGGCTTGACCAGGTGGAAACGGAACCAGAAGCCGACCGCGCCGTCCAGCTCCCGGGGGAAGCCCTGGCGGCCGGAGTCCCAGTAGGCGACCATGCCCCGGCGGAGCGACCCCCCGACGTTCCCGGCATGAACGCCGTCGTGGGTCAGCGCGTTCGGCAGGAGGAAGAACGCGGCCAGGAGAACCGCGATCACCGCGGTCAGGACGCCGACCTGCCGCCTGGGTGCGGAGGTACGGCGGGGCGGATGCGCGAGGCGGTTCATGCGAGGGCCTTGGCAGGAGAGGCGGCGGCGTCGGGTACGCGGGGCCGGGGGGCAGCAACCCCTGGACCAGGACGCTGACGGGACGGGCGGCGACCGGTCTGTGGGGCCTTCCCCCCGTTTGCGGGTGGGGTCAGCCCCGGCGGCGCGGCTGCCGCCGGGGCCGGCCCCACCCCGCCGGACCGGCCGGACAGGCCATCAGGCACCGTGGGAACCCGGCGACGGGACGATGCGTCGCCGGCACGGGGACGGACGACGTGTCCTCTGCCGTCGTCCGCCAGAACCGGAAGGGGAACCGCACCATGCGCGTCGTCCTGGCCCATGACCCGGGAGAGGGGCTCCGATGAGCGGAACCGAGGAACCCGTCCTGTTCCACACCACAGGACGCGCCGCCCGCATCACGCTCAACCGGCCCCGGGCCCTCAACGCCCTCACGCACACGATGGTCCGCCGCATCGACGAGGCGCTCACCGCCTGGGAGACCGACCCGGCCGTGGAGACCGTCGTCATCACCGGGGCGGGGGAGCGGGGCCTGTGCGCCGGCGGCGACATCCGCGCCATCCACGACGACGCCCGCGACGGGGACGGCTCCGCCTCCCGCGCGTTCTGGCGCGACGAGTACCGCCTCAACGCCCGGATCGCCCGGTACCCCAAGCCCTACCTCGCCGTGATGGACGGCATCGTGATGGGCGGCGGGGTCGGCGTCTCGGCCCACGGCAGCGTCCGCGTCGTCACCGAGCGGTCCCAGGTGGCCATGCCCGAGACCGGCATCGGGTTCGTGCCGGACGTCGGCGGCACGTATCTGCTCGCCCGGGCGCCCGGCGAGTCGGGCACCCACCTCGCCCTGACCGGGTCCCGGATCGGCGCCGCCGACGCACTGCTGTGCGGGCTCGCCGACCACTACGTGCCCTCGGCCTCGCTGGGCCCCCTCCTCGACTCCCTGGCCGAACTGCCCGTGGGCGAGGCGCTGGCCGGCGTCGTACGGACCCCGCCGCCGGGCGCCCTGGCCGACCGGCGGGACTGGATCGACACCTGCTACGCGGCCGGCACCGTCGAGGAGATCGCGCACCGGCTGCTCGCTCACGGCGACCCCGCGGCGAAGGAGGCCGCCGAGACCCTGCTCGCCAAGTCGCCGACCGCCCTGAAGGTGACGCTCGCGTCCCTGCGCCGGGCCCGGGCCCTCGGCACGCTGGAGCGCGTCCTGGACCAGGAGTACCGCGTGTCCTGCGCCGCCCTCGGCACGCCCGACCTGGTCGAGGGGATCCGCGCCCAGGTCGTCGACAAGGACCGCAGGCCGCGCTGGTCGCCGAGGACTCTCGCCGAGGTCACGGACGCCGACGTCGAGCGCTTCTTCACCCCTTCCCGCGTGAGCGAACTCGGCCTCGCGGAGCAGGGCGAGGCCGGCGCGGACCATCTCCCGTGAGCGTCTCCCGTGAGCACGGTCGGCGCCGGCCCCTCACGGGCTCGGCCGTCCATCCGCCCGGCGTGCCACCCGCGCGCGCCGGGCGGCCGGTACAGGCATCCTCCGGCTGTCAGAGCATGAGCAGCAGCCGCGTGTGGGCCACGAGCTTGCGGTTGACGCTGGTGCTCTGCACGAAGATGGTGAAGTGGTCGTTGTGGTCCGGCTTGACGCGCACCTCCGTGTTCGGCAGGCCCAGCAGGGCCCGGGCGGACGGACCCGTGTACACACGGTCGGTCTTCTTCTCCAGCACCGCTATCTGCTTCTGCGCCTGGATCTTCTCGGACTTGCTCAGCTGGTAGAACGCCGCACCCGTGCGGTACGTGTGCCCGCACTCGGTGACCCACTCCCGGATCGCCGCGTCGCGCGCCACCGGAATCAACTGGTACTTCGACGGATCGGCCGGGGCGAGCCCGGCCGCCTCGATGGTGTCCTGGTTGATCGCGTCCGCGCCGGTGGAGAGCACCGCCCGCGATCCCCGGATGCCCCGCGCGCGGCCCACCATGAAGTTCTCCGTGGCCTGCCGGATGACCTGCCCGGCCTCCTCCAGCCCCTGGGTGCTGGTGGCGTCCCATATGGCGATGTTGTCCTTCGGGAAGCCGCACTGCATGGCCTCGCGCTTGCCCATCTGGTCCGGCACCAGGACGGCCAGCGTCCAGTTGTCCTGCTCGGTCTCCATCATGCGGGCCACGGCGTGCACCAGTTCCCGCGGATCCCGGCTGGGGGAGTCCTCGCAGCGGTGGCTCGCGTTCTCCTGTCCGTCCGTCAGCACGAACGTCAGGAAGCTGTGGTCGCCGTGAAGTTGAGCCGTCCGCGTCAGCTCCCGCTGGCGTCCAGCACAAGAGCAACGTGGTTGATGTGATTCTGGCAATCGATCTTGTCCGCCGCGGACCGAGCTTTATGAGACAGAGACGTTTGTTCGGGCCGGATCTGTGCACCCGATGAGCTAACACCGTCTTTATACGAGGAAGCGGAGACGCATTATGGGCATCATTGCTTGGATCATCATCGGGCTGCTCGCCGGCGCCATCGCCAAGGCTCTGATGCCGGGCAAGGACCCCGGCGGCATCGTCATCACCATGCTCATCGGTATCGCCGGTGGTCTGCTCGGCGGCTGGCTCGGCAAGGTCATCTTCGGCGTCGACTCCGTCGACGGCTTCTTCGAACTCTCCACCTGGATCGCCGCGATCGTCGGCTCCATGATCCTGCTCGCCCTCTACCGCCTCGTCACCGGCAACCGGCGCACGCACCGTCACGCGTGACCCGTCGAAGGCACGGACCTTCGGCTGTACCTGCGCGGCGCCCACTCCTGCGGACAGGAGTGGGCGCCGCGCACGTGCGGGGGCAGACCTCCGATGGGCGGGCAGCGCTCCGGTGGGCCTGCGCGGCTCCCGTGGGCTCAGGGCGTGTAGACCGTCGGCCGGGGCGGCGTCGGCATGGCGTTGCCGAGGAAGAAGCTCGGGTGCGGGGGCTGGTTGTAGGCGGTGTTCTGCCAGGCCAGGGCCGTGCGGTACTGGGTGTCGTGCAGCAGCGTGGTGATGCGGCTGCCGGTCTGGTGGGGCGTGCTGTAGATCCGCAGGGCCGTGTTGCCGCTGGTGCGCCAGATGACCTCCTCGCGCCAGTCGCCGAGGATGTCGCCGGACAGCACCGGGGTGGACTTCGTGCCGTTGTTTGAGGAGACCCCGGAGCCGGTCAGCAGGCGGGTGTCGCCGGAGGTGCCGTACTTGTCGATGCGGGTGCCGTCGAGCAGCTCACGGACGGGGTCACCGTCCCACCACGACAGGAAGTTGACGCTGGAGGGCTTCCGGCCGAGGGAGGCTCCGGTGGCCGAACGCAGTGTGGTGTCGGCGGCCGACCACGCCTCGGCGCCCGCGCTGCCCGCGTAGACGTCGGCGGCGACACCCCGGCCGTTGTCGGAGCCGGACGCCGTCTGCCACAGGATCTGGCCGGTACGGGCGTCGGCCATCCACGAACCGGGCTTGCTCGAGTCCTCGGAGACCTTGAAGTACTCCAGGCCCGCACGGGAGGGGTTGAGGTCCCCGACGTGGCCGGCGTCGCCGTGGCCGAGCCGCGTGGTCCACAGACCGCTGCCGTTGTCGTCCACCGTCATCGCGCCGTAGACGATCTCGTCCCTGCCGTCGGCGTCCACGTCGGCGACGGACAGGCTGTGGTTGCCCTGCCCGTCGTAGCCCTTGCCGCTGTTGGTGGAGGAGGTGGTGTCGAAGGTCCAGCGGCGGGTGAAGGCGCCGTTGCGCCAGTCCCAGGCGGCGATCACCGTCCGGGTGTAGTATCCCCGCGCCATGATCAGGGAGGGGCGGGAGCCGTCGAGGTAGGCCGTGCCCGCCAGGAAGCGGTCGACGCGGTTGCCGTAGGAGTCGCCCCAGGAGGAGACGGTGCCCCGGCCCGGGACGTAGTCGACGCTCTGCATCGCCTTGCCGGTCTGGCCGTTGAACATCGTCAGGAACTCGGGCCCGGACAGGACGTAGCCGCTGGAGTTGCGGTGGTCGGCCGAGGAGCTGCCGATGACCGCGCCGGTGCCGTCCCGGGTGCCGTCGGCGGTCTTCATGGCGACCTCGGCCTTGCCGTCGCCGTCGTAGTCGTACACCTGGAACTGCGTGTAGTGGGCGCCGGAGCGGATGTTGCGGCCCAGGTCGATGCGCCACAGCCGGGTGCCGTCGAGTCTGACGCCGTCGACGATCGTGTTGCCGGTGTAGCCGGACTGGGAGTTGTCCTTGGCGTTGGTGGGCTGCCACTTCAGGACGATGTCGAGCGCGCCGTCCCCGTCGAGGTCGCCGACCGAGGCGTCGTTGGCCTCGTAGGTGTACGCCACTCCGTCCGGGGTGGTGCCGCCGGCGGGCGGGGATATGGGGACGTCCTTGTAGCCGGTGCGGAACTGGACCGCGCGGGCGGACGCGGCCTGCTCCGTGCCGTTGACCACCGCGCGGACCGTGTAGTCGGCCGAGTCCGCGGCCCCGGCGTCGAAGTAGTTCGTCGAGGCGGTGAGGGGCGAGGAGTTGAGTCTGGTGCCGCCCCGGTAGACGTTGAACGAGACGTCGTTCGGGTCGGTGGCCAGCCAGCGCCAGGACACGAGGTTTCCGTTGCCGGTGTGGACGCTGGTGAGGCCCCGGTCGAGCTTCTCGACCTGGCGGGCGGTCGCCGCCTGGGCGGTCCGGGGCAGGGCGACGAGCGTGGAGACGGCCAGGGCCGCGGCACAGATGCCGCCGAGGAGCCGGCCGCCCGGCCGGTGGGGTGCTCGCCACGGGCGTGGCGTGGTGCGGGGACGCTGTTCTGGCACGATCACGGTGGCCTCCGGGGCGTGGGGGGTGTGGGAACGCTCCCACGAGGGGGAGGTTAGGAACGGGCCGATTGCGCGTCAAGGATTCTGTCGCATCGACTGTTCGCCACTGTTCGACCCTGTTCGGAACCGTGAGTTTTTCCCGTCCGGCGGATTGACAGCCGGTGGGGGCGCCCAGAACACTGCGTCGGGCGAACCGGCCCCAACCCGGTTCGCCCGTAGTCGAATTGCCTCGACGAGCCCCGTACGGCACCTTCCGCGCAGTCAGGGACGCGACCGTGATGAAGACGACCGGCCGGAGCCGTCGCGACCCGCACCTGCACCGTTCGCGCGCGCCGGCCCGCGGGGCGGCCGACCGGGGAGGGCGGCACCGGCAACCCCGGATCCGGACCGGCGGCCTGGTGCTGCGACCGGGCGAGGCCGCCCCCCAGGGAGGAACCGATGAGGAACGTACGGACCGCCGTCATCGCCGCGCTGACGATCGCCCTGTCGAGCCCCGGACTCGGCGCGGCCTCCGCCGCCGGGAGTACGGGTGGGTCCTCCACGGCCGCGGCGCACTGCTCTGCCGCGCACGGTGAGGCGACAACCGCGGCACGGACGGCACCTGCGCGGGGCGCGCCCACCGCGCCCGCCGCACGCAGTGCGCCCACTGTGCGGACGGCGCCCGCCGTACGGAGCGCATCCGCTGCCCGGACGGCCGCTGCGTCGCGCACGGCCCCCGCTTCACGCGCAGCCGTCGCCCCGCGCGCGGCCGCCCAGCCGGTGACCGTATGGCTGGCCGGCGACTCCACCGTGGCCAACCCGGGCTCGGCGGCCTGCCCGGTCGGCTGGGGCAGCCGGTTCGACGCCTTGTTCAACGCCGATGTCACCGTCAGGAACCAGGCCGTGGGCGGCCGCAGCATCCAGACCTGGATGTACGAGGGGAACGTCAGCGGCACCCTGGGCACCGACGGCGAGTGCCGCCTCACGTCCAGCGCGTACTCGTCACGCTGGCAGGGGATGCTGAACGCGAGCACCGGCATGAAGGCCGGCGACTACCTGTTCATCCAGTTCGGCATCAACGACTCCTCCTCGACCTGCCCCCGGCACGTCGGCCCCGCCCGCTACCGCCAGTTGATGACCACGATGGTGCAGGCCGCCCAGGCCAGGGGAGCGCGCCCGGTACTGCTCACCCCGGTCGCCGCCCTCACCTGCTCCGGCAGCACGGCGACGAAGAACTGAGGCTTCGTGGGCGAGACCTACGCCGTCGGATCCGCCACCGGGGCCCCGGTCGTCGACCTGCAGTCGCTCAGCGTCTCGCTCTACAACGGCCTGCGCTTCTGCCCGCACGACGGCGACTTCGGCTCCGGGCCCGTGGGCGCCTTCTTCTGCAACGACCGCACCCACTTCGAAACCTACGGTGCGCAGCGGATCGCCGGTCTGGTCGCGGGCGACGTCCGCAGGCAGAACCTGCCGCTCGCCGCGTATCTCGAGTAAGGGCCGGATGCGGCTCGCGGGACTCCGATGGAAGGGGCGTGCGCCGATAAACGGTTTGTGCGCCGACGGCTCAGGCGAGGACGATGCCGCCGAACGGATGGAGGGGATCGTTGACCATCGACGACGCCGTTGCCGAGGCGGACGCACGCATCCGGCGGGAACCGGCCTTCGCACACACCGAACACCTCGTGGTGGCGCACCGCGACCGCGTCGTCGCCGCCCACGCGTACGGCCGACGGGCGGTGGACGAACCGGGGGACATCTTCTCCGTCACCAAGAGCGTGCTCTCCACCCTCGTCGGCTGCGCGATCAGGGACGGCCGCCTCCGACTCGGCACGACGGTGGGCGACTTGCTCCACGAGGTCGCCCCCGAGACGGCGGACCGTCACGTCTCCCTGCGGCATCTGCTGACCATGACCCGCGGCACCGACCCCTCCGGGGAGTGGGACATCGACGCCGTCATGCGACTCCCCGGCGGCTGGACGCGCAAGCTCCTGACGGCCCCCCGGCTGTCTGAGCCCGGCCGGTGGTTCCGGTACGACAACGGCGCCTCCCATGTCCTGGCGGCCTGCCTGGCCCGCGCGCTGGGCGAGGACGTGGAGACGTACCCCGCGCGGCGACTCTTCAGCCGGCTCGGCATCACCCGCCGGCACTGGCCGCGCGACCCGGACGGACTGCCGTACGGTTTCGGCCAGTTGTGCCTGTCCGCGCTCGACCTCCTCGCACTGGGCCGTCTGTGGTGCGCGGGAGGGGTCGCCCCGGACGGGCGGCGGCTGTTCGACGCCGGGTACGCCGCCGAGGCCACGCGCCCGCACACCGGCGGAGGCCCGCCGGAGTGCGTGGGCTACGGGTACCTGTGGTGGGTGACGGAGATGGCCGGACACCGGACGTTCTTCGCCGGGGGCTACGCGGGGCAACACGTCGTGGTCGTTCCCACGCTCGGCCTCGTCACGGTGACGACGGGATCGGAGGCGGCGCTGCGTCCCGGCTGGCGGCCCGCCGTCGAGGTGGTGCCCGACATCGTGGCCGCAGCGGGCCGGGCCGCCTAGATCCCACACGAACGCACAGCCGGTGACCGTACGCGGCGAGGAGTCCCAGGCCTCCTGCGGCCACCCCGTCCTGGGAACGCTCCCAGGGCGGGCCGGGCCGCGCCGGCCGGTGGCACGGCCAGTCCCGTGGGTCACGCCAGCAGCATGCGCGTCCAGACCACGGCAAGGAACACGCAGGCGAGCGTGAACAGGCCCTGGACGACGGCGGTGACCGGCATCCGCAGACGGGCGTGCACGACGGCGCTCGTCGCGGCCACGGCCGGGAACCCCCAGACGACGAGCCACAACAGGAAGGGAACGTCGGAGCGCGCGGTGGGCGGGGAGTGCGGGGACGGCGCGGTGCCCAAGCCGACCACGAGGAACAGGATGACGGCGACGACGACGATGACCGCGTCCGCGACCAGAAGCAGCAGGGCGACCGCGATGTCGACCAGCCGGGAGGGGCGGTCACGGGTCGCGGGGTGCGCCGGGGTGTCGTCGTCGCGGTCCGCGGCCGGTGTGGTCATGACCCGACTGCACCACGGAACGGGCACTTCCGCCCCCGGCGGGAAGGCACGGGACAGGCACACTCGTGCCCGGCCCCGCACCCCGGCGAGCCGTCCTCCTCCCGCGCCCCCCGGCGTGCGAGGCATGAACCCGGTCTCGGCCGTCGGTGCCGGCGCCCCCGGCGCAGGGCCGGGCGAGGACACGTGAGGGCCCTGTCGCTGGTCGCCCTGTCGGAGGACCGCGACCGCCTGTCAACGCTCCGTCGGTCCGGACGTTGGGTTCCCGCTCGAAGCGTGAGCGGTTCGCCACGCCTCGCCGGCATCGGCGACGGGCCCGTGCCCGCACGGCGGCCGACACCCGTGCCCGCACGGCGGCCGACGCCCGTGCACCGGTGCCGGGTCTCCGCGCGACCGGTCCGCGCTGGACGACCGCGTCGCTGCGGCGCGGCATAGGATCGGCCGGTTCCCGACCTGAAGGAGTCCCCGTCCGGTGACCGCCGTCCTTCCCCCGCCCCGCCCCGCCGCTCCGGCACTCCTGTCTGTCGAGCACGTCACGCGCGTCGAGAACGGCGAGCGGCTGCACGGTCTGCTGTGGCGGGCGGGCGACGACTGGCGGATGATCAGCAGCGCGGTGCTCGGCGGCGGCATCGGCGAGCGCGCATGGGTCCTCAACGCGCAGGTGCCGCACGGGTACCGGCGCACCGATCCGGATCGGCACCTCGCCGCCCTGGCCCGGGAGGCAGGCGCCCGCGGGGAGGGCGTCGGGTTGATGACGGCCGCCGACGTCCGGAAGCACGGGATCCACCGCGACGGTGGCGTGGAGGCGGTCGTCACCGCGGGGCTCGGGGTGCGGGGCTGGGCCGCCTCCCCCGCCGGGGGCACGCGCGCACCGGTGCGGCCGGGCACCGTCAACATCGTCGTCGCACTGCCCGTGGCGCTGACCGACGCGGCCCTGGTCAACGCGGTCGCCACCGCCACCGAAGCCAAGGTCCAGGCGCTGCTGGAGACCGGCCACGACTGCTCCGGCACCCCCACCGACGCGGTGTGCGTCGCCGCGCGAACAGAACCCGGCCAGGAGGAGGTCCAGGCCTTCATGGGCCCTCGCTCCCGTTGGGGTTCCCGTCTGGCCCGCGCCGTTCACGGCGCCGTGCGGAACGCCGCTTCCCCCGGGTGACGGTCCATCAGCGACTCGCGTCGGAGCGGAGTCCGCAGCCGGCCGGCGGCGCTCATCCGTCTGCCGCGCAGGCCTCGGCCTCCGCCAGGTAGCGTGCCATGGGGCCGAGGGTCAGCATGCCGCTCGCGGCGCCCGCGTGTTCCGTACGGGCCGCGCGCAGGGCGGCAGCGGCACGTGCGGCCATGCCGGGCTCGCCGAGCCGCGCGGCGGCCCTGGCGGTCAGGCACCACAGGGCCTCCTGCACGTGGTCACGCGGTGGCTCGGGCACCGCGGCCAGGGCGGCACGCGCCTGCTCGTCCCGCTCCTGCGCGAGCAGCACGAGGGGCAGGGCCCAGGGCCGGTACGGGCCCCAGTCGAGGCGCGGGTCGGTGGGGGCGGGCCGGTCGTGCAGCAGCCGCAGGCCCAGGAGCGCGAGCGGGAACAGGCCGCGGTGCAGCCCCGGCATGCCGGCTGTCCGCAGGGCGTCCTCGGCGGCGCGGTAGTGCGCCGCCGCCGTGGCGGCGGCCGGTCCGCCCGGTTCGGTGCTGCGCGCGGCCGCCACCCGGGCCCGGAACCACCCGGTGAGGACGGGGACGAGCGGCGCCTCGGCGAGGGCGGCGAGCCGTTCGGCGGACTCGGCGTGCGAGGCGGCGGCGTCAAGGTCGCCGAGCGCCGAGGCGGACTGCAGGCGGACGAGCCGGCCGAGCACGGCGAACTCCGGCAGCCCGTGCCGGGTGGCCAGGTCGAGGATCTCGGCGCCGATCCCGTCCCGTACCGCGGCGAGCCCGGGACGGGCGAAGGACTGCAGGAACACCCCGTTGAGGGCGAACGCCAGCAGGGCGGGGTCGGCCAGCTCCCGTGCCAGCGCCTCCGCCTGCCGGGCGGATTTCCGGGCGTACGCCAGCCCGGGCTCCGTCAGGTCGGCGCCGCGGCTCTCGACGGCGACCGTGGCCAGCAGCCGGGCGGCGAGGTCGGCGGGGCGGCCGGGGCCGAGCGCGGTGAGTGTGCGCTCGGCGGCCGCGACGACGGCCCGGGACTGTTCGGGATCGTCGGCCCGGCTCCAGAGGGCCGGTACGTCGTAGGCGCCGATGACGCGCGCGGTGAGGAAGAGGTCGCCGGTGCGTTCCGCCGCCGTGACGGCGGCGAGGCGGTCGCGCCGGGAGTGGACCAGGGCCTCGCCTCCCGCCAGCGCGAGGGTGCGGGCCAGATCCACGGTGGTGCGCGGGCCGAGCCGGAGTCCGGAGCCGGTCCATGACGTCCGTGCGGCCACGCCGGGTACGGCTCCGTTGAGGAGGTCCGTCTCCAGGTTCCGCAGGTCGGGGCCGGGGTCGAGGCCGAGCTGACCGACGAGCATCGCGCGGGCGCGGCGGAGGGTGGCCAGTGCGTCGGCCTGGCGGCCCGCGCGGTGCAGGGCCCGGGCGAGCAGCCCCCACGCCGGTTCCCGCCAGGGATGCTCCGCGACGTGGGCCTCAGTTCGGCGACCAGGTCGGCCCCCTCCCCGGAGTCGAGGAGGATGCGGGCGCGCAGTTCCACCCCGTCCAGCCTCAGCTCCTCCAGCCGGGTCCGCTCGCGCTGCGCCCAGGCGGAGCCGGTCACGTCGGCGTAGGCGGGCCCGCGCCAGGCCGCGAGGACCGTGCCGAGGCCGGTGACGGCGGCCGGGTCGTGCCGCGCGCGGGCCAGGGTGTCCTGGAAGCGGAGGACGTCCACGTCCTCACGTGGCAGGCGCAGCGCGTAGCCGGGGCCCTCGGTGACGAGGAAGCGCGGCGGGACGCGGGGCGGCCGGGCGGGTTCGAGGGCGCGGCGCAGCGCGGCGACGAACGTACGCACGGCGCCCACGGCGCGGGCCGGCGGGTCGGTCCACAGGTCGTCGACGAGGGTGTCGGTCGGGACCATCCGCCCCTCGGCGGCGACGAGCCGGGCGAGCACCTCGCGATGACGCGGGCCGCCCAGGCCGACCGGACCGTCGTCGTCGAAGGCCCGCACGGCACCGAGTACGTCGATTCGCATGCCCCCATCCTCCGTGCCGGGGGCGGGTCCCGCCCAGCCGTACTGATCGGCTGCTGATCGCCCTCGCCCAGGCTGGTCCGGTCAGTCCCACTCCCACTCCCTCACCCGGAAGACGGTTCCTCATGACGCTCACTCCTCACGGCTTCGACCACGTGCGCCTGCCCGGTGCGGACGGGGTGGAGCTGGCTGCCGCCGTCGGCGGCAGCGGCAGCCCGGTCGTGCTGTTGCACGGTTTCCCGCAGACCCACCTGATGTGGCGGCACGTCGCCGAGCGGCTCGTCGCCGAGCACACCGTGATCTGTCCCGACCTGCGCGGCTACGGCGCCAGCGACAAGCCGGCGGCCACCGGCCCCGAGGTGTACGCCAAGCGCACCATGGCCGCCGACGTGGTGGCCCTGGCGACGGCCCTCGGCCACGAGCACTTCGCCCTCGTCGGCCACGACCGGGGCGCCCTGGTCGCCTTCCGGGCGGGCCTGGACCACCCGGAGACCATCACGCACCTGGGCCTCCTCGACATCGTGCCGACGCTCGACATGTGGGACGTCCTGCACGGCGTCCCGGCGGCGGTCGGCTACCACCTGTTCCTCATGGCGCAACCGCCGGGCCTGCCGGAGACGATGATCGCCAACAGCGCGGACGCCTTCTTCGGCTCGTTCCTCGACGCCTGGGCCGGCGACCCGGACCTCCTGCCCCGGGAGATCCGGGCCGAGTACCTGCGGGCCAGCGCCGCCGCGGTGACGTCGATCGTCGCCGACTACCGGGCCTCGGCGGGCATCGACGTCGCGCACGACCAGGCGGACCTGGACGCCGGCTCGCAGCTGGCCATGCCGGTGACGGTGGTCCAGCAGGACTGGGGCGCACGCCTCGGCTACGACGCCGCCGGGGTGTGGCGCGCGTGGGCGCCGGACCTGGACCACCGGCTCACCCGGGCCGGGCACTTCATGGCCGAGGAGGTGCCCGACGAGATCACGGCGGCGATCCGGGACCTGCTGACCCGCTGAGCCCACCCGCCCGCCGCGTCAGGAGGAAGGCCACGGCGGGTGACTCCTACCGGTAGCGGATGTGCAGGTGGTTGTCGTGGTTCGGGTAACTCGTCGTGAGCCCTTCCGAGATCAGCTGGGGGTCGTTGAAGTAGACCAGTTCGACGTGCCCGGGGGCCTTGGCCCGGATCTCCTGCACCAGGCGGCGGGTGGCCGCGCGGTCGTACGTCGCGGACTGCCAGGTGATGCGGCCGGCGGTGCACTGCGCCGAGTCGGTGCGGATCGGCCACACGTCGATGTCCAGCCCCACCTCGTGGCTGGCGTGGCCGGGGATGTCCCCGCCGTGCTCGAAGCTCGCGTCGCCGACCGGCAGGGGACCGTTCCCCGTACCCGAGAAGGCGGCGGCGGCCGCTTCGAGCTGGGCGACGGCGCCCGCCGTCGCCCAGTGCGCGTCCGCGTTGCCGTCGGGGCTCTGCGCGCACAGGGTGCCCGGACCGAAGTCGATCTTCTCGTAGTGCCACAGCAGGTTCTTCCAGGTGGCCGGTCCGACGATGCCGTCCGCACCGATCCCGGCGTGTGACTGGAAGGCGCGGACCGCCGCCTGCGTGGCAGCCCCGAACATCCCGTCCACCGGGAGGCCCGCCGACCGCTTCGCGTTGAGCAGCGTCTGGACGGCCCGCACCGCGGGACCGTCGTCGCCCTGCCGTACGGTGACGACGAGCGCCCCCCAGGTGGCGGGCCCGACGACGCCGTCGGCCGTCAGCCCG
The DNA here is from genome assembly GCF_056432865.1 of Streptomyces sp. NPDC044921. Taxonomy (NCBI): domain Bacteria; kingdom Bacillati; phylum Actinomycetota; class Actinomycetes; order Kitasatosporales; family Streptomycetaceae; genus Streptomyces; species Streptomyces sp. NPDC044921. Next base: position 453,622 of record NZ_JBWKIF010000002.1, read on the forward strand.
GCGGACTGCTGGAAGGCCACGACGGCGCTGCGGGTGCCGGAGCCGAAGACGCCGTCCGTGGGCACCGGGCGGCCGCGCGCGGCCAGCAGATGCTGCAGCGCGAGGACGTCGGTGCCCCGGTTGCCGTCGCTCGTCAGCGGGAACGCGGCCTGCGGGAACGCCTGAGCGGGCAGGCCCGTTCCGATGAGGAGCGCGGCCACCGCCGCGAACAGCGTGATGGCGCGGCCCAGTTGTCTCATGATGTCTTCCTGGCCTTCCTGACTGAGGGGTGTCCCGGGTGGCTGAGCCGTGGGCCGGAGGCCGCGGCTGGGCGCGGAGCAGGAGCGGCCGGTGCGTCCGTCGACGTGGGTGTGGTCGTCGTGGCCGGGGCAGCCCGGGCCGGGGATTTCCGCCGAAGCGGTGCGAGCGGGCCTGTCGCGCGAGTCGGCGGAGCGTCGGGGCGCCGCACGGGCCGACCGCGTCACCGTATGCCTCCGCCCTGAGTCCCCGTCCCCGCGAGGGGCCGAGCCGAGTGTGGCGCCGCCGAGGCGACGCTGTCCACACCCTCACCCTGTGCCACAGGACCAGACCACCGGCGTGGCGGACCACGCAAGGAACGGGCGCGCGCGGCGGCCGGGGACGGACGAACGGTGGCTCAGCGGCGACGCCCGCGGAGCAGCGCGCAGACGGCGTCCTCCTCGATCGTGCGCAGCCGCTCCAGGAGAGCGGGATCGAGTGTCCTGTTCACCTGGGTGGTGAGTGAGACGGTGAGGGACATGCGGCCGTCGGGCGTCGCGGCGATCAGCTGGGTGTAGCCGGGGAAGTTCCCGGTGTGGCCGAGCACGGTCCCGCAGCGGGTGTCGTAGCGGAAGATGCCGAGGCCCGCCCTGTTGCGGCCGGGGCCGGCCGGCTCGGAGGCGCCCTCGATCCAGCGGCGCTGCTCGCGCACCACGGCCTCCGACGTCAGCCGGCCGGCGGCGTAGCCGCGGATGAAGCGCGTCATGTCCCGCGGCGTGGAGACGATCCCGCCCGAGGCCCACACCCCGGACGCGCTGAGCACCTCACTGACGTCCTCCGGCGGCGCGGGCGGCTCGACGGCGTAGCCGTGCATGTAGGGCTCGGGCATCTCGTGGCCCAGGGGGAGACTGGTGTCGCGCAGGCCGAGCGGACGGGTGACGATCCGCTCCAGGAGGTGCTCGTACGGCCACCGGGTCGCGGCCTCCGCCATCAGCGCGACGGCGATGTTGTCGGAGTTGGAGTACCTGTACTGCGACCCCGGCCGGAACCGCAGCGGTTGGTCCGCGACGAAGTCCAGCAGCCGGTGCGGGTCGAAGGTGCGGCGCGGGTCCGCCCGCACCAGTTCGAGGAACGCGGGGTCCTCGCTGAAGTCGGGCAGCCCGCTCGTGTGGTTCAGCAACTGCCGCAGGGTGACCGACCGCCAGGCCCGCGGCAGCCGGGGCAGGGTGCGGCCGAGGCTGCTGTCGAGGCCGAGTACGCCCTCCTGCACCAGACGCAGTGCCACGGCACCGCTGAACGCCTTCGCCGTGCTGGCGATCCGCATGTGGTCGGTCGGCTCGATCGGGCGGCCGGACTCCAGGTCGGCGACACCGGCGCGCAGGACACGGGGTGCGCCGTCCCGCTGCAGTACGACGATGACACCCGGCGGTCCTCCGGGCGTGCTGACCAGCTCGTCGAGCTGCCTGCGCAGGGCGTGCTCGCCCGCGCCGCCGGGGCCGCCCGCCGCGGCGTCCGCGACGGGGGCGTGGAGCAGCCCGCCGAGACAGCAGGCGCCGAGCAGGGCGACCAGGGGCAGGCGGAGGCGGAGCCGGTGGCGGGGACGGGGACGGGGACGGGTGCCGGTGCGGGCACGGGCCCGGGGCAGGGGACCGGCAGAAGGCATGAGCGGCATGAGGGCTCCGGCAGACTCGGCGGGCGGGGCACCCTCAGCTTCGGCGGGCGTACCCGGACGCGCTCGGCGAGCTTGCCCCGTCCGGCCGCACGGCCGGCGGCACCGGGCCACTCAGAAGGCGTAGCGGACCCGCAGCCAGGGCGCGCGCTGGTCGATCAGGGTGCGCAGGGACCGCACCGCCTCGCCCTTGACCTGGTTGCGGTAACGCACGTTCAGCGCGCCGTTCTCGGAGCGCTTGGCCTGCTGCAGCTCCGGCCGCCACAGGACGTCCTCGGCCCGGGGGTGCCAGCCGACGTTGACCTCGTGCAGCTCCTGGTTGTGGGTGAGCATGATCACCTCCGCCGCCGCCTGCTCCTTCACCCGCCGCGGCAGGACGTCGTCCAGGTGCGTGAGCAGCTCGGCCCAGGCGTCCTGCCAGCCGGGGCGGACGACCACGGGGGAGAGGTTGAAGTGCACCTCGTACCCGGCGTCCAGGAAATCCGCCGCCGCGCCGATCCGCTCGGCGACGGGCGAGGTGCGCACATCGAGCAGGCGGGCGTCGTCCGGCGGCATCAGGGAGAAGCGGACGCGGGTGCGGCCCCGCGGGTCCAGGGTCAGCAGGTCGGGATTGACGAACTTGGTGGCGAAGGACGCCTTGGCCGCCGGCCACTGCCGGAAGGCGTGCACCAGATCAGCGGTGTTGTCGCAGATCAGCGCGTCCACCGAGCAGTCGCCGTTCTCGCCGATGTCGTACACCCATGCCTCGGGGTCGCACTGGTTCGGCTCGGGCTTGCGGCCCTGCCGAGCCACGTGCCGGCCCAGGTGGGCGATGATCCGCTCGATGTTGGTGAAGACGGTGACGGGGTTGGCGTACCCCTTGCGCCGGGGCACGTAGCAGTAGGCGCAGGCCATGGCGCAGCCGTTGGAGGCACCCGGAGCGATCCAGTCGGCCGACCGCCCGTTGGGGCGTGTGGTGAGGGTCTTCTTCTCGCCCAGGACCAGCGTCTCGCCCTTGACGCGCACCCAGCGCTCGACGTTGCCCTCGTTGCCGTGCAGCCCGGGAATGCGCCAGTGGGAGTCCACCGTGATCACCTGCGCGTCGGGGAACCGGGAGGTGACCTGTCTCCCGCGCGGGGACGCGGCGGCCGCGGGCTCGGCGTAGATCTCCCGCACGGGCAGCAGCCTGCGGGCCGCGGCGGAGCTGCGGAAGGAAGGGCGCCGGCCTGACTCGGCGGGCCTGGGGGTGAGGGCGTCGAGCCCGAACAGCGCGTCGGAGTCGTCGTCCGGGGTGCCGGACGGGTGGTGCATGTGTGCTCCCGTACACAGGGGTGCGGAGGGGGCGAGCGGCCCCGCCCTTTCCACTGTACGGGGCACACATCGCCGCCGCGTCCCGCCGGGCCCGGCCGTGCGTGAGCGGAACCGCCGGGGGCATACGCGAGACAGCAACCCTCGGCAGGCACATCCCACCCAAGGAGGCACACCGTGCTGGGCATCATCGCGGCGGTCCTGTTCTTCCTCGCCTTCCTCATCAACGCGGCGGAGATCTCCACGAACGACGTCTTCACCTCGACCAACGTCATGCTGATCGGACTCGCGCTGCTCGCCCTGCAGGTCGCGGGGGTCGGCAGCGGCTGGGCGGCACGGGGCCGCAGGCGCTGACCGGCCCGGGGGCAGGGGCTGGGCAGCCCCTGCGCCGTCAGGCGTCCGCGGCCTCGGACTGTGCCCCGGCGCCGGAGGCACCCGCCGCTTTGTCGGCGGGTGCGGAGTAGAAGACGGACCTGCCCTGCTTGGAGCGCTCGGCCTGGCTCTTGGCCACGAGTCCCTCGAGCGTGACGCGTACGACCTTCGCGGAGATGTCACGATCGGGGTGGGCCTGGCCGAGCGCGGAGGAGATCTCCGCGGCGGAGCGCGGTTCCTTCTGCTCGGCGAGATGGCGCCGGATGAGCTCGACGAGCGTCGGCTCGGCCGTCTTGGCGGCGGCCGCCTTCCTGGCCGCGGGCTTCCTGGCCGCGTTCTTCGCCGGCGCGGTGGTGGACTTGCGCGCCTTCTGCTTTGCGCCGGCCGCCGCGCCGGCCTTCTTCCGCCGCGGCGAGGGCACGGCGGCACCCTTGGACCCGGTGACTGGCACGGCCGGCGCCTGCGTGATGCCGAGCGCCTGTTGCATGCTCACCAGGACGCCGTGGTCGCGCTGCACGGACGCCAGCTGCTCCTGCAGCGAGGCGATTTCCGCGGTGATGCGCTCCTGCTCCTTGACGTTGGCTTCCAGGTCGCTGTTGACCTGGGTGATGTACTGCGTGGCCAGTTCGGTGGTGGACGTCGTCGTCTCGGGCATGGTGCTGTCCTTTCCTCGGCGTGGGAGGCGTGCGGCGGGTGACACCTGTCGCGATGGCCGCGGGACGCCTTGGTGTAGAGCATGGTACGGACCGGCGGAGGCGATTGTTCCCGCCCTGTTGTCTCCTTCGCCCTGCGCGGGGCGCGACTTGTCCCGGGTGCGTCCCGCCGGTGTCACCCAGCGCACGGGAATCGGCCCGACGGCGTACGGACGCGCCGGGTTGACGGTTGTGTGGTGCGGTCGGGGGCGGCGGGCGGACCGACACCGGCGGGTGGGTCCGGCAACGGGGAACCCGGACGCCGTGGCAGTGCGATCATCGGGCGTATGACCGACTTCGGTTCCGTGTGCGCAGACGTGATCACGCCGTCACCTCGTGCCGCACGCACGGACACCACCGACTTGAGGGGATGACGGCGTGGCCGAGCCGCACCGCACTCCGGCACCTCGTCAACTTCCGTACGGTGAGGTGCGGCCCGCCGCCGGGGCACTGGTCGACGCCGCGCGGAGCAACGGCGACACGGCGTGCGAGGGCCGCGCCCGGTACGCGCTGGGGCACGCCCTCGCCGAGGTCGGGCGCCTGGCGGAGGCGGAGGACCAGATCGACCGTGCCGCCGCCCTGTGCGAACGCAGCGGCGACCGCCTCACCCTGGCCTACGCCCAGAACGTACGCGGCTACCTCACCTACGCCCGGCAGGGCGCCCGGGCCGGCCGGGAGAGCCTGGAGGCCGCGGTGCGCACCGCGGAGGGACTGGACGAGGACAGCTGGGCCCTCGTCGCCATCATCCAGGGCAACGTCGTCCAGGTGCGCGCGGGCATGGGAGACGTCGACGAGGAGCTGCTGCGCACAGCCGAGCGCCAGGTGGAGCTGAACCGGGCCGAGGGGCACACCCACAACGAGGCCTGGGCGCTCAACCGCCTGGGCCAGGTCCTGCATCTCCTCGGTGAGCACGACGGGGCCCTGTCCGCCTTCCGTCCGGTGCTGGACCTCCTGCGGGAGTCAGAGCACCACCAGGCCGTGGCGCGCACGCACACCGGCATGGCGCAGGCGTACCTGTCCCTGGGACGTCTCACCGAGGCCGCGCACCACGCCCGGGTGGCGGTCGCGTTGTGCCGGGGGTCCCGTCCAGCTGGTGGATGAGGTGGCCGCCGCGGTCCTCCACCACGGTGGTCAGGATGGTGGGTACGTCGAACAGCTTGGCGCCCTTCGCCAGGGCGGTGACGTTGTTGACGACCAGGCTCGCGTCCATGCTGCGCATGCCGGCGAACTGGGCGCCCTGGTGGTCGATGAGCAGCATGACCGACTTCTCGGGCTCCAGCAGGGCGTCGAGACCGGTGTAGGTGATGCCGTTGGCTGCCATGTCGTCTCCGTGGTCGTATCGGACGCGGCCCCGGACCGCGGCCGCCACCGACGACCCTCCCAGGCACACTCCCCTCCCGGCATCGGCAACCACTACGTAGCCAAGCTCCCTCCACGCCAGGGCAGTTGAGCAGACGTGCCGCACGCGGCGGTGGGGAGGAGCAGTGGGCGGCTGCTCCTCCCCACCCGGGCACGAGGGGTGTGACGGTGCTAGATGGCCTGGGCGGTGGGCAGGACGGTGATCTCGTGTCGACCATGCCGGGTTCGATGGTGGCGACGCGGACCATCTTGCGCCCGAGTTCGACGCGGAGCAGCCGGGTGAGGTGGCTGATGTAGGCCTTGGTGCCCGAGTAGACGGAGAACTTCTCCAGGATGCGGGTCGCGGCGATGGAGGAGGTGTTGATCAGGTCGGCGGGCCTGCCGTCGCCGCGGACGCGGTGAGGTGGGGCAGGAAGGCGGCGATGACGTTCATCAGGCCGGCGATGTTGAGGTTGATCTGGCGCTGCCAGTCGTCGACCTCGAGTTCCTCGATCCCGGAGATGAGCTGGACACCGGCGTTGTTGAAGACGAGGTCGGCCCGGCCGAGGCGGTCGGTGACCTGCTCGGCGGTGGCCATGACGGCGTCGCGGTCGGTGACGTCGACGGCCAGGGCGACCGCGGTGCCGCCGACGGCCCCGATGCCCTCCACGAGGGCGTCGAGCCGGTCCTTGCGGCGGGCCAGGACGGCGACGGAGGCGCCCAGTCGGGCGAGACGTTCGGCGGTCGCCGCGCCCATGCCGCTGGAGGCGCCGGAGACGACGGCCACGCGGCCGGCCAGGGGAGTACCGGTGAGCAGTGCAGACATGAGGGAACCTCGATCCGTGTACGTGTGCGTGTGCGTGTGCGCGTGGAGGTGCGGGTGCCTGTGCGTGCGAGGGGGCGGGGGAGGGGGGACAGGCCGGGCCGGGCGGGGGTGAGGGGTGTTCCGCCCAGTCGGGTGAGAAGGCCTGGGGGCGCGCCGGTCCCGTGGGTCAGGCGGCGTCGTCGTGGCCCGTGGCCGCGGACTTCTCGCGCCAGGGCTCCAGGTCGTCGCGGATCTGCCGGATCTTGACCTCGAGGCGTTCGAGGGTGTCACGGCCCAGGTACAGGTGGGTGGGCAGCTTCCGCCCGGAGGCGACCTCGACGATGAGGGCCGCGCCCTTGACCGGGTCGCCGAGCTGGGCGTGGTTGGCCTTCTCGATCCAGTCCAGCGTCACGTGCGCCGGGGTGCCGTCGTAGTCCGCGATGCGGTCGGCGGCCACCGACAGGGAGCTGGAGTCCAGGAAGTCGGTCCGGAACACGCCGGGTTCGACCACCATGGACTGGATGCCGAAGGGGGCCACCTCCATCGACAGCGCCTCGCTGATGCCGGCGACGGCGAACTTGGACGCCGAGTACAGGCTGACCCCGGGCTCACCCTCGAAGCTGGAGCGCGAGCCGATGTGCACCAGCTTGCCGGAGCCCTGCCGGCGCATGACGGGCAGGACGGCGCGGGTGACGTTGACGAGACCGAAGGCGTTCAGGGCGAAGAGGGACCGCGCCTCGGCGTCGGTGATCTCCTCCAGGGCGCCGAGCAGTCCGCGCCCGGCGTTGTTCACCAGGACGTCGATCCGGCCGAAACGGTCCACCGCCGCCTCGACCGCGCGCGGAATGCTGTCGTTGTCGGTGACGTCCAGCGCGACCGGGAAGACGTCGTCGGACGACTTCAGGTCATCGGGCACACGCTCCGGATGACGGCGGCGACCACCACCTTGTTTCCGTCGGGCAAAGCGGCACGAGCGATTTCCGCACCAATTCCGCGGGAGGCGCCGGTGACGAACCAGATAGCCATGGGAAATGCCTTTCCATTTGCTTGCCCCGTGCGGGGTTTTCCTGCTTTCGCATTCGAGTCTGCCCGGGCGCCGATGGGGCATGAAGGCTGCGCTTGTCCTGGGTGTGCCGCTCCCAGGATGCGCGCATTGATTAATGACATGTCAACAATCTGGTAGGGTGGGCACATGCCCGAACCGCGATGGCTGGCCCCGCACGAGGCCGAGATCTGGTCCACCTACCGCCGGCTGAGCCGTGAGCTCCAGCGTGCCCAGGACCAGCAACTGCAACGGGACTCCGGCATCTCCGCAGCCGACTACGCCCTCCTCGCCCCCCTGTCGGAGTCCGAGGGCGGCGTGCTGCGCGCCCGTGATCTCGGCGCGGAGGTCGGCTGGGAGCGGAGTCGGCTCTCCCATCAGATCAGCCGCATGGAGAAACGCGGACTGGTCGCACGGGAAGCGTGCGAGGACGACGCGCGGGGCGCGATGGTGCGACTGACGGAAAAGGGCCGCGCGACCATCGAAGCGGCGGCGCCCGGACACGCGGAAACCGTGCGGAAGCTGTTTTTCGATCCGCTGGACGCCGACGAAGTGAGAACACTCGGTGTATCCCTGGGGCGGATCATGGCCGCCGTTGAGGGACGCGACGAGAGCCCCGCCCCGTAGATCTCCGGGGGATCCAGGTTCCAGCACTTCGGCCTGACGGCCCTGGCCGCTTCAGGCCGTCAGGCGCCGCTGATCGCCGAGTGCCACCTGTTCCCGCTGGAGCCCGTCCGCGCGTGGACCGGTCCCCCCCCAGCCGGACGCGCGGCTGCTCCACCAGCGCGGTGACGGCACGTTCGCACTGGACGGGCACGTCGTCGGCATGAAGCACCGCATGACCAAGTGGCAGTACCTCTTGTCGGAGACCGGGTGCGCGACTCCCAGGAAGGACCCGGCCTGGCCGGCCCGCCGACGGTCGGCGACCGTCGAGACATGAACACCGACACACCTCACCCCTTCGTCGGCACGTGGGTCACCGCCGACGGCCACATCCGCCAGGAACTGCTTCCCGACGGCCGCTACGACGAGGCCCGGGGCGGCCGCAAGAGCGCCTACACCGGCCGCTACACCGTCACGGGCAACCACATCGACTACGTCGACGACACCGGTTTCACCGCCACCGGCGACGTGCGCGACGGCGTGCTCTACCACGAACACCTCGTCCTCTACCGAGAGGACGACACCCCGTCACCGGCCGGCACGTCATGAGCCGTGTCCGGCCGGTGACGCGGCCCGCCGTCACACCATGCGCCCGTCGAGGACGCCCGCCTCCGCGCCGGTGACACGGGCGTCCAGGAAGGACAGCAACGCGGACTGCCAGTGCGGCAGCACCGTGGGCAGGCCCGTGCCTCCGTGCGGCGCGTCGGGGAGATGGTCCGCCGTCCCCACCCCGAACAGGACCGGCGGCAGGCCGGTCAGGTCGGCGTAGAGAGGGGACAGGTCCGGGTCGCGCCGCTGGGCCGGGGACAGCTCCGGGTGCGTCAGGTCCCTCATGCCGCGCAGCACGTCGTGGTCCGTCTCCTGCTGGGCGCTGGGGGTGCCCGCGAGGTAGGTCGTACACGCCAACTCCAGGACCGCCGCGGCGAATCGGTGCGCCGTCCCGCGTCGGCGCAGGCGCAGCAGGGTCGCCGCGGCGAGGTCGGCTCCTGCGGGTCGGCGCCCGCCTCGATGAGGGCGCCACGCAGGGACGGTGCCTCGGGGCACACCGGTCCGGTCGGCCGGCGGAATTGCCGGGAGCGTGCCTTGAGGGACAATGGCCGTCCAGGTCACCCCCTCCGCCCGGGGCGGTGGAACGCCCTAGGCGACCATCGCCGATGCGTGCCGCGGGCGGCGCCGAGCACAGTGGCAGCCGGCCGGCCGCCCTCGGCGACGAGGCGGGGGCCGCTCAGAAACGGAGACATTCATGGCGGATGCCAAGTCCGACGTCACCATCGTCCGGGACGACGCCGACCATCGCCTCGAGGCCCGCGTGGACGGGCAGCTCGCGGGGATCGCCGAGTACATACCGGCCAAGCAGGTGATCGCCTTCGTCCACACCGAGGTCGAGCCCGCGTACGAGGGCCGCGGCGTGGGATCGGCGCTGGCCAGGGCGGCGTTGGACATGGCCAGGGACGCGGACACCAAGTTCCTCGCCGTGTGCCCCTTCATCGCCGGCTGGGCCGCCCGGCACCCCGAGTACGAGCCGTGGAACTACCGGCCGACCAGCCGGGTCGTGGACTGATCCGGCCCGCGGCCGGTGCCCGTATCGCACAGGCGAGCACCGGCCGGCTCGTCACATGACGGGTCACCCGCCCCCGGCGGCTGGTCCGGAGCCGGGTGACGCGGGAGTCCGAGCGGGCACCGGCGGTGTGGTTCTGGCCCTGAGCGCCTCGAAGGCCGCCGCCGTCGGGCCGGCCGGTTCGGCCTGGTAGACGACCAGTTGCTGGTGCGGGGCGCCGTTGACGGTGAACGCGGCGAACCTGATGTGCAGATCACCCACCTCGGGATGTCTGAGGTGCTTGCCCTCCTGCGACTTGCTCTTGACCTCGTGCAACCGCCAGAGTGCCGCGAACTCCTCGCTGGCGCCGCTCAGTTCCGTGACCACCTCGGTGATCCTCCGCGCCTGCGGATCGTGGCCGTAGGCGGCCCTGAGCTCGGCGACGCAGGAGTGCGCCGCGCGTTCCCATTCCTGGTAGAACGCGCGGCCCGCGGGATCGACGAAGACCATCCGGGCGAGGTTGTCGAACCGCTCGAACCCGCTGTGCAGGGCGGTGGCCAGGGAGTTCGCCGCCAGGACGTCGAGGGCGGGTCCGAGGACGAACGCCGGGGTGTGCTCCCAGCCGTCCATCAGCTCCAGCAACTGCCGGCTGACGTCCTCCTGCCCGCCCTGGTCGCGCGGACGCCGCGTGGCGGCGACGACCAGCCGGTTGAGATGGCCCGTGGCCTCCGCGTCCAGTCTCAGCGCCTGCGCCACCGCTTCGACGACCTGCGGGGACGGACTCCGCTCCCGTCCCTGCTCCAGCCTGACGTAGTAGTCGGAGCTGACACCGGCCAGGAGCGCCACTTCCTCCCGGCGCAGTCCCGGCACCCGCCGTCGCCCGTGCTCGGGCAGTCCGACGTCGTGCGGCTTCAGGGCCTCTCGACGGGCTCTGAGAAAGTCACCCAAGGGTGTCCCATTGCTCATGCCCCCAGGCTAGACATGTTCCGGCCGCTGAGAAGGCCGGTGAGAGCGGCGATCCTGGGTGCGACGCACCCACGCTCGGCCGGTCCTCATACGGCCTTTCCGCCCTAGCCTCGACGCATGGACGTCTCGCATCCCGACACGGTCACGGGGCTGGGCCGGTTCCTCCGCGCCCGCCGGGAACGCCTCAGCCCCGTGGAGGTGGGCATCACCAGCAGCGGCCGCCGACGGGTGCCCGGTCTCCGGCGGGACGAGGTGGCCGCCCTGGCGGGTGTCAGCACGAGCTACTACGTGCGGCTCGAACAGGGCAGAGAGGTCCGTCCCTCACGCAGGGTCCTGGACGCGGTGGCGCGTGCGCTGCGGCTCGGGGAGGAGGACACCCGCCGGATGCACGACCTGGCCGGGCCGGCCGGACGCCGGACCAGGTCCCCGGCACGGGTGGAGCGCGTCGCCCCGCACCTGCGGGAGCTGATCGACGGCTGGACCGGGACACCGGCCTTCATCATCGGGCACGCCCAGGACGTGCTGGCCACGAACGCCCTGGCCGACGCGCTGTACGCCGACTTCGCCCAGTGCGACAACGTGCTGCGCATGCTGTTCCTCGATCCGGCGGCCAGGACGTTCTACCGCAACACCGACCGCGCCAAGTACCGTGCCGTGGCCGACCTGCGGCAGACGGCCGCGGAGTCGCCCGACGATCCCCGCGTTCTCCAGCTCGTCGGTGAACTGTCCGTCCGCAGCGGCGAGTTCCGCTCACTGTGGGCGCGTGACCCCGTCCGGGTCCCGCCGTACGAGGTGAAGCGGATGTACCACTCCGCGGTGGGGGAGATGGAGCTGCGGCACGAGGCGCTCGCCGTCCGCAGCGCGCCGGGGCAGCAACTCGTCGTCCTCCAGGCCGAGCCCGGCTCGCCCTCGGCCGACGCCCTGGCCCTGCTGGGATCCCTCGGGGCGCGGGGCCGGGCCGCCGACGTGTGAGTGGACACCGGGCGCGCGGACCCGTGCCGGCCTTCGCTCCCCTTCGCTCCCCTTTGGTCCCTTCGGTCCATTCAGCCGGCGCTCGATGCCGGCGGGAGGCGTCGCGGTGCCGGACAGCCGCGTCTCGTTGTCGCGGTCGGCCGTCACCTGGACGTCGAACCAGGGCTTGAGGGTGTGCCGTGCCCACCGCGCGTAGGCGTGGGCGAAGGCCTCGTGATCGGTGGCGGTGTCCGCGGTGGCCGCGATGCGCTGTGCGGCCCACCGGAGGAGGGGAACGTCCTCGCCAGGACGTCGAAGACGTGCGGATCGTTCAGGGCGGGGAGCGTCGGATCGGCGGTGGTGCACACGAGGGCCACGCCGACCAGGCCGTTGTCGGACGGGAAGGCGATGCTCAGGGCGTAGGGCGCCGCGGATGTGTAGGGGGCCCGGCTCGGTGGGCGCGTGCCGGGACGCAGGCGGTACCAGCGGCAGGCGTAGGCGAGTCCGACCCGGTGCCGTTCGCGCTCCGGGGCGGGCGCGCCGAGATCCGAGAGCCGGCGGCCCGCGGGGGAGCGCCTGCCGCCGGCGTCGATGACGAGGTCGGCGTCGATCCGCCCGTTGTCGAGCCGTACGCCGGTGACCCGGGGGACGCCGTGCCGGGCCTGCCGTGCCAGCAGTCCCTGTACACGTGCTCCCTGGAGGAGGCGGACGTTCCGCTCCTCGCGCACGGACGACCACAGCGCCGTCTCCAGCAGAACGCGGCGCGTCCGGACAAGGACCAGGTGTTCGTCGCCGTCGCGGTGGGACGGGTGCTCGGTGAACCAGTCGAACTCGTGCTGCTCCCACGCGCCCAGCCGCCGCAGTCGCGCGTAGACGTCGGGGGCCTCGACGGCCAGCACGGCTCGGGCCGGGCTTCTTCTACCGCTACGCGGCCCCCGGGCAGCGGTAGCCCGCCCTGCGCCTCGACCGCCCTGTCACGCCCACGCAACGGACCGGCACCGGCGCGCAGGACCTGCCCCCGTGCGGCTGCCAGGGTTGGGTGCCGGATGCCCGGAGATCCCGGTGACCAGGGCGAAAGGACACCGTGAGTGGGCCGCCTTGATCCCGTAGGGTGGGGGCGGCCGACGAGTCGGCACGCGGCCGCCGTCTCGCCACCACCCCCGGCGACCGAGCCGGCGACGACCCGACGATGCGCGTACCGAACGTCCCAGGCACTGCCTCACGGCTTCCCTTCCGTCGGCGTACGGGCGGACGGCCCGCCCGTGCCGGGGCCCGAACACCGAGAACGGACCATGAGCGACGACACCCTGTGGAACGTCCTGCGGGACGCCGCCCGCGAACGGCCCGGGCAGGTGACCGCCCACGTGCGCGGCGACGGCAGCGAAGCCGAGGTGACCTACCGGGAGTTGCTGACCGCCGCCCGGCGGGTCGCCGGAGGGCTGCGCGCCGCCGGGGTCCGGCCCGGCACGTGCGTTCCGCTGGTCGCCGACCGCAGCGAGGACTTCCAGGTCATGTTCTGGGGTCTCGTCGGCGCGGACCTGGTTCCGGTGCCGCTCGCGGCGGACGTCCGCCGGGTCCGGCCCGTCTGGGAGCACCTGGGCCGGCCGCCGCTGTTCGTGGACACGGCCGGTGAGGACGTGGCGCGGCAGCTGCCCGCCGGGGCGGCCGTGCTGCGGCTGGAAGAGGCCCGGGAGGGCGAGGACCTGGGCGGGCCCACCGAGGACCGGCCCGACGGCCTGGCCTTCGTGCAGTTCTCCTCGGGCAGCACCGGCGTGCCCAAGGGCGTCGAACTCACCCACGCCGCGGTGACCGCCAACCTCCGTCAGATCGTGGCCGTCTCCGACCTGGGCCCCGAGGACGTGGTGGTCAGCTGGATGCCGTACTTCCACGACATGGGCCTGATCGGCACGCATCTCGCGCCCCTCGCCGCCCGTGCCAAGCAGGTCAAGATCGGACCGCTGACGTTCGCGCGGCGGCCCGCGATCTGGTTCGAGACGGCCACCACCCACCGGGCCACGCACCTGTCGGCCGCCAACTTCGCGCTGGCGCTGGCGGCACGGCGCCTGTCCGACGCGGACATGGCACGCTTCGACCTCGCCACGGTCCGGCGGGTCGTCGTGGGCGCCGAACCCATCTCCGCGTCCGTCTGGCGCGACTTCGCCCGCCGCACCCGGCTCGCGGGACTGGCACCGCACGCCCTGCAGCCGGTGTACGGCCTGGCCGAGGCCACCCTCGCCGTGACCTTTCCGCCGCCGGGCGAGGTCGCCGTACCGCTGGCGCTCGACCGTGCCGCGCTCAGCCGGGGACGCGCGGTGGACGCCCCGGACGCCCCGGACGCCCCGGACGCCCCGGACGCCCCGGCGGCCGCCGCCGTGTCCGCCGGCTCCACCGTCGAACTCATGGACCTGGGGCATCCCGTCCCCGGCTGTGCCGTGCGGATCGTCGACGACACCGGGCGGGAACTCGGCGACCGGCGCGTGGGGCACATCCAGGTGCGCGGTCCCCAGACGGCCCGCGGCTACCGGGGCCTGCCCGACGCCACCGCCGCCGCCTTCACCGCCGGGGGATGGCTGCGCACCGGGGACACGGGCTTCCTGCGGGACGGACGGCTGTGCGTCACCGGCCGCTACAAGGACGTGTTGTTCCTCAACGGGCTGAAGCACCACGCCGCCGACCTGGAGGACGTCGCCGCCGCCACGCCGGGACTGCCGCCCGGCACGGTCGCGGTCGTGGGGTCCACCGACCCGGACACCGGAGGCGAGCGCGTGGTGGTCTTCGTCTCCTGGGCGCGCCCGCCGCGCACGGCCGACGAGGTGCTGGCACGGGTCGCCGCCCGGGTGGGGGAGGCGCTCTTCCACGACGACGTGCGGGTCGTCGCCCTGCCGCCCGGCCGGTTCCCGCGGACCACCAGCGGCAAGGTGCGGCGCCACGTGCTGCGGGAACGGTTCGAAGCGGGCCGGTACTCCCGCGTCGTCACGCGCGGAAGCGGCGCCGCCCCGGCCGCGCCCACCGGACGGCGGCTCCCACGGGGCGCCGGCGCGCCGCGGTCGCGGGCGGCGGTCGAGCGGGTGGTGCGCGACGTGTGGGCCGAGGTCCTCGGGACGGACGGCTCCCGGATCGACGCCCACGTCTCGTTCCGCGCGCTGGGCGGCACCTCTCTGAAGGCCATGGAGGTCCTGGCCGCGCTGGAGGACGCCTTCGGCACCCCGCTGGAGACAGCGGCCCTGCGCGCCGGGGCGGACACGGTGGCCGGGCTCGTCGACCACCTCCTGGCCCAGCCGGACAGGGGTGCGGCGAACGCGGGGGACGGCGGCGCTCTGGAGGGCGCGCCCGGCGCGGCGCGGAGCGGTGTGGACGCCGGGGAGGGTGGCGGTCCGGCTGGCGCGCATGGTGTGGGCGTCGGGGAGGGTGGTGGTCCGGCCGGTACGCATGGTGTGGGCGTCGGGGAGAGTGGTGGTCCGGCCGGTACGCATGGTGTGGGCGTCGGGGAGGGTGGTGGTCCGGCTGGCGCGCATGGTGTGGGCGTCGGGGAGGGTGGTGGTCCGGCCGGTACGCATGGTGTGGGCGTCAGAGGGGGTGATGGTCCGGCCGGTACGCATGGTGTGGGCGTCGTGGACGGGGGCGGTCCGGCCGGTACGCAAGGTGCGGGCGTCGTGGACGGGGGCCGGGCCGACGACGTGCAAGGTGTGGGCGTCGTGGACGGGGGCCGGGCCGACGGCGCGCAAGGCGCGGATGTCGTGCACCGGGACGGGCCCGGCGGCACGGTCGGCACCCTTCCCGTCGGCGGTGCGGGCCGGCGGGACCCTGACGGTCTCGCCGTCGTCGGTCTGGCCTGCCGGTTCCCCGGTGCCGACACACCCGAGGCGTACTGGCGGTTGCTCGCCGAGGGGCGTGACCTCGTCACCCCCGTGCCACCGCACCGCTGGGCCGGCGCCCGGGTCCCCGCGGCCCGCTGGGGCGCCTTCCTCGAGGACCCGGCCGCCTTCGACGCCGACCGCTTCGGGATGTCCGAGGAGGAGGCCCGCACCCTCGACCCACAGGCCCGTCTTCTCCTGGAGCTGGCGCACGAGGCACTGGAGCGGGCCGGATACGCCGGCCCGTCCCGCCGCGCCCACCGCATCGGCGTCTTCACGACGGCGGGGGACAGCGGCTACCGGGAGCTGCTGGACCGCGCGGCCGAGGACAGCGGCACCGGCCTGCCGCCCTCGGCGCTCACCGGGAACCTCCCCAACCTCCTCGCCGCCCGCATCGCCCAGCACTTCGACCTCGACGGCCCCGCCCTGGCCGTGGACACCGCCTGCTCCTCCGCCCTGGTCGCCCTGCACCTGGCCCGCCGCAGCCTCACGGCGGGCGAGTGCGACATCGCCCTGGTCGGCGGAGCCAACCTCCATCTCACCCCGACCGCGCACCGGATGCTGCACGCCGCACAGGCCCTGTCGCCGACCGGCCGCAGCCGGGCGTTCGCCGCCGACGCCGACGGGTTCGTGCCCGGCGAGGGCGGCGCGGTGCTCGTCCTGCGGCGGGAGGAGGACGCCCGGCGCGCCGGCGACGACCTGCTCGCCGTGGTGCGCGGCACCGCCGTCAACAACGACGGCACCTCGCTCGGCCTGATGGCGCCCAACCCCGCCCGCCAGCGGGAGGTCATCACCGCCGCCCACGCCGCGGCCGGTGTCGACCCGGCCGACGTGACGTACGTCGAGGCGCACGGCACCGGCACCGCCCTCGGGGACCCCGTCGAACTGAAGTCCCTAGCCCACGCCTTCCCGCCGCTCCCCGGGGACCACCCCCGGCTGCTCGGCTCCGCCAAGACCAACATCGGCCATCTGCTGAACGCCGCCGCGCTGCCCGGCCTGGTCAAGGTCGTGCTGGCGCTGCGCCACGGCCAGGTACCGCCCTCGCTGCACGCCGACCCGCCCTCCGCGCTGGTCGCCGAGTCCGGGTTCCGGGTGCCCGGGCGGCTCGTCACCTGGCCCGTCCCACCCTCACGGGGCCCGCTGGTCGCGGGCGTCAACGCCTTCGGCTTCGGCGGCACCAACGCGCACGCCGTCCTCCAGCAGGCCACCGGGCAGGCGCCGCACGGGCCCCGGCCGGACGGTGGCCCCCATGTGCTGGCACTCTCCGCCGCGACCCGGCCCGCGCTGCGCGCCCTGGTCCGCGACCTGTCGTCGCACCTGGACGCCCACCCCGGGATCTCCACGGCCGACCTGTGCCTGACAGCCGCGACGTCCCGGGACGACGACCGGCACCGGCTGGCTCTCGTCTGCGGCGAGGACGGCGACCTGCGCGCGCGGCTGGCCGCCCTCGCCGCCGCCCAGACCGAAGACCTGGCCGGTCACCCGGCCGACGACCTGGCCGGTGACCGGGCCGGTGACCCGGCCGACGACCTGGCGGCGGAGACCGACCCGGCGGAGGACGGCGCGCCCACGGATCCGGACGTGTGGACCGGGACCGTCCGCACCCGCCCCCGCCTCGCCTTCCTCTTCCCCGGACAGGGCAGCCAGCGCCCGGGCATGGCCGCGCGGCTGTACGCCACCGCACCGGTGTTCCGGGACACCCTCGACGAGGCGTCCGCCGCGCTCGGCCCGGTACGGGGCCGCACCCTCACCCACTGGTGCACCGATCCCGGTGTAGACCCGGCCGAACTGGCCCGCACCGAGATCACCCAGCCCGTCCTGGTCGCCTTCGGCATGGCGCTGTTCCGTCAACTCGGCGTCTGGGGCGTCGTACCGGACGCGGTCGCCGGCCACAGCGTCGGGGAACTGGCCGCTGCCTGTGCCGCCGGCCTGCTGCCGCTGTCCGACACGGTGCGCTTCGCCGCCGCTCGCGGCCGGGCGGTCGCCGAGCTGACCGAGCGCGGCGCGATGGCCGCGGTGCTCGGCGCGGACGACGCCGTCGCGGCGCTGGTGGCCGCTTCGGGCGGTGCGCTGGCCGTCGCGGCCCGCAATGCCCCCGGCCGTCTGGTGCTGTCCGGCACGGTGCGGGCCGTGGAGGACGCCCTGGCGGACCTCACCGCGCGGGGCGTCGCCACGCGCGGGCTCCGGGTCGCGCACGGCTTCCACTCGCCGCTGATGGAGCCGGCCGCCGGGGCGGTGCACGACGCCGCACGCGCCCTGTCGCCGGGCACCGGACGAATACCGCTGCTGAGCACCCTGACGGCCGACTGGCAGCCGGCCCCGGACGCCGACCACTGGCGCGAACACGCCCTGCGCCCCGTCCGGTTCGAGGCCGCGGTCCGACGGCTGGCCGAGGACGGGTACGACACCTTCGTCGAACTCGGGCCCGGCACCGACCTGCAGTCCGCCGTGCGCGGCACCGTCGCGGGCCGCCCCGGCGCTCCCGTGACCGTGCTGCCCGCCCTGCCCGCCGGGCAGCGCCAGGAGGGCGGCGGACGTGGTGAACTGCTGCGCGCCGTCGCCCGGTTGTGGACGCGCGGTGTCGCCGTCGACCACGCCGCGCTGGCGCCGACGGGACGCCGCGTGCCGCTGCCCACCTACCCCTTCCAGCGGCGCACCTACTGGCCCGGCCCGGATCCCGCCCGCCTGCTGCACCGCGTCATCTGGACACCGGCCCCCGTCACCAGGTCCGCTGCAGTCGCCTCCCGCACGCCGTCCCCCGAGGCCGCCTCCCTCGCTCCGTCCGCCGAGGCCGCCTCCCTCGCTCCGTCCGCCGAGGCCGCCTCCCTCGCTCCGTCCGCCGAGGCCGCCTCCCTCGCTCCGTCCGCCGAGGCCGCCCTCCTCACGCCGTCCGCCGAGGCCGCCCCTCTCACGCCGTCGACCGAAGCCGCTGCCCTCGCTGCTTCGGTTCCCTCCGCCCCGGTCACCCTCGTCACGGGCCCCGACGCCGAGGCGGTGCGGGAGCTGTCCGGGTGGCTGGCCGAGCGGGGCGTGCCGGTGGCGCAGCCGGGTACGACCTCCGCCCACACCGTCGTGCACCTGCCGCGACGGGCGGGGGAGGACGCCGACGGACCGGCGGTGGCGGCCGACTTCCGGCACGCGGTGCGGCAGTTCGACCGGGCCGGTGCACGGCGCCTGCTCGTGCTCACCGAGGACGCCCACCGCACCGGCACCGACGGCGAGGCCCGGCCGCGCCCCGAACAGGCCCTGCTCACCGGGCTGGCGCTGGCGTTCCCGCAGGAGACCGAGGGCGCTCGGCTGGTCTGCGCCGACCTGTCCTCACAGGACGCGCGGGAGCGGCGGCTGGACGCCGTCCTCGCGGAAGTGACCGCCACCGCCACCGGCACCATCGCCGCGACCGCCACCAGCGCCTGCGTCACCGCCTGGCGGGGCGGCACCCGGCTGCTGCGCGACATCGAGCCCCTGTCCGGCGCCGACGTGCCGGGTGCGGACGGCCCGCTGCCCGCGGACGGCGTCTACCTCATCACCGGTGGTACCGGCGGCCTCGGCGCGGCACTCGCCCGGGACCTCGCCGGACGCGGCCGCCCCACGCTTGTCCTCACCGGCCGCTCCCCGGAGCCCCCCGCCGGGCTGCTGGCCGAACTCGCCGAGTCCGGCGCCGACGCGCGCTACCGGCAGGCCGACGTGACGGACGAGCGGCAGCTCGACGCCCTCTTCGCGGAGGCTCCCGCACCGGATGTCGTCTTCCACGCGGCGGGGGTGGCCCTGCCGGGGTCGTTGCGCGGCACCGGCCCGCGGGACACCGACCGTTCGCTGGCCGCCAAGGCGCACGGCACCCGGCTGCTGGCTCGTGCCCTGGACCGGCACGGGTACCGCCCGGGCCTGTGCGTCGCCTTCTCCTCGGTGGCCTCGGTGCTTCCCGGCGCCGCGGGCGCGCTCGGCGACTACGCGGCGGCCAACGCCTTCCTCGACGCCTTCGCCGCGGCCGAACGCGCCGCCGGGCGCCGCTGGCTGGCGCTGAACCTCGGCCCCGTCGCCCGTACCGGGCTCGCCGCCGCCGTCGGGGACGGCGTGCCCTCGTCTGCGGGCGGCGCCCCGCTGGCCCCGGCCGAAGCGTTGCGCGCGCTGCGCGCGGCCTGTGCCGTCGACACGGCCCAACTGGTCGTCGCCGACCTGACGGCCGCGCACGGCCGGGCACGGACCAGCACTCCGGCACGGACCAGCACTCCGGCACGGACCAGCACTCCGGCACGGACCAGCACTCCGGCACGGACGGACACCGGGCCCCGGGCAGGGACGCCAGGACCGGCGGTCCCCGCCGCGCACCGCCCTGCCCGCACCGCGGCCGTCTCCGGCGAGACGTCCGGCACCCGCCCGCTGGTGCGCGGCCTGCTGGCCGAGGCCCTGCACCTGCCCGAGGAGGCCGTCGACGAGGACCAGGCCTTCCTCGCGCTCGGCCTCGACTCGCTGGCGGCGGTCGACCTGGTCCGGCGACTGGAACGCGCCCTGGGCCGGGACCTGCCGGCCACGCTGTTCTTCGAGTACCGCACGGTGCGCGAACTCGCCGCCCACCTGGACGCCCGGCCCGCCGCCGACGGCACCCGGCCGGCGGCACCGCACGGCGACGCGTCCGGCCCCACCGCGGTCACCGAGGAGGGCGTACCGTTCCCGCTGACCCCCGTCCAACTGGCCCTGCACACCAGCAGCGCGCTGTATCCGCGGACCCCGGCCCGCGGCTGGGTACGGCACACCGTCCGCGGGCCCCTGGATCCCGCCCTGCTGCGCCGCGCCCTCACCGCGCTGGCCGGACGGCACGGCATGCTGCGGGTGCGCATCGGGCACGACGGCGGGGTACCGCACCAGATCGTGACGCCGGGCCCGCCAGCCGAGGTGAGGTTGGAGACGCGGTCGTGTCCCGGCGGCGGAGCGGCGCTCAGCGCGCTGGAGACGGAGCTCGCCAACCGGCCCCTGGACCTCACGGCAGAGGCCCCCTTGCGGGCCCTGCTGGTGACCGAGGACGCCGAGGTGGCCCATCTGATCCTGGTCGTGCACCACCTGGCCGCCGACGGCTACAGCCTGAACGTGCTCGGCACGGAACTGTGGACCCTCTACACCGACCTCGCGCTCGGCCGCACCCCCTCCCCGCTGCCGCCCGCCGCGGACTTCGCCTTCTACGCCACCGACGCCCGGCGACCCGCCGTCCGCGCCGACGACCTCGCCCACTGGACGGCCCGGCTGGCGGACCACACCCCCCTGTCCCTGCCCTACGACGGCCGCCCCGACCCCGAGGGCGGCCCCGGGCCCCTCGTCGCCGTGCACCGCGCCCTGGACGAAGGTCTCGTCGCCGCCCTGCGCGAACGGGCCGCCGCGTGGCACGTCTCCCTCTTCCATCTCCTGCTCGCCGCGTACGCCCGCTCCCTGACCCGGTGGAGCGGGCACCGGACCGTCGCGGTCAACGTCGCCCGGGCCGGCCGGGACGCCCGGCTGCCCGGACTCGACCGGCTGGTCGGTCCGCTCGCCGACACCTTGCCGCTGCTGCTGGACACGGACCCGGACGAGCCGCTGCCTCGCCTCGCCGAACGCGTACGCCTGGCCTGGCTGGAGAGCGAACGGCACGCCACCGTCAGCAGTCTCGACCTCGCCCGGATGATGCCGGGCGACGCCTCCGGGCCGCGTGCGGTGAGTCCGGCGAGCTTCAGTTTCGCCCGCTTCCCGGCCACCCTGGACGCGGACTGCCCGGTCGACGTGCGGCCGACCGCCGCCGGCACCGGCTCCGCCGCCACCCGGCTGAGCCTGCTGGTCTGGGAGGACGGGCCCGTGCTGCGACTGTCCTGGAACGTCCCCGAGCGTCTCCTCACCGCCGCCACGACGACCAGCCTGGCGACCGACTTCGAACGGGAACTCCGCGCGCTGGCGGGCGCGGACGGTTCTCCCGACGCGCGGAACGGCCTGCGTGCGCCGGCACCCGCGCCCGTTCCCGGGGCGACCGTCGTCGGCCGTCTCGTGGAACGGTTCCGCACCGACCCCGACGCGGTCGCCGTCGACGACGGCCGACTCGCCCTGACCTACCGGGACCTGGACGCCGCCACCCGCGCCCTCGCCCTCCGGCTCCACCAACAGGGCGTCCGGCGGGGGGACTTGGTGGGCATGCTCACCTCGCCAGGGCCCGGCACGGTGATCGCCGTCGTGGGCATCCTGCGCACGGGCGCCGGATGGGTGCCGCTGGACGCGGAGCATCCGGCGGCCCGGCTGACGGAGCAGACGACCCGCTGCGGCGTCCGCGTGGTCGTGCACGACGACCGCACCCGGCAGGCCGCGCGGGCGCTCACGGCCACGACAGCCGTCCCCGTGGCCACAACATGCGCCGACGACGACAACGCGCCCGTCCCCGCAGCAGGGTCCGTCCTCACAACAGCGTCAGTCCCCGCCACCGGATCCGGTCTCGCGAGCGGGCCCGCCCCGGGGGCAGCGGACGACTTCCTCGAAGGGACCGCCGCGGCGGACTCCGACGCGACGGCCTACGTCATCTTCACCTCCGGCTCCACCGGCCGCCCCAAGGCCGTGCCCATCACGTTCCGCGCGATGGAGAACTACCTCGACTGGGCCGTGACCACCTTCTCCTACGGCCCCGGAGACCGGCTCGCCAACACCTCCTCCCCGTGCTTCGACGCCTCCGTACGCCAGCTGCTCGCCCCGCTGCTGACCGGCGCCACGGTGGTGACCGCCGACCGTGACCTGGTGCGCGACCCGGAACTGCTGCTGGAGTACCTGGAGCGGGCGCGGATCACCGTGTGGAGTTCCGTGCCGTCCCTGTGGGAGCGGCTGCTGGCCGCGGCGGAGAACCGCCTCCGGCGCGGCGAGCGACTGCCGGACCTGTCCGCGCTGCGCCTCGTGCACGTCGGCGGCGAGGTGCTGTGGGCGGACTGGGTGCGCCGCTGGTTCGACCTGTTCGGCCCCGAGCAGCGCATCGTGAACCTCTACGGGCCGACCGAGACGACCATCAACGCCACCTGCCACGTCGTCGACGAACGCCCCGCCGACGAGGTGACGGCGCTGCCCATCGGCCGTGCCGTCGCCGGGACGGAGCTCCTCGTGGCCGGCCCCGGCGGTGAGCAGGCCGGTCAGGGCGGCACCGGTGAGCTGCTGATCGGGGGCGTCGGCCTGTCCGCCGGTTACCTGGGCGAACCCGAACTGACGCGGGCCGCGTTCGTGTGGCGGGACGGCCGCCGCTGGTACCGCAGCGGGGACCGGGTGGAGGTGCTGCCCGACGGCGCGCTGCGGTTCGTGGGCCGGATCGACGACCAGGTCAAGATACGGGGCCACCGTGTCGAGCCCGCAGAGGTGGAGGCCGTGCTGCGGGCCCGTCCGGACGTGGCGCAGGCAGCCGTACTGGCCGACGCGGGACGACTGTCGGCCTTCGTCGCGCTCACGGCACCGGACGCGCTCACGGCACCGGACGCGCGCGAGGGCGTGGACGCGGTGGTGCTGCGTCGGTATCTGGCGGACCGGCTGCCGCCCTACATGGTGCCCGCCCGGATCACCGTGCTGGACTCCCTGCCGCTGACCGGGACCGGCAAGACCGACCGGCGGGCGCTCCTGGCGCGGGTCGAGACACCGGCCGCGGGCACGCCGTCGGCGTCGGGCACGCCGCGTGCGTCGGACGGGGTGCCGAAGAGGACGGGCGCCACGGAGGAGCACCTCCGCCGCATCTGGTGCGAGGTGCTCGGCGTCGACCGGGTCGGGCGTCACGACGACTTCTTCGAACTCGGCGGCGACTCCCTGCTGGCCCTCCAGGTCTTCGACCTGCTCGCCCGGCGGCACCGCGGGCCCCTGCCCCGGCCCACCGCCGTCTACCGGCACCGCACCCTGGCCGCACTCGCCGCGGCCGTCGATGCCGCGGCCGTCGATGCCGCGGCCGTCGACGCCGCGACCGTCGACGCCACAGTCGTCGCTGCCACAGCCGCCGACGCCGCAGCCGTCGGCTCCGAAGCCGCCGTTGCGCGGGCGGCAGTCGAGGACGACCCGCACCGCACGGCCGGTGGCGCGGCGCCGGCCCCCGGCGACCGAGACCCGTCACTCCCGGCGTTCCCGGACGCCTACCCCCTCACCCCCGGCCAGCGCGGCTTCCTGCTCGCCGAGGAACTGGCCCCGGGCAGCGGGGCGACCTGGCTGGCCCGGCTGCGGCTCACCGGCCCGCTCGACCGGGACCGCTTCCAGCGGGCCGTCGACACCCTGGTGGCCCGGCACCCCATGCTGCGCACGGTCTTCCCCGCCGGGGCGAGGCCGCCGGTGCAGCAGGAACTGCCCCCGTCGCTGCGGCTGCCGGTCGCCTTCGCGACCGTGTCCGGGCCGCAGGAGCTGGCGCGGCGGGTCGAGGACGAGCGGCGCCGCCGCTTCGAACCGTGGGCCTGGCCCCTGCTGCGCCTGAGCGTGTTCACCCTGACCCCGCAGGAGCACGTGCTCGTCGCGCACGCCCACCACCTGATCGGCGACGGTTACAGCGCCGCCCTGCTCCTGGCGGAACTCACCACCGTCCACGACGCCCTCAGCCGGGGTGCCGTGCCCGAACTGCCCGGGCTGCGCGGCACGTTCCGCGAGCACGCGGAACGTCTCGCCGGACAGCACGCGCACCCGCGGCCGGAGGAGGACGGCGCCCGGCGGCGCCGTGCCCACCTGTGCGCGCCGTACGCCGAACCGGTCCTGCGGGCCAAGCCCGGCGGAGCCGGTCAACGACAGCCGGCCCCGGCCCGCGGAGCCGTTCCGCGGCAGCCGGACCCGTCCGGCACCCTCGGCGTCGCCTCCGACGGTTTCCTCTCCCACGGCTTCGTCCTGGACGCCACCGTCGTCGGCGCGCTGCGCAAGCTCGCCGCCGAGGCGGGAGCCACCCTGTACGCGCCGCTGCTCGCCGCCTACCACCAGGCGCTCGCCGCCCTCACCGGCCAGGAGGATCTGATCATCGGACTGGCGGTGTCGGGCCGCGACCACCCCCTGCCCGACATCCACCGCGTGTTCGGGCCGTTCGCGACCGCCGTCGCCGTCCGGCCCTACGGCCCCGGCCACCAGGCCCCGCCCGGGGAGGACTTCGCGCGGCGCGTGCGCAGGGTCGTCGACGAGACGACCGCCGCCCGTGTCCACGAGGGCATCGTCCCGAGGGACGCCGCCGGACTGCCGCTGACGTCCCGGTTCTTCTTCACCTTCCTCGACTTCGGCGCCCTGGGCCCGCGTGACGGCGGCCTCCTGGCGGTGCGGTGGGACGACGAGGAGGACAGCGACTTCACACCGCCCGTCGCCGGTACGGACGTCTTCCTCGCGGTGCGGCCCGACGGGGACCGGCTGCGGGTCACCGTGCGCGGTGCGGCGGCGGTCTTCGACGAGTCCGCGCTCGCCGCGTTCGCGGAAGGGCTGCGCGACCGGCTCGTCTCCCCGGCGGTGCGACCCGCACGGCGGAGCACCGGCGGGCGGGCCGCGCTGGACGCCGCGCTCGTCGGCTATCTGCCCGCGCCCGCCCATCTGGCGCGGCTCGCGGGTCTTCCGGAGACCGGCACGGCCCGTGAGGACATCCGCCGCCTGCTCTTCCCGGACGGCGCACCGCGGCTGCTGGAGACGACCGCGACCCCGCTGGGCCGGTCCGGGTTCGTCGCCCTCCCGCTGTTCGCCGACGAACTCGCCGGCGAGCGCGCCCTGGCCGCTCACACCGCCGGCGCCGTGGACACGGCCGCGGCGCTGGGCGCCCGCAGCGTCTCCCTGGCCGGCATGATCCCCTCACTCACCGGATACGGCTTCGACGTGCTGCGCGCCTGCCGTGCCCCGGCGGCGATCACCACCGGGCACGCGGCCACGGTCGTCTCCGTGGTGCGCACGGTGCACGCCGCGCTGTCGGCCACCGACCGCGACCTGGCCGACACGGACCTGGCCGTGGTGGGGGTCGGCTCGATCGGCGCCTCCTCGCTGGAGTTGCTGCTCACCCTGGCCGAGCGGCCGCCCGCCCGTCTCGTGCTGTGCGACGTACCGGGCAGCGGCCCGCGCCTGCGCGACCTGGCACGGACGCTGCGGGACCGCGGTCTGGCCGGACAGGTCGACGTGCACGTCTCGGACCCCGGCCTGCCCGACGCGGTGTACGAGGCCGGCCTTGTCGTCGCGGCCGTCAGCGGTCACCGCACCCTCGTCGACATCGACCGGCTGCGTCCCGGCACCGTCGTCGTGGACGACAGCTTCCCGCACTGCTTCGACACCGGCCGGGCACTCGCCCGCATGCGCGAGGACGCGGACGTCCTGGTCCTGGGCGGGGGCCTGCTCACGGTCGGCGCCACCCGGCGCACGCCGGCGGAAGGGCTGCCCGAACGCGTCGCGACCACCGAGGCGGTGGCGCGGCACCTCCTCCCCGGCACCCTGGCCTCCTGCCGGACCGAGTCGCTGCTGCACGCCTGCGGTGCGGACGTGCCCCTGGTACGGGGGCTGGTCGACGGTCCCACGGCCCTCGCCTACTGGCGCGCCGTGGAACAGGCCGGGATCACGGCGGCGCCCCCGCACCTGCTCGGCCGGAACCTGGAACCGCTCACGGCGGCGGTCCGCGCACGGGCGGGCGGATTCCGGTCCCCGCCCTCGCGTCCCGGGCGTGACCGCGACCGTGACCCACATCACTGAGACGCCCCGCGGCGGGCGGACAGGACCGGACGTGGACCTTTCTCTACGCGCCCGGATACGGGCCGGTGACGCACAGGCCTTCGCGCAGCTCTTCCGGGAGCACGCGCAGGCCGTGCACGGCCACGCCGCCCGCTGGCTCGGAGATCCGAGCACGGCCGACGACGTGGTCTCGTTGACCTTCCTGGAGGCCTGGCGGCTGCGGACGAAACTGCTGGACGACGACGCGTTCGCCACGCGGACCGGCCAGGAGGACGACGTCGGCGACGGTCTGCGCGCCTGGCTGTTCGGCATCTCCACCAACGTGCTGCGCAACACGCGCCGCGCCGCCCGTCGGCACAGAGCCGCACTGGACCGCCTGCCCGACCGCCGCTCCGGCACCGAGACGGAGCCCGACTTCGCCGACGCGCTGGTCGGCCGGATGGAGGACACCGAGCGCCTCGCGGCCGCCCGATCCGCCCTGGAGCGGCTGAGACCGCGCGAACGGGAGGTGTTCGCCCTGTGCGTCTGGTCCGGGCTCAGCTACGCCGACGCCGCGGTGGCGCTCGGCGTTCCGCTCAGCACCGTGCGCTCGCGCCTGTCCCGCGCCCGGCAGCGGCTGCGGCGCCTGGCCGAGAACGAACTCGCGCGCCGTGCCGCCCGGCCCCCCGGGCGGCCGGTGGCCGAAGAAAGAACGAGACGCCTCCACTCCCGCGGACAGGAACCGGGTGACCGCGCCGCAGCAGCCCGGTCGACACAGGAGAGATACCGATGAACCCCGCCGAACGTGAAGAGATGGCACGGCTGTTGCCGAGCCCGGGTGACCCGGTCCTGCCCAGCGACCGCCTGACCCAGTTGGAGGCACATCTGATGCGAGAGATCACCCGCGAAGCGCCCTCGCCGAGCGCTCCCGCCACCCGCGAACGCCCCTCCCGCCCCCGGCCGTTGCGGCGTCTCGCCGCGATCGCCGTCCCCGTGGCCACGGCCGCCGCCCTCGTCGCGGCGGTGCTCACCGCGGGCGACGACGGAGCCGGCCGGCCGTCCACCGACCCGGAAGCCGTCCGGCTGCTGGACCGCATCGCCACGGTCGCCGCCGCGCAGGAGGCCCCGCGCGTGCGCGACGACCAGTACGTCTACACCCTGACCGAGGGCACTCGACAGGTCATGGACCAGGGCCGGGACACCCTTCGGCGCTCCGACTGGCACGCCGTCGACGGCACGCGCGACGGACTGGCCCGCATCACGGTGCTGTCCGGCCCTTCCGGCAAGGGCACCGAGGACACGACGCTGAAGGCCGACCCGAACCGAGCGAGTTACCGGGAACTGGAGGCGCTGCCCACCGGCACCGACGAGTTGTACCAGCACATCTGGAACGCCACGAAGGGCCAGGGGCCCACCCATGAGGAAGCCGCCCTGGAGATGATCGGTTCCATGCTCCAGGAGGCCACGCTGCTCCCGGAGGTGGACGCGGCCCTGTACCGCGCCGCCGCCAGGATCCCGGGCGTGACCGTGGTGCGCGACGCCCAGGACGCCGCCGGCCGGTCGGGCGTCGGCCTGTCCTTCGGCGACGGCGAGGACCGGGACGTCTGGGTCTTCAATGAGAAGGACCTGAAGTACCTCGGCTCCGACGAGGTCGCGCTGCTCGACATCGACGTCGTCGACAAGGCCGGACAGACTCCGGCCGGCTGACCCGTCCCCGGGCGGTACAAGCCGCCCGGGCCCCGCCCTCCCGGTCGCCGGCGACCGACAAAGCCCGCCCCGCCACCGCGCGGGCGGGCTCCGTGCTGCCCTCTGCCTTTCCGGTCGTCTCCTACGACGGGGCGGTCACCTGGCGGCCGTTGGCGGACGCCCGGTCCTGGACCATCGCGACGGTGCGGCTCCGTCTCGCTGCGGGCCCCGCCGACCCACGCGCACCGCAACACGGTGACACGGACCCTCAAGCGCGCCCACCTCCCGCGCTGCACCGGCCGGGAGCGGCCCGCCGCAACCGCTCCCGGGCGAGAGGCCCGGCCAGGTGCTTCCGCCGACGGCCGGCGCACCGGGCGGGACGGCGGTGCGCCGGTACGCGGCGCTCAGCCGGCGGTGCCGCGCACCTCGGCGAGGAGGCGGCCGGGGTCCGTGCCGGGGAACCGGTCGAGCATCGCGCGGATCCCGGCGGCGTCGGTGTTGGCGCCGAACAGCTCGGTGCCGGGCTGCATGCGCACGCCCTCGGCCAGCGGGCCGGCGACGACCGGGTCGAAGCCGAGGGCGTCGACGAGCGCGGCGACGGCGGCGACGTCGTCCTCGCCGTCCCCGGCGATCGCGATGGCCTTGCGTCCCGGGGCACCCGCCGGACGGGCACCCTCCTCCAGGTCGTGGTAGCCCATGTGGTTGAACGCCTTGACGACGCGCGAGTCCGGCAGGAAGGCCTGCACGATCTCGCTGGAGGAGGTGCGCGGGTCGGTCAGGTCCTCCCGGATGCCGTCCACCTCCCACCAGTAGTTCATGGCGTCGACCACCAGCTTGCCGCGCAGCGCGGACACGGGCAGGGAGCGGTGCTTGCCGAGCGGCAGGGCGAGCACGACGACGTCGGCGCGTTCCGCCGCCTCGGCCGCGGTCACCGCCACCGCGCCGGGCGTGACGATCTCGACGACGAGGGCGATCTTCTCCGGGTCGCCGGAGCCGGCGATCAGTACGTCGTGCCCCGCGGCGAGGGCGAGCCTGGCGAGCACGGTGCCGACCTTGCCGGCGCCGAGGATGCCGACGGTGGTCATGGCTCAGCCCGCCAGCATGTCGCGGACCATGGGCGCCACCTTCGCGCCGAACAGCTCGACGGCCCGCGTACGGGCGGCCACCGGCTGCGCCCCGGAGCTGTAGATCATGTCGAAGCGCCCGACGCCGAGCGTCCCGACCGCGCCCGCGATCTTGCGTGCGACGGTCTCGGGAGAACCGATGTACAGCGAGCCGTGCTCGACCTCGGCGTCGAACTCCGCACGGCGCAGCGGCGGCCACCCGCGCTGCGCGCCGATCCGGTCCCGGATCACCTTGTACGAAGGGTAGAACAGTTCCCTGGCCTCTTCGTCGGTGTCGGCCACGAACCCGGGGGAGTGCATGCCGACGGGGTGCGCGACGGTGCCGAACTTCTCGGCGGCCCGCTGGTAGAGCTCGATGTAGGGGCCGAAGCGCGCGGGGGAACCGCCGATGATCGCGAGCATGAGCGGCAGCCCGTGCCGGGCGGTGCGCACGACCGACTGCGGGGAGCCGCCGACGCCGACCCAGGTGTCCAGACGGCCGGACTCGGTCTTCGGGAAGACGTCGGCGTTCTCCAGGGCGGCCCGGGTGGTGCCGCTCCACGTGACGGGCTTCTCGTCGAGCAGCCTGACGAACAGGTCGAGCTTCTCCTCGAAGAGGACGTCGTAGTCGCTCAGGTCGTAGCCGAACAGAGGGAAGGACTCGGTGAACGAGCCGCGGCCGAGGATCGCCTGGGCGCGGCCGTGGGAGATCGCGTCCACGGTGGCGAAGCGCTGGAAGACCCGCACGGGGTCGTCGGAGCTGAGCACGGTCACGCCGGAGGCGAGCTTGATGCGCGAGGTACGGGCGGCGATGCCCGCCAGGACGGTCTCCGGGGCGGAGATCGAGTACTCCGGACGGTGGTGCTCGCCGACGGCGATGACGTCGACGCCGAGCTCGTCGGCGATCACCGCCTCCTCCACGACCTGCCGGACGGCGGCCGCGTGCGAGAGGGGTACGCCGGCGTCCTGCGGGACGTCGCCGAAGGTGTCGAGGCCGAGTACGAGGTCTGTCATGGTGCACCCTCTCCGCGTGGTTGATGATTCAACCATCTCGTGTTCCCGTTGACATGTCAACAATGGAGGGAGGGTGCCCATTCCGGGCGTGCGCCCGCCGCGGAGGGCGAGGCGCGCGGCAGGTCCCTACGCGTCCCTCGTCTCGGCCGGGGTCCGCAGCACGAGCAGGGCGACGTCGTCGTCGTTCTCGGTGGGCCGGACCCGGCGCAGCAGCTCGTCGGTGAAGGAGGCGATGGGGCGGTGGGCGAGCGCGGCCGCGTGCCGGCGCAGCCGCTCCAGGCCCTCGTCCAGGGAGTGCCCGACCGCTTCGATGAGTCCGTCGGTGTACAGCAGGAGCGTCGAGCCCGGCGGCAGCACGGCGGAGGCGTCGGGCCGGGGTTTGCCGGCTCCGGTGCCCAGCAGGATGCCGTGGCCGTCCAGGAGGTACCGGGTGAGGCCGTCGCGGCTGACCAGCAGGGGCGGCGGATGCCCGGCGTTGGTCCAGCGCAGCTCCCAGTGGCCCTCCTGTGCTGCTTCGAGACGGGCGAAGATCATGGTGGCCATGGGCACGTTCGTGATGTGCGTGACCGCCTCGTCGAGACGTTCGACGATCCGGCTGGGGGGTTTCTGCTGGGACCAGGCGTAGGCGCGGAGCATGTTGCGCACCTGCGCCATGCCGGCCGCCGCCTCAAGGTCGTGGCCGACGACGTCGCCGACCGCCAGGGCGGTGGCGCCGTCGGGCAGGCGGAAGGCGTCGTACCAGTCGCCGCCGACCTGGGAGGCGTCCGGGGCGGGCAGGTAGCGGGCGATCATCCTCAGCCCGGGCAGGCGCGGCAGCTGGGGGAGCAGGTGGTTCTGCATGGTCTCGGCGACCTTGCGCTGGCGCTGGTAGAGGCGGGCGTTGTCCAGGGCGAGCGCGGCCCGGCGCGCGATGTCCTCGATCAGCGGGAGATCCGCGTCGGTGTAGTCGCCCGCCTTGTCGGCGCGGCCCAGCGTGAGGGCCCCGAGGACCTCACGGGTGCTGCGGATGGGGACGATGGCCGCGGAGTGGATGCCGGTCGTCTTGAACAGGCGCTGCTGCTCGACGGCGATTCCGGAGTCCGGCTCCCGCTGGTAGGTCCCGGGTCCGGCAAGGGTCGAGGCCACCCCGCGCAACGCTCTGGACAAGGGCATGGGCGACTCCTCGGGCACCGGGGGCATGGGCCCCTGGAGCTCCGCGTGGTACACCAGCGTGTCGCCGTCGGCGTGCACCACCGCGCTGCGCCACACCTCGTCGCGCTCGGTGATCAGGTCGACGACCGCCCAGTCCGCCAGCCGCGGCAGGACCAGCGCCACCAGCCTGCGCAGCGCCTCGTCGACGTCGAGGGTGGAGGTGAGGCGCGTGGTGGTCTCCGCCAGCAGGGCCAGCCGCTCCAGCTCGGTCAGCGGCTCGGCCGCCCGCTCCGGCTGCGGGCCCGTGTTCCTGGTCTGCCGGTCACAGTGGAAGACCACGAGCGTCGCGGGCTCGGGCTCACCGATGTCGTAGGGGGTGAGAAGCCACGAGACGGGCAGCAGGGAGCCGTCGCCCTTCGCGAACCACTCCCCGCCGGCCTGCTCCGTGCGCCGGGCGTGGAACGCCTGCCGCATGCTGCACCGGCTGGTCGGCAGGGTCTGGCCGCTGGCGTCCCGGTGCAGCAGATCGTGCGCGTCGCGGCCGAGCATGTCCTCGGCGGTCCGCTTCAGCAGCTGCTCGGCCCGGGCGTTGACCGCGACGATGCACCCCTTGTCGTCCACGATGTACGCCCCCGCGCCGATCGCGGCCAGCGCCCCCTGCGGCGTGATGCCGGCCACCTCGGGGGACCGTGGACCGGTGCTCCCGGTCCGCTCCGGCTCCGCCACGCCCCTGCCTCCTCGCTGATCGCCGGACACCTCTGTCCCGCATTCCTTCCCCGAGTGCCCCCCGCGTGACCACCTCAGCCCCCGTACTTACGCCCGGCCGGGAAGGCATGGACCGCGCCTGTGATGGAATTCGTGGGGTAATCGGACTGCCGTGACGTGAAGGGCGTAGGTGCGAGGCGGCTTATGCAGCAGGCTGCTGACGATGAGGGGCGGGCGCTGTCCCGTCGGTCGACTGCCATGTCGGCCGCCTTCGAGGGCGGTGAGGCGATCGCCCGGGCTCGTGACCACGCGGGGCTGTTCCTGCGCGGGCTGCGGGAAGAGCACGGGGTGCCGGTGCCCGAGCGGATCGTGCACCTCGTGCAGCTCGTGGTGAGCGAGCTGGTGACCAACACCCGCAAGTACGCCCCCGGGCCGTCGTCGCTGACACTGGAGGCGCGCGACGGTTCGGTCTCGGTGACCGTCTGGGACACCGAACCACGACTGCCGGTGGTCCGCGGCGCCGACCCGGTCCGGGTCGGACAGCACGGACTGGAGATCGTCAGGGCGGTCTGCCGGAGCCTGGAGGTCCACCCCGAACCGGTCGGCAAACGCATCACGGCCACCATCGACCTGCCCCAGCCGCCCGAGGACCCTCCCGCCGACGGCGCCTGACCCCGAGGACACGACCAGCACTCGCCCTACCACGCGACCAGGCGCGGGCGGTGTTCACTTCAGCGGAGTGACGAGGCAGAAGGGATGCCCGACGGGGTCGGCGTACACCCGGTACCCGACTGGCTTGTCGGACCCGTCGAGCAGCGTCGCACCCAACGCGAGGACTTGCGGCTCGGCCACGTCGAGATCCGCCACCATGACGTCGATGTGCATCTGCTGAGGGTGCTCCGGCCTCCTGGTCTCGTCCAGCCGCAGCTGCCGTCCACGGTGAGGGCATGGGACAGCGCCATGGAGAAGCAGCCGGAGTGCGCGGCGGCCATCAATTCCTCGGGGCTGGTCCGGCCGTTGGCCTGCTCGGCTCGCGACGGCCAGGTCACGGGCAGCCGTCCGGGACCACAGGAGTCGAGCGTGACGACTGCCTCGCCGTCGAGCAGCCTGCCGTGCCAGACCGTGTGTGCGGAGCGAGTTGCTGCCATCTCCATGCCTTTCGCTGATCCACGACGTGCTCGGGTCGAAGATCACCTTCGGGGCATCCGCCGCTCACCCGCAAGGCCACTTCCGTGCCATGCGGTGCTCACCGCTGCTCACCCCCGGGCCCGACCGCGCGTGTCCGGTCCGGGGGCGCCGGGTACCCGCTAGCGGTGGCCGGTGAGTTGAGCGGCGAGGAGATGGGAGTCCAGCAGGGCGGGATCGGCCGTGCGGGCGGCCTTCGCATAGCCGGTGAGCATGCGTTTGGTCAGCAGCAGGGCCTGTGGGGAGCGCCGGGAGAGGGGTCTGGTCCAGGCGGTGACGGTCTCGTCCAGGGCGTCGAGCGGTGCGACCTTGTGCAGGAGGCCGAGGCGGTGGGCGGTGACGGCGTCGAACGTCTCGCAGGTGAGCATGAGTTCGCGGATCCGGGCGGCGCCCGCTTCCGCGATCAGCCGGCCCATCGCGCCGCCCCAGGCGGGTGCCAGCCCGAGACCGACCTCGGGCATGCGGAAGCGGCAGGTGTCCGCGCCGGCGCGCAGGTCGCAGTGGGCGGCCAGTGCCAGACCGGCTCCCACGACCTTGCCGTGCAGGCGGGCGATGGTGACGGCATGGGTGTTCTCCAGTGCCTGGCACAGGCGGTGCGCCTTGTCCGCGAGGCGCAGCAGCGTGCCACCGGTGGGGTCGCTGTCCAGGGCGTCCTGGTACTCCCGGCGGTCGGCCCCCAGGCAGAAGTCGTCGCCCAGGGAGGAGAGCACCAGGACGCGGACGTCGGGCTGGTCGTGGAGGTCGTCCAGGACGTTGATGAGCGCGTCCAGGACCGCCGTGCTCACCACGTCGTCCTGTGCGGCGGGGTTGAGGCGGACGTGCAGGACGGGACCGCTTCTGGCCAGAGCCAGGGGAGCGGTGGCGCGGGCGGTCTCGAAGGGGTGCGCGGCGTCGGCGGCGGGGGTGCCTACGGGGGCGGGCACGGCGGCGGCGGGGGTGCGGGGCGGGTTCATGCGAGCGCTACATCCAGGTTCAGCAGGCGCCGGAACGCGACCCGGGGCGCCAGCGCGGGGCGGCGGACCAGGGTGAGTCTCGGCAGACGGGTGATGAGGTGGCGGAGCAGGGTCTGTGCTTCGAGCCGGGCCAGGGGCGCTCCGAGGCAGTAGTGGATGCCCCAGCTGAAGGCCAGGTGGGTGGGGTTGCGGAGCGGGTCGAAGGTGTCGGGGTCGGGGAACCGGGCGGGGTCGCGGTGGGCGGCGCCCACCATCAGGTGGACCATCTCACCGGCGGCGACGTCGGTGTCCGCCAGGACCGTGTCCTGCGCGGCGACCCGGCTGATGACGTGCGTGGGCGGGTCGAAGCGCAGGGACTCCTCGACGAACGCGGGCACCAGGTCCGGCTCTCGGGCGAGCCGGGTCCAGCGACCGGACTCCTCGACGAGGCGGAGCGTCATGGTCGACAGCAGGGTCGCGGTGGTCTCCAGCGCCGCCAGCAGGACGAACAGGGCGAGGAAGTAGACGGCTTCGTCCGCCTTGTCCCGGTCCGGTTCGAGCTCGTCCCAGGTGCTGATCCAGTGGGAGACGGGGTCGTCGCCGGGCCGTTCGCGCCGGGCGCGCACCAGGTCCAGGAAGTACGCGCGCAGTTCGGCCATGGCGGCGTCGGAACGGGCGAGCTGGCTGGCGTTGGGGAGCAGTTCCTGGGTGAAGACCTGCTCGTGGGTGAGCTCACGCAGCCGGGGCCAGTCGGCGCTGGGCAGTCCGAGCCAGTCGCCGACGGTCGCGACGGGCAGTTCCTCGCTCACCAGCTCCGAGAAGTCGGCCTCGCCCGCGCGCAGCCGCTCGTGCAGGGTGTCCAGCAGCCGGTCGACGATCTCGGACACCCGCACGCCCAACCGGTCGATGGTGGTGCGGTCGAAGCCGCCGGCCGACCGGCGCACGCGCGTGTGCTCCGGTGGGTTGAGGGCCGGCAGCGTACGGCTGATCTCCCGGGACGAGGGGGCACTCCAGCGGGTCCGCGCGCCTTGCTGCTCCCGCCACCGGGTGTCCGGTTCGAGCCAGACGCCGTTGCGCAGCACCTGCTCACAGGCGGCGTACTCGGTGACGAGAAATCCACCCCAGGGCGCGGGGCTGACAGCGCCGCGCGCCCTGAGTTCTGCGTAGAGGGGGAAGGGGTCGGCCTGTCCGTCAGCCGTCCGAAGACGGGAGAACAGGGAAATGGTGGCCCGACGGTCCGTAGACGGAGTCGTGACACTACCCACGGTAGCGGCTCCTTTCTGCCAGCCGCTATCCGTACCCGAGTGATAATTGAGTCATACAGTAACTCTGTAGTTTCATATGGTTACTTGCGTCACTCGCCGTTCATCCAGGCCCGGAAGCGGCTGAAGAGCCCGCCCTTCGGACGCGGTGCGGCGTGCGCCGGCCGGTGCGCCGCGTGGGGCTGGGGAACGCCGGTGGGCGAGGGAGCCGTCTGCACGGAGGACTGCGGCGCCTGACGCGTGGTGACCGGCTGCGCCACGGTCCGGGGGGTGAACCGGATGGGCACGGTCACCAGCGAGCGGCTCCACGGCGCAGGCACCCACGCCAGTTCGGCGAAGGGGACCCGCATCTCCACGTCCGGCAGCCGGTTGAGCAGCGACTCCACGGCCGTGGCGGCGATCATGAACGCCGGGTCCTTGGCCGGGCAGGCGTGCGGACCGGCGCCGAACGCCAGGTGGGCCTTGGGGCTGAGCTGCTCGCGGTGCGCGGTGAGCTTGGGATCGGTGTTGGCCGCCGCGAAGGAGATCAGGACCGGGTCGCCCGCCCGCAGGGTGCGGTCGCCCAACTCGACGTCCTGAGTGGGGTAGTGCCCCGCGTAGTTGGCGATCGGCGCGTAGTTCCACAGGGTCTTCACCACCGCGTCCTCGACCGGCAGGCCGGTCGGCCAGTCGTCGCTGAGGTACAGCGCGGCGCTGGTGCCGATCGCGGCCGTCAGGGGCGCCGTGCCGCCGGAGAGCAGCGTCACCAGCTGGTGCAGCACCTCCTCGTCGCTCAGCCGGGCCGAATGCACCATCAGCCGGGTGGTGAGGTCCTCG
The DNA here is from genome assembly GCF_056432865.1 of Streptomyces sp. NPDC044921. Classification (NCBI taxonomy): domain Bacteria; kingdom Bacillati; phylum Actinomycetota; class Actinomycetes; order Kitasatosporales; family Streptomycetaceae; genus Streptomyces; species Streptomyces sp. NPDC044921. The sequence continues at coordinate 489,450 of NZ_JBWKIF010000002.1, forward strand.
CCGGGCTGGCGGCGCTTGAGGGCGATCAGTTCGCCGAGCGCGGCGCCCAGGATCTCGTCGGCGCCCGCGGTGCCCTGGAAGATGCCGGTGATCCCGGCGATGACACGGTCACCGATCTCGGGCGGGCAGCCGAACAGGTCACCGAAGACGAGCAGGGGCAGCGGCTGGGCGTACGCGGCCATCAGCTCGGCCTGACCGAGGGGCTCGGAGCTGAAACGGCTGATCAGGTAGTCGGCCGACTGCTGGGTCAGGCGGATGAGCCGGCTCTGGTCGACGGTGGCGAGGCTCTCCGTGACCGCCTGCCGCAGCCGGGCGTGCGCCGCGCCGTCGCTGAAGAGGGCGTTGGGGCGGTACCCCATCATGGGCAGGGCCGGGCTGTCCTCCGGGACCCGACCCTCGTTCAGGGCGTTCCAGCGGCGCGAGTCGCGGACGAACAGCTGCGGGTTCTGCAGGATGTACAGGCTCGCGTCGTAGCTGGTCACCAGCTCGACCTGGACGCCCGGCGCGATGTCGACGGGGGCGCTGTGCCCCATCGAGCGCAGCTTGTCGTAGGTGCGCTCGGGGTCGGAGCCGAAGTCGGGGCCGTACAGCGGGATGTTGCCGTGCGCGGGGCATTCGGCAGGTACCCCGGGTGACTCTGGGGGCTGTTGCATGGTGGTGGCTCCTAGCCGAGTGAGGACAACAGGTGCTTCACGAGCGTGATGAGGGCCTCCATCGAGGAGTCCTGGTCGCGGACGTCGCAGTCGATGACCGGGGTGTCCTCGGAGAGGTTGAGTGCCTCGCACACTTCGGGCAGGGGGAAGTGGGTCCTGCCGTCGAAGGTGTTCACGCCGACGACATAGGGCAGGCCGAAGGCCTCGACCAGGTCCAGGATGGGGAAGGTCTCCTCCAGCCGTTCGGGGTCGACCAGGACGAGCGCACCCAGCGCTCCCCTCGACAGGCCCTCCCACATCTGCTTGAAGCGTTCCTGCCCGGGGGTTCCGAAGATGTAGAGGACCAGGTCGTCACTCAGGGTCAGGCGCCCGAAGTCCATCGCCACGGTGGTGGTGGTCTTGTCGGGCGTCTCGGAGAGGTCGTCGAGGCCCACGCTGGCCTCGGTGATCTCCTCCTCGGTCTGCAGCGGCTCGATCTCGGAGACGCTTCCGATGTAGGTGGTCTTCCCCACCGCGAAGTGCCCCACGACCAGGACCTTGACGGAGCGGGAGACCTTGGGATCCAGATACACGGACTTACGCTCCGGTTCGTATGCGCTCCAGGCCATGGAGCACGGCGGTGAGCAGGGCGGGGTCATGGCGTTCGGCATGCGGCACCGGATTGCGCACATGGATCAGGTCGTCCTCGGCCATCTGCGCGAGCAGGATGCGCACGATGCCCAGGGGCAGCTGGGTGTGGGCCGCGACCTCGGCGACCGAGAGGTACCCGTCCGCGAGCAGGTCGATGACCGCGCGAGCCTCCGGGGCCAGGGTCCGCACCGTGGCCAGGGCCGAGTCCTGGGCCGTGATCATGGTGGTGTGCTCGTACTCGCTGTCCCGCGGGAGTACGCGCCCCTTCGCCATGACGAAGAACGGGACTAACGGGGCCGTCAGTTCGAGCTCGTCGGACGGGTCGTCATGCATCGCTGGCCCTTTCTCCCGGCACGCCCGGCTGCGACGCGGGCATCGCGTCAGTCAGGCGTGCGGCGAACTCCTCGATGTCACAGTCGTGTTCGGCGGCCGCCGCGAGGAAAGCACCCTCACCGGCGGCGATCAGGAACACCCAGCCGTGCTGGAACTCGATGACCGTCTGGCTCCACTCGTCGTCCGCTTCGCCGCCCGCGAAGGGCGCGGTCGCCCGGCTGTAGGCGTGGATGCCGGTCATGGCCGCCGAGATCGTGTCCGCGAGGTCCCGGTCGACCCCCGCGCTGGCGCCGCGCGGCAGACCGTCCGCGCCCAGCAGCAGGGCGTGCAGGGCGCCCGGCACCGAGGCCACCGCCCGGTCCAGCCGGTCGAGAACGGCGACGGACCTGCTGTTGTCGGCGGGCTGCGCCTGGGGGCCGTCCCCGGCCTGGGCGGCGTCGGCGGGGAGGACGCGCGGCGGGGCGGTCAGGTTGTTGCCCAACCGGGCGACCAGCCGGTTCATGCGGAACGAGAGCTGCTCCATGTCCACGTCGGGCTCCGCGGCGGCGGCCAGGTAGGCGCCCTGCCCGGCCCCGATCAGAAAGACCCAGCCGTGCTGGAACTCGATGACGGTCTGGATCCACTCCCGGTCCGGAGAGGTGCCGGCGAAGTGGGCGGTGGCCCGGCTGAGGGACTGCATCCCCGCCATGGCCGCCGAGACGGTTCCCACGTCCGCGCGGGTCAGACCGTCCGTGGCACCGCGCGGTATGCCGTCCGCCGACAGCACCACGGCGTGCCGCGCCTTCGGCACGTTGGTGACGATGTCCTGAACCATCCACGACAGGTCGGTCGTACTCATGCGTTGTCGGACCCTTCGGACGTGGGGGTGTCGACGGAGGCCACGTCACGCCCGGTCTGGGTGCCGCGCTGCAGGGCACCCAGGCTGCCGGTGCCGCGGCGTCGCACGGCTCGTCTGACGGGCTGGTCCGCCGCGGGGGAGTCGCCGACGGACGTGATGCGGGTCCCGCGCTTGGGCAGACCGTTGGCCGTGCGCTCCGGCGTGCGCGCCTGCACCGGCCGGATGCTGCTCACGGGCGCGGCCTCCGGGGCCGCGGGGGTCTCCTCCATGGTCCACAGCTCCTCGGGCAGCAGGACGACGGCCCGTACGCCGCCGTACCGGGAGACACCGGTGACGTCCACCTTGAAGCCGTACTGCCGGGCGATCAGGCCGATCACCGGGAAGCCGAACTTCGGCTGGGTGCCCAGCTGGGACAGCCGGGGGACGTCGTCGCCGGACAGCAGCGCGCTCGCCCGCTGCCGGTCCTCGTCGCTCATGCCGACGCCGGCGTCGTCGATGATGATGCAGAGGTTCTGCTGAACCTGGCGGAACGTGACCTCGATCGGCGCGTCGGCCTGGGAGAAGCTGGCAGCGTTGTCAAGCAGTTCGGCGACGGCGAGGGCGACCGGTGCGACGGCGGAGGCCTTCAGCGCGATGCCGCTCGGCTGCATGATCTCCACGCGCTGGAAGTTGCGGATCTGGCTCTGGGCGCTGCGGACGACGTCGTAGACGCTGGCCGGCTGGTTGCGGCGGCCCAGCGGCGCACCGCACATGACGGCGATGCCCTGGGCCTTGCGGGCCATCTGGGCGTTGGCGTGCGTGATGTCCATCAGGTCGGCGAGGACCGGGTGGCCGCCGTACTCGCGCTGGACCCCGTCCAGCAGCGTCGTCTGCTCGGCGGCGAGGCTCTGCAGGAAGCGTGCGGCACCCTTGAGGACCGCCTTGATGTTCTCCTCGGCGGCCTGCTCCGCTTCGCGGATGACCCCGTCCTGCTCGTTCCTGATCCTCGCCAACTCGGCCTGGACGCGTCCCAGTTCGTTCTGGCTGTACTGCAGCCGCGCCTGAAGCTCGGCCTCGGACTCCTTCTTCCTCCTCGTCACGCCTCTGCTGCGGAGCACGAGTGCCACGACGGCGGCGACCGCTGTCACCGCTATCGCAGCCAGGCACCAAAGAAGCACGTCTTGAGTCATGGAAACCTTTCCCGGCGCGTTACATGCGGGCGTCGGGGGTACGCCTCGCAAGGATCCGCAACCCGTCCAGCGCACTGCACACGGGGGGAGTTCAGCGCGTTCGGGGTTCAGGGCCCTGAGCAAAAGTGGATCAAGGTCGCAGACGGCGGAATGCTATCACCGTCAACCCACTGCATCGGAGGTCACTCCTCCGGGTTTCACATCACCAACAAGCCCTGCAGCTCAGGGGCGTTGACGCCCGACCGGCCCCCACTGCCGGGCGGAACCGCAGCCGCTTCCCCGGGTGGCTGAGCCAGCGGCCGAGTCGGGGGCGTGATCACACCGGGTGCCATCCCGGCGTGGTCTGCGCCCGGGGCGTGGGCGGCGAGGTGGCCGACGCGTTCAGGCTGAGCCGGGAGACGATCCGGTAACGGTCGCCCCGGTAGAGGGAGTGGACGTACTCCACGGGCCGGCCGTGCGTGTCGCTGGTGTGGCGCTCGAAGAGCAGGGCGGGCGACAGCTCGGGCACGCCCAGCAGTGCGGCCTCCGCCTGGCTGACGACCGTGGGCTCGATCGTCTGTGTCGCGTCACTGACCCGCACTCCGTGCCGCCGGCGCAGATGCTCGTAGAGATCGCCCGTCTCCAGCTCCCTGGCCGTGAGCGCCGGTACCAGTTCCGCCGGGATGTGCAGGTGCTCGATGGCCATCGGGGCGCCGTCGACCAGTCGCAGGCGCGCCGCGTAGACGATCTCGGCGGCGGGGGACAGGCGCAGTTTGCGGCCCACCCGGGCGCCCGCCGTGATGGTGGCGAACTCCAGCAGGCGGCTCGACCAGGCGCCGGACGCCTGCGGCAGGATCATGCCGTGGGAGTCCGAGACGAGCTCCTGGGTGATCTTCTCGGGGGCCACGAACATGCCCCGGCCGTGCTCGCGCACCAGGAGCCCGGCCGCGACCAGTTCGTCCACGGCCGCTCGAAGGGTCGGGCGGGAGACCTGGAGCGTGGCGCACAGGGACCGTTCGGAGGGGATCGCGTCCCCGGGGCGCAGCGACTCGATCAACTGGAGGATGTGGTCCCGGACGCGCTCCCGTTTGAGCACCGCCCCCGACTCGCCCGCGTTCATGCCCGACCGCTCCCGCCCCGCCGTACCCCGATGGCGCTCGACCCGTTGTGTGGACTGTTTACCATTCGCCCTCGACTGGTCAAGTGCCGGATGTGCCCGTCCGCCGTCCGAGCCGGGAGCGCCATGGCCAAAAGTGGTTGCGACGCGGGGGATTGACGCCTCTATTGGTCTATGCCATTTTCATCGACCAACGAGAGGTCACCTGTCCAGTTGCCCAACTGGTCAGGTGCCGTGGCGCCTTCCCCCCAGAGGTGAACCGTGAAGCACCGCATGCTCGCAGGCCTGTCCGCACTGGTGATCGCCTCCGGCGCAAGCGCCTGCGGCTCCGGTTCCTCCGGGGACTCCGCCGACGGCGCCACGACGATCGACGTCTGGCTCATGCGCGACAGCGTCTCGGCCCAGTTCCAGAAGGAGTTCGTCGCGGGCTTCGAGACCGCCCACCCGGACATCGACGTGCGGATCCAGATCCAGGAGTGGGACGGCATCGGGGAAAAGGTCACGGCCGCCCTCGCCAGCAACGACGCCCCGGACGTCATCGAGACCGGCAACACCCAGGTCGCCCAGTACGCCCAGAGCGGCGGCCTGCTCGACCTGAGCGACCGGATCGGCGAACTCGGCGGCGAGGACTGGATCAAGGGGCTGGCCGAGCCCGGAGCCTTCGAGGGCAGGCAGTACGGCATCCCGTACTACGCCGCCAACCGTGTCGTGATCTACCGCACCGACCTGTTCGAGAAGGCCGGCGTCGACGCCGCCTCCATCAGGACCCGCGAGCAGTGGATCAGCGCCACCGAGAAGCTCGACCGCGGGACCACCCAGGGCATCTACCTGCCGGGACAGATGTGGTACGCCCTGGCCGGGTTCATCTGGGACGAGGGCGGCGACCTGGCCACCCGCTCCGGCAGGACCTGGAAGGGCGCGCTCGACACCCCGCAGGCGCTGCGCGGCATGGCCTTCTACGAAGAGCTCCAGGCCCTGGGCGACGGCCCCAAGGACTCCGACGAAGCGGAGCCCCCGCAGGCGGAGGTCATGGCCAAGGGGCAGGTGGCCCAGATCATCTCCACGCCCGGCGGAGCCAACGTGGTCACCGAGCACAACCCCGACCTCAAGGGCAGGCTCGGCTTCTTCCCCATCCCCGGCAAGACCGCCGAACGCCCCGGGTCGGTGTTCATCGGCGGCTCCGACCTCGTCATCCCGGCCGCCTCCGGCAAGCAGGACGCCGCCTTCACCTTCGTCAAGGAAATCACCGGCGACGCCTGGCAGCGCAAGCTCGCCGCGGCCATGAGCTACGTACCGAACAAAACGACCCTGGCCGACGCGGTCGCCTCCGACCCGGGCGCCTCGGCCATGGCCAAGGGCGCCGCCGTCGGCAGGGCCACCCCCAACACCCCCGGCTGGGCCGCCGTCGAAGCGAAGAACCCCATCAAGGACTACATGACCGCGGTCCTCACCGGCGCCGACGCGGCGGCGGAGGCGGCCCGGGCCTCCGCGGCCGTGACCGCCGCCATGAACGGCTCCTGATCCGCGACCGCGCGGCTCGCCACGGCACCTGCCACCCACCCATGAGACGACACATCCGAGGAGACGGCACCGTGTCGGTCACCCGCGACGCCGGCGCGCCACCCGCCCGGCCCCGCCCGCCCGCACCACCCCCCGACAAGCCCGGGCGCGGCAGCAGGCACCGCGCCGGGCACGCGGGCCCCTGGCCCTACCTGCTGGCCGCTCCCACGGTCCTGGGCATGCTGTACCTCCTGCTGTACCCCCTGGCCCGCGCCGTGCTGATATCGCTCCAGGACTTCCGGCTCCGGGAGCTCATCCAAGGCGACGCGCGGTTCGTGGGACTGCGCAACTACGAGACGCTGCTGACGGACGAGCGCTTCTGGCAGGTGGTGCGCCGCACCTTCGTCTTCATGGCGGCGAACGTCGCCCTGATCATGCTCCTGGCGACCCTGGTCGCCCTGCTCGTCGAACGACTGGGCCGCCGGTGGCGGACGGCCGTGCTCAGCGCCCTCGTCCTGGCATGGGCGATGCCGGTCATCGCGGCCACCACCGTCTTCCAGTGGCTGTTCCACTCCGAGTTCGGCATCGTCAACTGGACGCTGCAGGCACTCGGCTTCGCATCGTTCGACCGCTACCCCTGGTTCGCGCACGGCCCCGCCGCCTTCACCATCCTCGTGCTGCTGATCGTCTGGCAGTCGGTGCCGTTCGCCGCCATCACCCTCTACTCGGCCCTGACGACCGTGCCCACGGAACTGTACGAGTCGGCCCGCCTCGACGGGGCCTCGGCCGGGCGCATCTTCCGCGCCGTCACCCTCCCCATGATCCGGCCGATCTTCATGCTGGTCCTCTGCCTGGAGGTCATCTGGACCTTCAAGGCGTTCGTGCAGATCTGGGTGATGACCAACGGCGGACCCGGGGACGCCACGACCATCCTGCCCGTCTACGCCGTCCAGACCGCCCTGTCGAGCCAGCGCTACGACCTCGGCTCCGCGGCGTCGATGGTCACCGTCCTGCTGATGGCCGCCGTGCTCGTCCTGTACTTCCGCCAGCTGTTGCGTCAGGAGGGCGATACCCCGTGAGCCCCGTGAGCCCGGCCGGAGCGCGGCGTTCCGGGCCGCGCCGGCGCGTCCTGCTGCACTCGGCCGCCGGCCTGACGATCGTCCTCTGCCTCTTCCCCGTCTACTGGATGATCACCACGGCGTTCAAGCCCAACCGGGACATCCAGTCGGACACCCCCCGGCTCCTGCCCCGCACCTGGACGCTGGAGCACTTCCGCACCGCCGTCGACGCCGACGGATTCGCCCTGTTCTGGCGCAACAGCATCCTCGTGACCGTGGCCGCCGTCCTGCTCGCCCTGGTGGTCGCACTCGGGGCGTCGTTCGCCGTGGCCCGCATGCGCTGGCGCGGCCGACGGCAGTTCATGCTGCTGGTGTTCGTCGCCCAGATGGCACCGTGGGAAGCGCTGATCATCCCCGTGTACATCATCTCCCGGGACACCGGGATGTTGGACCGGCTGCCCACCCTGACGCTCGTCTACTTCATGATGACGCTGCCGTTCACCGTCGTGGTGCTGCGCGGGTTCATCGCCGCCATCCCGCCCGAACTGGAGGAGGCGGCCCAGGTCGACGGCTGCACCCGGCGGCACGCCTTCCGCCACATCACCTTCCCCCTCCTCACCCCCGGTCTGATGGCCACCTCCCTGTTCGGCTACATCACCGCCTGGAACGAGTTCGCCTACGCCAACTTCCTCATCATCAAACAGCAGGACAGCCGCACCCTGCCGGTCTGGCTGTCCTCCTTCCAGAACGTCTTCGGCACCGACTGGGGCGCCACCATGGCGGCCTCCACCCTCTTCGCGCTCCCCGCGCTCGCCGTCTTCCTCCTCCTGCAACGCCATGTGACCTCCGGCTTCGCAGCCGGCGCCGTCAAGGGCTGAGCCCTCCCGCGCCCCCCACCCAGACGCGACCTCTTCCGGAGACAGCCGTGACCTCGCCCGCACCGCGGACACCGCTCCTGCCCCGTCCCACCAAGGCCCGCATCAAAGCCGGTCACCTCACCCTCGACGCCGGCACCCGGCTGCGCGTCACCGGCGGTGCCGAACCCGCCGCCGACCTCCTGCGCACGCTCCTCGCCCCCGCCACCGGCCTGCCCCTGCGCCCCGCCGCCGACGGACCGGTCGTCCTCGCCCTCGACACCGCCCTGACGGGCCTGGGCGACGAGGGCTACGGGCTGACGATCGGACCGCACTCGCTGCTCCTGCGCGCCCGCGCCCTCACCGGACTCCTGCGGGGCGTACAGACCATCCGCCAACTGCTGCCCGTACCGGCCCTGGCCCCCTCACCGCAGCGCGGCGTGCCCTGGACCCTGCCCTGCGCCGACATCACCGACGTCCCCCGCCGGCCCTGGCGCGGGGCCATGCTCGACGTGGCCCGCCACTTCCAGCCCCTGTCGTACCTGCTGCGCTACGTCGACCTGCTCGCCCTGCACAAGATCAACGTCTTCCACCTGCACCTGACCGACGACCAGGGCTGGCGGATGCCCGTCCCGGCCTACCCCAAGCTCACCGAGGTCGGGGGCCACCGCCGCCAGTCCGCGACCGGACCGAGCGGCGACCGCTACGACGGCACCCCCCACGGCGGCGCCTACACCCGGGCCGAACTCACCCGTCTCGTCGGCCACGCGGCAGCGCGCGGCGTCACGGTGATGCCCGAGATCGAGATGCCCGGCCACGCCCGGGCCGCGGTCGCCGCCTACCCGCACCTGGGCAACCGGCCGGAGCGGACCCTGGACGTCTGGACGAGGTGGGGGGTGTGCGAGACCACGCTCGGCGTGCACGAGGAGGTCTTCGACTTCTGCCGGACCGTGCTGGAAGAGGTCATGGACGTCTTCCCCTCGCCGTACCTGCACATCGGCGGCGACGAATGCCCCACCACCGAATGGGAGCGGAGCACGGCGGCCAGGGCCCGGGCCCGTGCCGCGGGGCTGGCCGGCCCCGCGGCCCTGCACGGCTGGTTCCTCGGCCGGGTCGGCGCCTTCCTCACCCGGCAGGGGCGGCGGCCGGTCGCCTGGGCGGAGACCGGCACCGAACTGCCCGAGGGATTCACCGTGATGGCCTGGCGCGACCCCGAGCACGCCCTGGCGGCGGCCCGCCGCGGCCACGACGTGATCAACTCCCATTACCGCGCCACCTATTTGGACTACCCCCGCAGCGCGGACCCCGGCGAGCCGCCGGGGCAGTCCGGAGGCGTGGTGGCCCTGCGGGACGTCCACGGCCACGACCCGGTCCCCGCCACGGCAACCGCGCAGACGGCCGCCCGCGTCCTGGGCACCCAGGCCCACCTGTGGACCGAGTACGCCGCGACACCGGCGCGCATCGAGTACCTGACCTACCCCCGTCTGTGCGCCCTGGCCGACGGCGCCTGGAGCGGCCCCACCACCTGGGCCGACTTCAGCTCCCGCTTGGCCGGACACACCGCACGCCTCGACGCGCTGCGGGTCAGCCGCCACCCCTGAGCCGCACCACCGCACGCCCACCACCCTGCCGCCCGGCCCCACCGAGCGGCAGGACCACCAGATCCCACCCGGGAAAGGAACGAGCATGCATCGGCCCACCGCTCCCCGCAGATGGCGCGTCGCCGCAGCCGCCGCCGTGGCCCTGGCCACCGGAACCACCGGCCTCGCCGGCCTGACCGGCACGGCCAGCGCCGCCGGGGAATCCGTCACCGTCCAGTACCGCACCAGCGCCGGCTCCGCCACGGCGGACCAGTCCGAACCCTGGCTGAAGGTCAGGAACACCGGGACCGCCCCGCTCCAGCTCTCCGCCGTCAAGGTGCGCTACTACTTCAAGGCCGACTCGCCCGGTGCGGCCTACCGCTTCGCCTGCTCCTGGGCGGTCAGGGGCTGCGCGCACATCACCGGCACCTTCGGCACCCTCGCCCGTCCCACGGCCACCGCCGACCGCTACCTCGACATCGGCTTCACCGCGGGGGCCGGCAGCCTCGCCCCCGGCGCCGACACCGGGGACATGCAACTGCGCTTCCACCGCGCCGACTGGCAGACGCTCCAACAGAGCGACGACTACTCGTTCAGCGCCTCGCGCACCACGTACGCCGACTGGCCGAAGGTCACCGCCCAGGTCTCCGGCAGCACGGTGTGGGGCACGGCCCCCGAGGGCAACGACCCGACCGATCCGCCCACCGACCCGCCCACGGACCCACCGGCCGGCGGACAGAGCCTCTTCGACGACTTCAACTACACCGGCTCCGGCGACCCCAGGATCTCCGCGAACGGCTGGAGCGTCCGGTCCAACTCCGGCGGACCCGGGGTGCCCGGAGCCACCTGGGCCCCCGAGAACGTGACCTTCGCCAGTTCCGGCGGCAACTCCGTGATGAACCTGCGGACCTCCACGGCCGGCACACCCGAGAGCACCCGGCACACCGAAGTCCTCACCAAGGCCATGAAGTTCAAGAACGGCACCTACGCCGCCCGCGTCAGGTTCTCCGACGCCCCCGTCTCCGGCCCGGACGGCGACCACCTCGTCCAGACCTTCTTCACCATCAACGACCTCAAGGCCCCCATGGCCGACGACTACGCCGAGTACGACTTCGAGTACCTGCCCAACGGCGGCTGGGGCGAGCCCGCCCACATCCTCTACACGACGTCCTGGGAGACCTACAACCCCGACCCGTGGCAGGCCGTCAACCAGCACACCGAGTCCCGGCAGAGCCACGCGGGCTGGCACGACCTGGTGCTCACCATCGACAACAGCAGCATCAAGTACTACCTCGACGGACAGCTCTTCGGCACCCACGACGCCGCCTACCTGCCCGAGCGCCCCATGTCGATCAACTTCAACCAGTGGCTGATCGACCTCGCGGGCCAGACCAGCACCACGCCGCGCGCCTACGACGAGCAGGTCGACTACGTCCTGCACGTCAAGGACCAGGTGCTGACTCCGGCCCAGGTCACCGCGAAGATCAACGCCTACCGCGCCGCCGGAACCACCTTCGAGGACACGGTTCCCACCAGCTAGCCCGGCCGGCCCCCGCGTGAGCACGGCTGCCCGCCCCGGTGCGGGCAGCCTCCCCCGCGGGCCGGCCCGGTGCGCCGGCACCGGAGACCGGTCCGCCCGCCTCACTGCTCTGAACGCCGGGGGCCGGCGAGCATGAGGTTCGGCTCGGTCAGCGTGAGCACCGCGCTGACCGCCCGGCGGGACAGCAGCCGGAAGTCGCCCGCCCCCTCGGCGGGTTCGGCATCCATGAAGCGGTTCACGAGCCGGTAGCAGAGGCGTGCCGTACCGGTGCGCAGTGCCCCTTCACAGTTCCGCGTGGTTGCCCATGCCGTTCACGTTGCGCGTACGGTCACCGAAGGGGAGGGCTCCCGCGGCGGCGTTGCCCGCGCAGAGGACCAGGAGCGTGACGGTGGGCGGCCAGGACGGCCGCCCACCGTACGTTCCCCCGCCCCCGGCTCCGGGTCACTGCCGCAGCCGGTCCACCGCCTGCTTGGCCTCCAGCAGCCCGGCGCCGGTGGCCTCGCGGTACTTCTTGATCGCCGGGACGTGCTGCCCGGCGCGCACCAGGGCCGCCACCTCCGCCAGGGCGGGGTCGTCGTCCGGTACGCCGTGGTGCTCCATGAGCAGGCCGACTCTGTGCTCCAGCCGGGACATCCGCCGCTCCAGCCGGCGGGCCCGGCTCTCCACGGTCGCGATGGTCGTCAGCCCGACGAGCACGACCAACAGCCCTACCAGGGTGGACAAAGCACCCTCCCTTCCTTGCGGGTCGGGACACACCGCACCTCACGGCGGTCCACGGGGTGAGAGGCGACAACCGGGCACGGCGTTGCCCGGTGCCGGGGGTCAGGACGGATCGGGCCGCCCCGGGCGCGGAGTGACGAGCCCGGAGTCGTAGGCGAGGATCACCGCCTGCACCCGGTCCCGCAGCCGCAACTTGTCGAGGATGTGGGCGACGTGGGTCTTCACCGTCGTCTCGCCGATCCCCAGCTCGACGGCGATCTCCGCGTTGGACAGGCCGCGCGCCAGGGTGCGCAGCACGTCCAGTTCGCGGCCGGTGAGCACGTCCAGGCGCGGCGGGACGGGAGGAGCGGCCTGCGAGGGCAGGCCCGCGAACCGCTCCAGCAGGCGCCGGGTGACCCGGGGCGCGAGCACGGCCTCGCCGGCGGCCACCGTACGGATGGCCGCCACCAGGGAGTCGGCGGGACCGTCCTTGACGAGGAAGCTGCTGGCTCCGGCCCGCAGCGCGTCGACCACGTGCTGGTCGAGATCGAACGTGGTCAGGATGATGACCCGGCCGGGCAGCCCGCTCTCGGCGATCAGCCGGGTCGCCTCGACCCCGTCCATCCGCGGCATGCGGATGTCCATGAGGACGACGTCCGGTGACAGCCGCCGGGTCTCCTCGACGGCCTCCCGGCCGTCGGCGGCCTCGCCCACGACCTCGATGTCCGGCTCCGCCTCCAGGATGTACCGGAAGCCGGTCCGGATCATCGGCTGATCGTCAGCCAGCAGGACGCTGATGGACCGCATGGTGGGCCGTTCCTCCGTTGTTCGCGATGCCGTCGTCCTCGGGCAGGTCGAGGACGGCGTGGACGCAGTAGCCGCCGCCCGGCCGGGGACCCGTGTGCAGGGTGCCGCCCGTCGCGGCGATGCGCTCCCGCATGCCCAGCAGACCATGCCCGGCCCCCTCCCCGGCCACGGGGGTCCGTGCGGCGGCGGCGGAGGCGTCGCCCGGCCCGTCGTCGCAGACGCGCACGTGCAGCCGCCCCGCCTCCTCCTCCCAGAGCAGACGCACCCGCGTACGTGTCGCGCCGGCGTGCTTGACCGTGTTGGTGAGCGCCTCCTGCACGACGCGGTACACCGTCAGGTGGTACCCCGCGGGCAGCGGCACCGGATCACCCGACACCTCGTAGTCGACGTCCAGACCCGTGGCGTTCCGTACGGCGTCGACGAGCGAGGGCAGCGCGTCGACGGTCGGCTGGGGCGGCTCCGTCGAGGGCGTGCCCTCCTCGTCGGCGCGCAGCACGTCCAGCAGCCGGCGCAGCTCGGTGACCGTGTCGCGGCCCGTCTGCTCGACGGTGGCGTGCAGTTCGTGCGCCTTGTCGGGCGACCGGTCCTGGACCCGGTCGGCCGCGATGGTCTGCACGACCATGAGACTCACGTTGTGGGCCACGATGTCGTGCAGCTCACGGGCGATCCGCGCCCGCTCCTGCATCACCGCGGCCCGCGCGTTGGCCGCCTGCTCGCGTTCCAGGGCGGCGGCGCGCTGCATGGCCTCGTCCCGGACGGCCGTCCGGGCCCGGGACAGCCGGCCCAGCGCCCACGCCGCCAGCAGGAGCACCGCGTCGGTCAGCAGTGCCGCGAGCCGGTGCCCCGCCGGGGCCAGGAACGCCTCCGCCAGCGCGCTGAGCGGAATGAACACGGCCGCGACGAAGGCCGTCACCCGTGGTGTGCCGCGTACGGCCGTCAGGAACACGGCGGCGGCCACGGCCAGGTAGGTGGGGCCGATCGACGTGCCGTCCGGCCCGGCCAGCTGGGGGACGTAGGACAGGTGCTGCAGCGTCCCGGCCGCGACCGCCATCACCAGCAGGGCGGCCAGGGGCACCCCCCGGTGCACGGCGAGGGGGAGCGTGGACAACGCCACCAGGACGAACCACCAGTGATCCGGCTCCCGCAGCGGGAGGCCGTCCGGGGGGACCGCCTCCGGCAGCGCCAGGCACGCGGCCGCCGCCAGGACGGCCAGCGTCACGTCCGTCACCGCGGCGGGCACCTGACGGCCCGCTAGGGACCCGGGTTCTCTCATGCACCCACGGTAAGGGCCCAGCGCACCCAACCTGCCCGTCCGGGAGTCGGAGCCGTCCCGCCGGCCTTCCTCCTTCCGGTCCCCTCCGTAAGGAGGAGACGCGGCGACGGCGGCGCCCGGGGACGCCGGGCCTCCTCGTCCGCACGGGCGAAGCCGCCGCCCCTCTCCTCCGCCCGGCGGAGGCCGTGATTCGACGTGCGGGGGGAGGTTCCGGGCCGCCGACGCCGGTGGACTGGAGGGACACCGCCCGCGAACGACCTGGAGGTTTGCCATGCTCGGAGCGCGCAGCCGGCAAGAGTCCCCCGGCGCCCCCATCGGCATCGACCCGTCACGCACCGCCGTAGGCCTGACCCGGGTGACCAAGAAGTACGGCCGCGGACCGGGCGCCGTCGTCGCACTCGACGACCTGAGCACCGGCATCCCGGCCGGCGGCTTCACCGCCGTCATGGGCCCTTCCGGCTCGGGGAAGAGCACCTTCCTGCACTGCGCCGCCGGACTGGACCGGCCGACGTCCGGAACCGTCCAGCTGGGCGGCCAGGATCTCGGCGAGCTGGACGAGAAGCGGCTCACCCGGTTCCGCCGGAGCCGCATCGGGTTCGTCTTCCAGGCCTTCAACCTGCTGCCGTCGCTCACCGTGGAGCAGAACATCACCCTGCCGCTGCGGCTGGCCGGAGCGGGAACCGGCCACGACTCGGTCCGCGGGGTCACCGCCGCGGTCGGACTCGAGGGGCTGCTCGGCCGGCGCCCCGCGGAACTGTCCGGCGGACAGCAGCAGCGGGTCGCCATCGCCCGCGCCCTCATCACCGGCCCCGAAGTGATCTTCGCGGACGAGCCGACCGGGGCACTCGACCCGGACACGGCCGAGGACGTCCTCGCCCTGCTGCGGCGGGCGGTCACCGACCTGCACCAGACCGTCGTGATGGTCACGCACGACCCCGCCGCCGCCCAGTACACCGACCAGGTCCTCTTCCTCGCCGGCGGGCGCCTGGTGCGGCGCGCGGACTCGCCGTCCGCCGCCGAGGTCAAGAGCGTCATGACGGAGCTGCGGAGGACCCGCTGATGCTGCGCATCGCCCTGGCCACCCTGCGCGCCCGCGGCGGGGCCTTCGCCGCCACGTTCGCCGCGCTCCTGCTCGGCGCGGCCGTGATCAGCGCCTGCGGTGTGCTCCTGGAATCCGGGCTGCGCTCCGCCCTGCCGCCCGAACGGTACGAGAAGGCACCGCTGATCGTCGCCGGCCGGCAGTCCGTCGACCTCGACGTGAAGTCCGCCGACGGATCCGACTACCGCAGCTCCCAGCCGCTGCTCGAACGGCCCCGGCTCGACGTCTCCCTGGCCCGCGACCTCGCCGCGGTCGACGGTGTCGCCTCCGTGGTGCCCGACCGGCGCGTCGCGGTCCGTCTGCTCGACGCAGACCGCGCCGTCACCGGGGCCAACGGGGCCGTGCCGCAGGCGCACACCTGGTCGAGCCGCGTCCTGGGGGGTTTCCGCCTCACCGAGGGGCACGCCCCACGGGGCACCCGGCAGGTGGTCCTGGACAGCCGTCTCGCGGCCCGGGCGGGGCTGCGGACCGGCGACAGCGTACGGCTCATGACCTCGTCCACCCCGCTCACCTTCGAGGTCACCGGGCTGGTGGCCCTCGACCGGGACCGCACGCCCCGGCAAGCGGTGCTCTACGTCTCCGGGGCCGCGATGCAGCGGCTGGCTCCCCGCTCCGGCGCGTCCGCCGACGCCTTCGGCGTGTTCCCCACGCCCGGCACTCCGCCCTCGGAGGTGGCGCGCGCCCTGGAACGGGTGCTGGCCGGGCACCACGCGGCCGTGTACACGGGTGACGCACGCGGTGAGGCGGAGTTCACCGACATCGCCGTCGGCGCGGCCAACCTCGTGCAACTGTCCACCGCCATCGGCGGCAACGTCCTGCTCGTGGCCGTGTTCGTGCTGTGCGCCACGACCTCCCTCGCCGTGCGCCACCGGCACCGCGAACTGGCCCTGCTGCGCGCGATCGGCACCACCCCCGGGCAGCTGTACCGCATGATCACCGCGGAGTCGGCGGTGGCCGGCCTGGTGGCGGGCGTGCTCGGCTGCCCCCTCGGCGCCGGAGTCGTGTACTGGCTGAGCGGGCAGTTCGCCGGGCGCGGACTGGTACCGCCGGACTTCCGGCCGGCCGTCGGCCCGCTGCCGTTCCTCGCGGCCGTCGGCGCCACCGTCCTGACCGCGGTGATCGCGGCCCTCGTCGCGGCCCGGCGGGCGGCACGCGTGCACCCGACGGAGGCCCTGCGCGAGGCCGCCGCCGAGCCCGCCCGCCTCGGCCGGGGCCGTCTGATCACCGGCGGTGTCCTGCTCGCCCTGGCCGTGTCCGTACTGGGCCTCGGCCTCGGCTACCGCACCGACTTCCTCACCCTGGTCGGCCTGGCCAACTCCCTCGTCCTGCTCCTCGTCATCGCCGCCGCGGTCCTCGGGCCCCTGGTCGCCCGCGCCGCCGTGGACCTCCTCGCCCCGCTGCTGCTCCGCACGGGTGTCACCGGCTGGCTCGCGGCGGTCAACTCCCGCGCCCGTGCCGCCCGGACGGCGGCCGCGGTGACCCCTCTCGTCCTGGCCGTGTCCTTCGCCGCGACGGTCGTGTTCACCCAGACCACCCAACTGGACACGGCCGCCGAGGAGATCCGCTCCGGCACGGTCGCCGATCACGTGCTCAGCGCTCCCGCCGGCCTGTCGCCGGACCTCGCGCGCCGGGCCGCGGAGCTGCCGGGCGTGACGGCCGCCACCGGCGTGGTCCGCTCCAAGGCGGTCGGCGTGGGCTCGCTCCTCGGCACGCAGGAGACCGTCTCCCTGACCGCGCAGGGCCTTCAGCCGTCGGCCCTGTCCGCCACCGTCGACCTGGACGAACAGAAGGGCGACCTCTCCGCCCTGGCACCGGACACGGTGGCCCTCAGCACCACGGCGGCCTCGTGGCTGGGGCTGGACGTCGGCGACCGGGCACGGCTGTACCTGGGGGACGGCGCGCCCTTCACCGGCGAGGTGATCGCCGTGTACGGCAGGGGACTCGGCTTCGCCGACCTCACCTTCGACCACGACCTGCTCCTGGCCCACACCACCGCCCAAGTGGACCAGTCGGTCCTGATCCGCTCGGCGTCCGGCGCGGCCGCGGCCACCGGACGTGAACTCTCCGCCCTGGCAGCGGCCTATCCGGGCACCGCGCTGAGCGGGGCACTGGCGGCCGACGCCCAGGTCGAGGAACAGCGGGCGACGGCCTGGGTGAACTACGTGGTGGTCGCTGTGATCATCGCCTACACGGCGCTGACCGTCCTCAACACGCAGGCGATGAACACCGCGAGCCGCCGCCGCGAGTTCGCGCTGCTGCGGCTGACCGGCAGCAGCCGTGCGCAGGTGCTGTCCATGGTGCGGCGCGAGAGCCTCACGGTGGTCGCCGTCGGTGCGGGCCTGGGCACCCTGCTGTCCGTTCCGCCGCTGGTCCTGATCGCGCTGGCGCTGACCGGCGGCCCGTGGCCGACGGTGCCGCCGGTGGGCTGGCTCGCGATCGTCGGATCGACGGCACTGCTGACGGTGGCGGGCGCGATGCTGCCCACCCGGCTGCTGCTCCGGGTCCGTCCGGTGGACGCCATCGGGATGAAGGAGTGACGAGCGCGCCGCCGCGGAGGGGCGACACCGGGGTCAGTCGACGGGAGCGAGGAACTCGGCCGGGCGCAGCGGACGCCCGACGATGCGGGTGTCGCCCATCCAGCCGTAGAAACCCTGCCCGAACTTCTCGTCGAACGGGGTGGCACCGAGCACGAAGGGCTTGCCGAGCGTGGCGATGCCGGTCGACGGCTGGGTGGGGTTGCGGGCGATCCTGGAGCCGTCCACGTACACGACGGTGCGGCGGGCGTCGTTGACGACGGCGATGTGCGTCCAGCGCCCGACCGGGATCGCATGGCTCCACGAAGTCGGGTCGGCGTCCTGCCGCTCCGGGTAGACCACGAACTGGAGGAAGCGCTCCGGGGAGACGTTGAGGCTGCACGTGGGCTCCAGCGGGGACCAGCCGGTGGTCTTGCCCGCGTCACCGCTGCGGCCCTGCCAGCTGAGGATGCCCATCCACGCGTGGTCGCCCTCGAACGGCTCGGGCAGCCGCACGAACGTCTCGATGGTGTAGCCGCGCAGGAACTTCTCGCTGTTGAGACGGGCGCGGGGCCCGGTGGTGAGGACGGCCGCGCGGTCGGGGTTCTTGCCTCCGCCGAAGCGGAGACTGGCGTGCGCGGGCTGCCCGGGGTGGTGATCGGCCGAGACGGTGAGCAACTGCGGGTCCCCCGCGTGCGGCCGGCTGACGGTGAGGTCGTTGCCGTTGCCGGACAGGTCACGTACGACGGTGCCGTCCGGGACGGGCACGCCCGCCGCCGGCAGGGCCGCTCCGGAGGCATCGAACCGCCAGTAGGCGAGCGTGCCACGCGGCATGACGGCGGACGCCGGCCGCGGCTTGGGCGCGGCGGGGGGCGCGAAGCGCCGGAAGCGGTCGGCGAAGTCGATGTCCAGGCTGAACCGGTCCACGGGACCGGTCAGTTCGAGCGTCTCGGCCTCCAGCGGGGTGCGGTCGGCCGCCTCGCGTCCCAGGAACCACGGGGAGAACGTCTCCACGTCGATGACACCGCGTACGAGGTCGAAGCCGTAGAGGCGGATCATGCCCGCGCCGCCGTAGTACCGGTCCTGGTAGTTGGCGATGTGCAGGTGGACATCGTTGTCGAAGTCGTTGGCCAGGATGGTGCGGCCGGGCGGCCAGTAGTGCCCTCCGAGCGCCAGGAAGATCTGGTCGTTGCCCCGGATGAGCTCGTTCCACATGCGGGAGCCGTGGTCCGACAGATGCGCCGTGCCGTCGTCCTCGGCCCACACCAGGTCGTGGGTGGTCAGAATGGCGGGGAGGCGGCGGTGCTCGTCGAGGATGCCCTGGGCCCAGCGCAGGCCGGCGTCGGACACCCGCCAGTCCAGGGCGAGGACCAGCCACTGCCGGCCGGCCGCGCGCAGGACGTGGTAGCTGTTGTAGCCGTCGGGGGAGGCGCCGCCGAAGGTGGGCGCTGACGCGAACCGGTGCGGTCCGAAGGCCTGCAGGTAGGGGGTGTCGCCCCGCTGGTCGTCGCCGGAGGCGATGTCGTGGTTCCCGGCCAGGACGCTGTACGGCAGGCGACCGTCGATCAGGCGGAAGGCGCGCGCCGCGAGTTCGATCTCCTCGCGGGTGCCGTGCTCGGTGATGTCGCCCAGGTGCGTCATGAAGGCCAGGTTGGCGTCCCCGCGCCGATCCACCAGGTACCGGAACGTGGCCCGCAGCGGCTCCGGGTCGGCGCTGTCGGCGTCGAACAGGTACTGCGTGTCGGGCAGTACGGCGAGGGCGAACCGCGGCGAGAGGGGGTCGAAGCGACCCGGGCGCGCCGCGTCGGCGGCGGCGTGCGCGGGCACGGCGCCGGCGGCCGACACGGTGGTGCTCACGGCGCCGGCGGCGGGCATCGCCACGGCGGCCTGCAGCAGGCTGCGTCTGTGGGGTCGAGGGGAATCGGCGGGAGTCATGCCGCGCTCCTTGTCGCAGGTGGTGACCGGTCCGCGGACACTGTCTCCCGCTGCCGTGACGGGGCCGGGACGGTCAACTGAACGCGTCCCGAACAAGGAAGGCGCCGGACACGGGACCGAGGGCACCCGCGCCGACGGGCGCGTCCGACGCGTGGCCCTCGCCGCTGTGCCGGGCGTCGCGGTGACGGCCGACGGTGGCCGGCCGCACCGCACCGCCCGGCCGCACCGAAGGCCGCGGCCGGGCAGTCCCCTCGTCGGCCCTAGTCGGCGGTCACCTCCCGGAAGCGGCCGGCCCAGTACGCCGTGCGGTCCAGATAGGCCGTCTGCGCCGCTTCTCCCGTCTGCCCGTAGGCACCGCTGTGCGTCCGGTAGCCGTGGCCGGCGGGCGGGGAGGAGTCGGCCGGTTCGATGGAACTCCCCTCGTGCCACTCGTTGAACGAGGTCACCGACACCCAGGTCGGGGACCCACCGACCGCCGGATCCAGGGCGTTGGACCACTGCCGGTCGTACGCCGCGCCGTCGGCGCGCTCCACGGTGGGCGTGGCATCGCCCGGCACCGCCCGGTCGTCGAGGTAGCCCGGCGCGACGGACGGGGCCCAGATCAGCCCATGGGCCCGGGCGTGGTCACCGGCCTGCTTCCAGCCGGGTGCCGTGGCACCCGCGATGCCGTCCGCGATGCCGTCGTAGGTGTACATGCCGGAGAAGTGCGCGATCCGCGTGGTGTCCGTGGTCTGGGCGAGGACGATGTCCGTGCCGGTCACCCGGTCCAGCGCCGCCCAGTCGGCGATGTCGAGGCTCTGGAAGACGGAAGAACACGCCCTTGCCCCCGTGGTCCGCCGAGCGGTGGAACGCCGGGTGGTCACCGTGGGTGCTGTTGAGGTACGCGATGTCGGCGGCCGTCGACGCCCCGGTGCGGCCCGGATACGGTTCCAGGTGCCAGGCCACCTCGATGCCGTGCTCCCGGGCCGCGTCGAGCACGCCCCGTGCCAGCCGGTTTGCCGGCCGCGACGCCGCGCACGCCGGCGCTGCGGAAGGGGCCAAGGTCACAGCATCATATCGGGCGTTTCGGGCTTCGATCTTCACGGAAGGCTCACAAGTTGGCTAAGTTGGCCACTGCGTGCACGACTTCCATCGATCGACAGGCGAGTTCGTGCACTCCTGGACGGAAGGAGCGCGCTTGCCCATGGCGTCGGAACGAATCTCGCGCCCGCCGATGGCCGGCTGCGCGGCCCAGGTCGACTTCCGTGCCGCGGAGGTCCCCACCGCCGTGGCGCGGCCGGCGCGGTCTGGTGGTGCCCGCGTTGGCGACTGAGATCGAGGGGCCGAGCCCCGAGGAGGTCCGGCGGTACGTCGACAGCCTCTACGACCGGGCCGAGAACGACACGGGCACCTTCAACGCCACCCGCGCAGCCGCCGCCATTCCGCGCCAGCGCGGCACGGTGGCCCGCGGCCGGTCCCAGGAGGAGGCGGAGCCGGCGATCGGAACCCTGGCCCGCCAGTGGTTCGACGCCGCCCGGGCCAAACTCGGCACCACGGTGTCGGCGTCGCAGCCGGAGAGGCGGTCACCGGTCCGTCCCGACCGGCCGCCCCGGCCGGCGGACCCCGTGCGCCCGGTGGAACGCGCCCCGGAGTCCCTCGCCCTCGAAGCGGCCAAGGCGCCCGCCGGTGGCCTTCGGGAGCTGACCGGGGGACCGGGACAGACGCCGCCCACCGGTTCCCTGCCCCAACTCCCGGGACCGCGCGCAGAGTCGACCGTGGCAGGGGAGGCCCGGCGGGACGAGGGCGAGTGGCGCACCGGCGCGCAGCCGGTTCTGGGCGGTGACGACGCGACGGCGTGGCCGCTGTACGAGCCCGTGTCGGCGTCCGTCCCGGAGCCCGGCGCGCTGCCCGGCGCGCGGCCGGCCGTGGCGCCGCCCGTCGCCCCGGACCTCGGGGCGGGTACCTACCGGGCGGAGTTCCCGGCAAGCGCGGCGGAGACGTTCGGGGACCTTCCCCCGACCGTCGCGACAGCGCCGTACGCCACCGCCGCGCCGGCCGATCCCACCGCTTACCGCCCCTCCGGTCCGTCGGCCGACGCACTCGGACCCACCGCGGCCCATGACGCCGTCCTGCCGGACATCTCCGTGTCCGCCTTCGCGGCCCCCGCCCCGGCGGTACCGTCCGAGCCGGCCACCATGCCCACGCCCTTCGCGCCGCCCGAGCCGGACATCATGCCCGCGCCCGTCCCACTGCCTGAGACGGCCATCATGCCCGCGCCTCTCGCGCCGCCCGAGCCGGCCGGCATGGCGGTCCCCGCCGTCCCGCCCGGGCCGGTGGCCGTGCCCGCCTCCGCCGCACCGGCGGTGACCGGTGGCTCCTGGCCCGCGCCGGACGCCGGTCACCGTACCCAGGCCGAGCGGGTGATCGCCTTCGCGCGGGCACAGATCGGCCGGCCCTGTGTCTGGGGCGCGGTCGGGCCGGGATCGTACGACGGGCCCGGGCTCGCCCAGGCGGCGTGGAGGACCGCCGGTGTCACGCTGCCCCGTACGGTCCGGGCCCAGTGGGAGGCGGGCGTGCAGGTCTCGCTCGCCGACGTCCGGATCGGGGACCTGGTCTTCTTCCGCGACGCCAACGACGCCGACGATGCCAACGACGCCCTCGGCCACGTCGGCATCTGGAGCGGCGACGGCAGGATGATCCACGCCCCGGGGCCGGGCGCGCTCATCCGCGAGGAGTCGGTCTTCTTCGCCGGCCAGTCGGCGATCAAGGGGGCGGTCCGTCCGGCCTGACGCGGTCCCTTCGTGCCGCCGGCCGCGGATGCGCACCCGCATCCGCGGATCGGCCTGCGTCCGCATCGTGTTGCCGATGCGATGCCGAAGGGACGGCATGTGCTGGGCTCCGGCCCTGTTGATCCGAGTGCCGCCGGGCCCGCGCCGGTCCGGCAGCGCCCGTGGCACGCCTACCGGGGCGGGCGTCCGTCCCTCACCGCACTGAGCGGCGCCGGGACGCCGCGACCAGGTCCGTGACCGTCGCGAGTTTGCCGCGTGGTCTGCCGTCGCGTCCGCCGCGCAGACGCTCGGCCCGGTCGATCGCCGCGAGGCCGCGGGCCTCCACGAGATGCGGAGCGCGGCGCCGCGCCAGACGCGGGAAGGCCCTCGCCGGGTGGGCGGGCGGAGTGAGCACCCCTTCGACGGCGTCGGCCAGCAGACTGGTCACGGTTTCGGCGGCGCACGCCCGGTTGGCGCCGATGCCTCCCGACGACCCCCGTTTGATCCACCCCACGACGTAGGCGCCGGGCACCCCGGCCACCCGGCCCTTGTCGTGGGGGACGGTTCCGGTCTCCTCGTCGAAGGGCAGTCCCGGCACCGGCGTTCCCCGGTAGCCGATGGCCCGGAACACCGCGGTGGCGGACAGCACCGCGTCGCCGCTCGCCCCGGTGACGCGCACGGCCCGCACCCGGGCGTCGTCGTCCCCGACGAGCTCCGTGGGCGCGGAGTGGAAGCGCAGCACGATACGGCGGCCCGCAGCGGGCGGCTGCGACCAGTCGACCTTCTCGCGCCGCACCCCCCGCAGGACGGCGGCGGGCCCCTGCGGTCCGGCCGTGTCGATGGCGCCGCCGACGCGCGGGTCGTGGTCGTCGACGACCAGGTCCACCCCCGGCAGGTGGGTGAGGGCGAGCAGTTCCGGCCGGGTGCAGGCGGCGTTCTCCGGGCCCCGGCGGCCCAGGACCACGACCTCGCGGACGGCGGAGTCGCGCAGGGCGCGCAGCGCGTGATCGGCGATGTCGGTACCGGCGAGCCGCTCCGGGTCGGTGACCAGGAGGCGGGCGACGTCGAGGGCGACGTTGCCGTTGCCCACCACGACCACGCGCTCGGCGGACAGGTCGACCGCGTCGGGGGCGACATCGGGATGGGCGTTGTACCAGGCCACGAATGTCGCGGCGGACACACTGCCCGCCAGGTCCTCCCCGGGCACGCCCAGACGCCGGTCGCCCGACGCTCCCACCGCGTACACGACGGCGTCGTGGTGCGCGGCGATCTCCTGCGCCGACACCTGTGCGCCGACCTCCAGCCCCAGCAGCATCCGCACCCGGGGATGACTGTGGAAGCGGGCGAAGGCGTCACCGATCTTCTTGGTCGCGGGGTGGTCGGGGGCGACTCCGTACCGCACGAGGCCGCCCGTGACCGGCAGCCGGTCCACGAGGGTGACCTCGGCGTTGGTGTGCAGGAGCAGGTCCTGGGCGGTGTACATCCCGGCCGGTCCCGTGCCCACGACGGCTATGCGCAGGGGGCGGAAGTCGGCCGGCAGGGCCCGGTCGAACACCGGCCGGTCCCACGCGTGGAAGTTCGGGCTGTCCTCGGCGGCCTCGGGGGCCGGGGTGCCGGCGAAGTAGGCGGCGTTGATCTCGGCGTACGCCTTCTGCGGGCCGGTCAGCCGGTCCACGGGGACGATGGCGTCCACCGGGCACGCGTCCGCGCACGCGCCGCAGTCGATGCAGGCCCTGGGGTCCACGTGGAGCATCTCGGTGCTGCCGAACGCCCGTTCCTGGGGTGTCGGGTGGATGCAGTTG
Source organism: Streptomyces sp. NPDC044921 (assembly GCF_056432865.1). Taxonomy (NCBI): domain Bacteria; kingdom Bacillati; phylum Actinomycetota; class Actinomycetes; order Kitasatosporales; family Streptomycetaceae; genus Streptomyces; species Streptomyces sp. NPDC044921. Next base: position 513,576 of record NZ_JBWKIF010000002.1, read on the forward strand.
ACGGGGCAGACGGCGACACAGGTGGCGTCGGCGCAGCAGGTCTGGGTGATGGCGTAGGTCATGGGGGTCCGCTCTGTTCGAACAGCGCTGCCGGTGGGCCGGTCAGATCAGGTGGGCACGCTGGTAGAACGCCAGGGCCGGCTTCGTGAGCAGCCCGGCCGAGGCCAGGAACTCCATCAGGCCGGCGCAGCTGGAGCGCATCATCGCCTTGTGGTGCTCGTTGGCGCGTGCCTCGGCCAGCGCACGCTCGGGGTCCAGTCCGGCGTTGGCGTACACGGACTTGTTCACCATGCTGGTCACGATGACGTAGGCGGCCACGGCTATCACGAACGCGTGGATGTGCCGGCGGACCCGCCCCGCCTTCGCCAGGTGCCGCCGCGTCTCCTCGCGGGCGAACTTCATGTGGCGCGACTCCTCGACCACATGGATGTTGTTGATGGTCCTGACGAACGGCACGACCCGCTCGTCGCGCATCCAGTCGCGCTGCATGACGTCGAGGACCTCCTCGGCGACGAGGATGGCCGCGTAGGCGGCCTCGCCGAACGCCAAGGTCTTGAAGGCGCGGCCCAGTTCGAGCGCCACGCGGGGCGGGCGGTAGGCCGGCGCCTGCAGCTTCCTGGCGCCGCGCGCGAACATGATCGAGTGCCGGCACTCGTCCGCGATCTCGGTGAGGGCCCACTGGACCCTCTCGTCGGTCGGGTTCTTGGCGTAGACGTCCCGGAGGATCAGCTGCTGGAGGATCATCTCGAACCAGATGCCGGTGCTGGCCACGGAGGCGGCTTCCTGCCGCGTCAGCTCCTTGCGCTGCGCCTCGGTCAGCTCGTTCCAGTACGAGGTCCCGTACAGGGTGCTCCATTCCGGGCTGGCGCCGTGGAAGTCCTTGTCCAGCGGGGTCTCCCAGTCGACCTCCGTCAGGGGGTCGTAGGAGAGTGTCGCGGCCGAATCGAGCAGTCGGCCGGCGACCTCACCGGCCTGGGTGTCGTGCTCGGCGCCCGGCCGGGCCGTGCTGCTTGCCATGCTCCCAACTCCTCAGTCTCGAGTGACGGTCCGTCCCCGTCCGTGGCGCATGCGATCACGAGGCTCCGGCGGCGTCGTCGGCGCCCCGGGCTCTTGTTAGACGGAATGTATAACAAGGGGGCGCGCTGAGCCTACCCCCGAGTAAGGAGGAGGGCGCCCGGGTCTTCCGCGGGTGTTCCGCGGGCACGTCGTTGTCAGTGGCGGGTGCGATGCTGCCCGCATGGACTGGGCGGAGATCATGCGGGGCCGGGTGTACGGCGCCGACCACGACGACGCCGGGCCCCGGCCGGACCGTGTCTACGCGGAACTGGTCGGCGGCCCGCTGGACGGGCTGTTGCTGGACGTCACCGGGCGCCCCGAGCGGGAGCTGCGGGAGGGGGTGGCCCTGCGTACGGAGATAGGGGCGCACGGCCCGGGTGGCCGGGCGCGGTACGCGCTCCGTTCGGCCGACGGCCGCCGCCTGGACTGGCGGGGCGACAGTCCCTGACCGGGCCGCTCGGACCCGCGGGCCCCGCCCGTCCGGGCGCGACGGGCGGGGCTGGTTGCGGAGGCGGTCAGCTGGTCGGGAAGTCGTCGGGGGTGCGGATCTGGTCCCTGATCCACGCCCCGGCCGGCTTCAGCTGCGCCGTGCCGGTCCAGGGTCCGTCGGCGCGGCACGTGCCGGGCTTGAACACGGCCCCGGAGCGCTCGTCGTCGGAGAAGTTCCAGTTGACCCAGCTGATCTTCTTCGCCGCCATCAGGTCGAGGTAGCGCTTGGCCATGGCGAAGTCGTTCTCGCCCTCACCGGCGGAGTTCTGCGTGCCGAACTCGGTCACGAACACGGGCAGCTTGTCGGCGGCTCGCGACAGGGTCTCGAGGTACTCCTCGCGGTGCGAGGACGCGTAGAAGTGGAACGTGTACAGGATGTTGGAGGCGTTGACGGGGCTGGCCGTGATCTCGCTCTCGTTGCTGCCGTCGGAGACGCCGAGTGAGGACCAGGCGCGGGTGCCGACGAGGACGGGGGTCTCGGGATCGTGCTGCCGGATCACGGGGATCAGCTGTTCCGCGTAGGACTTGATCCTCGCCCAGCTCACGCCGTTGGGTTCGTTGGCGATCTCGTACAGCAGGTTGGTCTTGCTCCCGTGGCGCTGGGCGATCTCGGTGAAGAAGGTCCTGGCGCGGGACAGGTTGTAGTGGGGGTCGCCCGGGGTGAGCTGGTGCCAGTCCACGATCACGTAGAGACCGCGCGCGGTGGCCTGTTCGACCAGGCTGTGCACCAGGTCGGTGAAGCGCCGGGGGTCGGTTTCGTAGCCGCCCTCCTGCACGTAGGTGGACACCCGCAGGACGTCGGCGTTCCAGTCCTTGGCCAGGGCGTCCAGTGATCCGCTGGTGAGGCACTGGCTGTACCACTGGGTGCCGTGGCTGCTCATGCCGCGGAGCTGTACGGGCCTGCCGTACTGGTTGCACAGCCTGGTTCCGCACACCCGCAGCTGTCCGTTGACGGCGGCGGGTGTGTCACCGGCCGGCCCGCCGGGGGCGTCCAGGGAGACGTGGTCGACGTTCGGCCCGCCGTGGGCGGTCGTGGCGGTCGCTCTGATGGTGTTCGCCCCGGCCTTGAGGTTCACGTTGAGCGTGGTGGTGCTCCAGTTGGCCCACGCGCCCGTGCCCTGGAAGGCTCGGCCGGCGGCTGCCACCCCGTTCACCGCGATGTCCATCGGGCGGTTGGTGGCGGTGCCGTTGGCGAACCGCAGGGTGAGGGCGGCCGGTCCGGCCTGCGTCGCGTTGACGGTCCACTGAACATAACTGCCCTGGACGTTCTCGTAGTTGACGAAGCCGTGCCCGGTGAAGCCGGGGTGGTTCGACTCGACCGCACCACGGGAGACGGTGGCGGATTCCGCTTCGTGCACGGTGGCGGCGCGGGGTGGGGCGGAGGCCGGGGCCGCTTGTTCCGCCGAGACGGCGGCGGTGGCGGGGAGCGCGGTGGCCAGGGCGAGGGCCAGTGCCACGGCGGTGCCGGTGCCGCGCGGGGCGGGAGGGGACGAGCGTAGCCAACTCATGGTCAGACTCACTCCATCGGGAGGGGGGTGGGGATCCCGCGGCCGCGGAAAGCAGGGGGGGACGACCGCGTTCCACTGGAAGGAAACGTTCCTAATGATTCCAGAAGTAGCGCAGGTTCAGCGTGCCGGGCAAGAGGCGGGAGCCGCTGTCATGTGCACGTACCGCGCGCCCCGGTGCGGTGCGGTGTCTTACCGCGGGTCGCCGCGGAGCGGCCCCGTGCCGCCCGTGCCGCCCGTGCCGCCCGTGCCGCCCGGGACGCCGGGGGTGCAAGCGGCGGCCGGCTGGGTACCTGCGTCCGGCGGCCCGTCGACGGCGGGTGCCTGAACGGTGCGAGTGTGCGGAATGGGGACGACGAGGTGGGATTGCGCGAGGTGGGGGACGCCCGGGTCCTTCGAGGCTGCGCCCGGATCCTGGCGGGCCGTTACCGTCTGGACGCCCTGATCGGTTCGGGCGGCGCTGCCGATGTGTACCGCGGTCTCGACCTGCGGTTGCGGCGCCCGGTCGCGGTCAAGCTCTTCCGCGCCGGAACCGGCTTCGACACGGAGGACGCCTTCCGGAGCGAGACCGTGATCCTGGCGCGGCTGCAGCACCCGGGACTGGTGACCGCGTACGACGCCGGGCACCACGACGGTGACGCCTTCCTCGTCATGCAGCTGATCGACGGGCCCACGCTGAAATCCCGCATCGCCGAGGCACCCCTGTCGTGCGAAGCCACGGCCGCGCTGGGCGCCGCGCTGGCCGATGCCCTGGCGCACGCCCACGAGGCGGGGATCGTCCACCGGGACGTCAAACCGTCCAACATCATCCTCGACTCCTCCGGCCGCCCCCACCTGACGGACTTCGGCATCTCCCGGCTGCTGGACGCGACCACCCGCACCGCCACCGGCACCCTGACCGGCACGGCGGCCTATCTCTCGCCCGAGCAGGTGCTGGGCCGTCCGGTCGGCCGGCCCGCGGACATCTACGCCCTGGGCCTGGTCCTCCTCGAAAGTCTCACCGGCCGGCTCGAATACGACGGCGGCCCCCTGGAGTCCGCCATCGCGCGCCTGCACCGGAGCCCCGCCCTCCCTGACGTCCTGCCCGACGGCTTCGCCACCCTGCTGCGGGACATGACCAGTCTGGAAGAACACGAGCGCCCCACGGCGTGCGACTGCGCCCAGGCCCTGACCCGTCTCGCCGGCGCGACCACGGCAGTCCCCGCCGCGTCCGGTGCCCGGCCCGTGCTCGGCGTCATCACCCCCGCGGGCGCGGACCACGTCGGCACCACGCACCGGAGGTCGTCGTCCGCCGTGCAAGCGCCCTGGGCCACGGACGCCTCGGCAGCCGTCCCCCGGCGGGCTCCTCGCTCCCCCTCCTTCCGAGGCCGTCTCCGCGTGCAGGGAGCGGCAGCCGCCCTGGCGGCGTTCGCCGCCGCCGGTCTCCTGGCGACCGACGGCTCGTCACGTCACGACGCGGCGGACGGAGCAGCCCCGGAAGCGGCCCCCACCGCCCCTGATCCGTCGGCCCCCGCCACACCGTCGGACACTCCGGCGCGCAACGACGACACCCCCTCGGCATCGGCGGCCCCTCCCTCGCGCGGCCCCTCCGTGCCCGCCCGGCGGGACGGCGAACCCGCCCCGCGGCGCACGGAGCCCGCCACCCGTCCCGACGCCACGTCCCACCCCTCGACGCACAACGCGGCCAACGCCAACGCCCACGCCCACGCCCACGCGGCGGGCAAGGGCCGGAAGAAGACCGGCAGCCACCCGCCGGGTGAGGCGCGGAAGGCCCAGTCGGGCAAGAAGGCAGCGCACGCCAGGTAAGGACGGGGCGCGCTCGCCGACTCCCGCAACGGCCTGACCGGTTCCACCGAGTGCGACCCGCGGCGCGTCCGCAGGCTCCGGGGAACGCTCCCGGAATCCCGCAGTCTGGGCGGAGTCCGGCACGCCGCTGCGGTCGGGGCGGTCACAGCGCACCGCGCACAGTGACCGCTCCCTGCCACACGAGGTCCCGCCCGCGTCGGCAGAGCCGTGTGATGCGCGGACGGCGGCTTGTGACGATGATGGGGAGGTGGTCGAGAGAAGTGGCAGGCGGGGGGAGGCGCCGGGTGCAGCGGCGCGCGGAACGGTGGCCGCGGCGGACACCGCGGCGGGGGCGGGGAACGAGCCGGCGGCCCAACCGGCAGGACCGGCCACCGGGGTGGGCGGGGGGAGCGCCGCCGCGCACCGGCCGGTGACCGGCACCACGCTCCTGGGCCGGCAGGCCGAGGTCGCCCAGGTCCTCGGCCTCGTCGAGGAAGGACGTACCGAACAGCGGATGCTGCTCCTGCTCGGCGACGCGGGCACGGGCAAGTCCAGACTGTTGGCGGCCGCCGCCGATCACGCACGGGGCAGCGGCATGCTGGTCCTGGCGTCCCAGGGCATCGAGGCCGAGTCGCGCCAGTCCTTCGCGTCCCTGCACCAGTTGCTGCTCCCCGTCCTCGCCGATGCCGCCGCGCTGCCCGGCCACCTGCGCACGGCCCTGGAGACCGCGTTCGGCATCGCCGTGGACGAGGGGCCGCCCGACCCCATGCTGCTGCGGACGGCGGTCCTGACGCTGCTGGGCGGCGTCTCCGCCCGGCGGCGCGTGCTGCTGGCCCTCGACGACGCCCAGTACATGGACCGGGACTCGCTCGACGTGCTCGGCTTCGTGATGCGCCGCCTCACGGCCCAGGACGTGACGGTGCTGACGACCGCACGCGGGCACACCGCTCCCGCCGGGCTCCCGTCCGACCTGCCCGCCGTTCTGCTGGGTCCGCTGACCGAACAGGCCGCGGCCGAACTCCTGGACGCCCAGCCGCACGCGCCCACCGGCCGGACCCGCATCGAACTGCTGCGCCAGGCCGGCGGGAACCCGCTGGCCATCATCGAACTGTGCCGCGCGGCCGGAACGGGCGGCGCGGGCGTCCTGCCCGGTGGCGGACTGCCGCGCACCGAGCGCATCCAGGAGCTGTACGCCGCCCGGCTGCGCGCCCTGCCGGAGACGGCCCAGCGGCTGATCCTGTACGCCGCGGCCTCGCAGGGCGAGGACCTCGCCACCGTCATGACCGCGGCGGGCGCCCGGTCCGACCTGTCGGCGTGGGCCCCCGCCGAGGAGATCGGCCTCGTGGCCGTCATGGACGGGCAGGTCCACTTCCGGCACCCGCTGGTCCGCGCGGGGGCCTATCACGCGGCGCCGGCCCACGTGCGGCAGCGGGCACACCGGGATCTGGCGGCCGCCCTCACCGCCGACCCGGCCCGCCGCGCCTGGCACCTGGCGGCAGCGTGCGTCGGCCAGGACGAGTCCGTGGCGGCGGCCCTGGAGGACACCGCCGAACTCGCCGAGCGGCGCGGCGGCTTCTACGCGGCGGGCCAGGCGTTGCAACGCGCCGCGGAGTGCAGCCCGGCGACGGCCGACCGGGCGCGCCGGTACACCAAGGCGCTGAGGGCCGCCCAGAACATCGGCGACCCCGTGTGGGTGTCGGAGCTGTACGACCACGTCACCTCGCTCACCGAGGACCGGGACCTGCTCGGGATGGCGGCCTGCGGAGCCGGGATGGGCCTGTCCCTGTTCGGGCACCAGCGGCAGGCGTTCCGGGTGGTGATGAGGGCACTGGAGCCGGATCCGCCCGCCAACGCCATGACCGTGGTCGCTCTGACCAGCATCCTCGCGGCGATCGGCTACCAGTCGGGCCTGCCCGAGATCAGGCGCCCGGTCACGGCCGTGCTGGCGGGCGCGACGGCCGGCGACCACGAGACGCCCTACGCCGAACTGGCGACGCGCGACAGCTCCGACGCCGTGCGGGCCGCCTCCCTGGCCGGGGCCGACCCCACCCGGGCACCCGAACTGCTGCGGCGCGTCCGGCCCGAGCCGGCGGTGCGGCAACCGGCGGCCGACCTCGCCGAGATGACACGGCTGCTGGGGCTGGGCGGGGTCTCCTGGTACGCCGACGAGTCCGACCTGTGCATCGAGGCGCACCGGCAGGGATACGCCATGCTCAGTGCCTTCGGCGCCATGGGCTCGGCGGCACCCTCACTCGCCGCGGTGGGCGCTGCGCTCATCGACACCGGCCGCTGGGCGGAGGCCGACGAGCACCTCGACAGGTCCGCCGCGTTGGCGGCCGTGCACAAGTGGGCGCATCTGCAGAGCGACGTCGAAGCTCTGCGGGCGACACTGAGGGCCCTGCGCGGCGAGAGCGCCGTCAGCCCGGCCGGCTCCGCCTGGACGGCCGTCGGCCTGGAGGAGAACCGCGCGACCCACGCCCGCCTCCTGCGGGCCGCGGGCACCGCCGCCGCGGCGGCCGGGGACTTCGACGGCGCCTTCCGGCACTTCCGCTCGCTCTTCACCGAGGACGGCACACCGCTGCACTACTACCTGTCCCCCCGGTCGGTCGCGGACCTCGCCGCCGCCGCCCAGCGGACGGGCCGGGAGCGGGAGGCCGCGCCCGTCGTCGCGGCCGTGCGCGCCGCGGTGGGACCGCGGCCGACGACGCGGATGACGCTGCTGCTGCACCACGCCGCCGCGCTGACCGGGGCGCTCAAGGACGCCGAGCACCATTTCCGGCTGGCCACGGTCAATCCGGTGGGCGACCAGTGGCCCCTGGCGCGGGCACAGGCCAGGCTGCACTACGCGCAGTGGCTGCGCAGGCGGCGGCGCCCGCTGGACGCCCGTCCGCTCCTGGCCACGGCACTGGAGTCGTTCACCCGGCTCGGCGCGGTGGTCCTCGCGGACGAGGCGCGGGTGGAGCTGCGGGCCAGCGGCGTGACCACCGGCACCACCCCCGCCCAGACCGACCCACTGGCCGAACTCACCGCCCAGCAACAGGAGATCGTACGACTGGCGGCGCGAGGGCTGCGCAACCGCGAGATAGCCGAGCAGCTGCTGCTGTCCCCCCGCACGGTCAGCTCCCACCTCTACCACGTGTACCCGAAGCTCGGCGTCAGCAGCCGCAACCAGCTGCGCGGTCTCTTGGAGGACCTATGAGCCCGGCACGAGGAGCAGTAGGGTGGCGGCACTTCCGCGGCGCGGCCTGGTACGCCGTGGCCATCGGCGTGAGGTCATGGTGCGACCGCCCGTGACCGTGCAGGGAGTGGCGTGAACCCCGATCCCCCCACGGACGACGGCGGACGCGATGCTCGCGCCGTCGTCCTCGACCCTCTCGTCCAGCGGCTCGTCGACGCCTCCGCCGCGCCGCCGTACCTGCACCAGCTGGGTCCGGCCGACGGGCGTCAGGCGCTGCTGGAGATGCAGGGCCGGGCCCTCGACGACTTCGCCGTGGACGCCGAGTTCAGCGTGGCGCCCGTCGGCCCCTGCGGGCTGGTCGGCTTCTGGCTGTTCCGCCCGGCGCGGACGCCCGGGCCCCTGCCCGTGGTGATGTACCTGCACGGCGGCCGGTGGATGCTCGGTGACGCCCGGACCCACGCGCGGATGATCGGCGAGCTGGTGTCCCTGAGCGGCGCCGCGTTCGTGGTGCCCGAGTACACCCGCACGCCGGAGGCGCGCTACCCGGTCGCCCTGGAGGAGTCGTACGCGCTGCTGACCTGGCTGACCGGGCAGGCCGCCGAACTGGGCCTGGACGGCCGCAGGCTCGCGGTGGCCGGCGACTGCGCCGGTGCGACCGTCGCCACGGCCCTCACCCTGCTGGCCAAGCAGCGCGGCGGCCCCCGCCTGCGCGCGCAGTTGCTCTACTACCCGCTGACCGATCCGGACTGCGACACCGTGTCGGCGGAACAGTTCGAGGTCGGCTACCTCCTGACGCGGGCCGCCGTCGCGTGGTACTGGCGGCAGTACACCGCCGACGAGCGTGAGCTGGCCGAGCCCACGGCCGCACCGCTGCGAGCCACCCCCGAGGACCTCGCGGGGCTGCCTGCCGCCCTCGTCGTGTCGGCGGAGGCGGACGTCGTACGGGACGAGGGCGAGCACTACGCCCGCCTGCTGCGCGAGGCCGGCGTGCCGGTGACCGCCGTACGCTACCTGGGCACTGTGCACGACTTCGTCTGCCTGGACCCCCTGCGGGACAGCCCGCCCACCCGGGCCGCGATCCGGCAGGGCGGCCACTTCCTCGCGGACGCGCTGGCCGCCCGGTCCTGAAGCCCGGCCGCGCGCACGGCGGAGGCGGCGACGACTCGCCCCACGGAAATGGACCGTCAACTTACTGATGCCCCGGAAGGAAGCGCTTGCCAGGCTGGAGGCGTCCCGCTGTCCCGCGTGCCGCTGTGGAGTAGCCCATATGACCAGCCCGACCCCGCCGCCCGGGGGCATCACGATCGTCCCCGCCGTGCCGGAGGAGGACGACGAGAGGTTCCTGCACCTGGCCATGATCGTCCGTACCTCGGCGGCCACCACCCGGGAAGGGGACAAGGCCGTCCTGCAGCAGAGGGACCTCGTCTTCTGCGATCCGGCCCGGCGCGACGCCCCGCAGTTCGGCGACGACTGCGACGTGACGGTCTTCCGCATAGCCCGGTGCTACCTCGGGGTGTCCGCACCGGACCTGGACCGTGTCGTGGGGGCGACCGTGCCCGGCCGCGGGTACCCGGGCGGGCTGGTGTCCGACTTCCTCCAAGCGCTCGCCACCGAGGCACGCTCCCCGAGGCCGCTGATCGGCGACCGGCTCGCCCGCAGCGCCCTGGATCTCGTCGCCGTCCTCGTCATGGAACTTTCGGAGACGGAAACCGCGCGGCAGGCGTCGCGCGCGGAGAGGGCGGGCAACGAGATGCTGTCCCGGATCCGCGCCTACATCGACCGGCGGCTGATGGAGCCGGACCTGTCACCGGGGTCCATCGCGCGTGCCCACCACATCTCGGTCCGCTACCTGCACCAGCTGTTCCACAACGACGGCACCACGGTGGGCCAGTGGGTACGGCGGCGGAGGCTCGACTCCTGCCGGCGCGAACTGAGCCGTGCCCACGGCCGCAGGGTCACCGTGGCCGCCGTCGCGAACCGCTGGGGCTTCAGCAGCGCGGCCCACTTCAGCCGCACCTTCCGGGAGGCGTACGGCATGACCCCCAGCCAGTGGCAGGCCCGGGCGACGACGGGCGCGGCCTCACCGGCCGCCCACTGAAGACCCCCCGAGCCGCGCGGCCCCGAGCCGGACCCACCGCGGCAGGTACGCGTGAACGGCCAGGGGTTTGGCCGCGTCGGGGGGTCGGTGACCTGTCGGAGCTCCGCCGGGACCCGTCAGGCGATGGATGCGGAGATGACGGCGGAGACGGCGAGGTTGCAGGAGGCGGTGACCCATACCGCGGGGTGGGGCTCCGTCTCGACCAGCGTCGCGCCCAGACGGCCCGGCGTGATCAGATCCACCACCAGGAACGCCACGGCCATCATCACCAGCCCGAGCAGCCCGAAGGCCGCGGTGGAGACCAGTCCCTTGCCGAAGTCCTCGTAGGTCGTCCAGATGGACGTGAACACGATGCCACCGATGCCGAGCAGGGCGGAGCTGACGACGACGGCGGCGTTGCGGTTGCGCTGCTCCCAGATCTGCCGGCCGAGCTTTCCGGGCGTCAGCACGTCGACCAGGACGATGCCGAGGACGAGCAGGACCAGACCCAGGCCGCCGTACGCCGTGGCCCGTCCGAGTCCGTTGACGATGTCGCTCATGGGGGTGCCGACTCCGTGGTGTCAGTGATCGTGAGTGATCGCGGTCAAGGAGAGGCAAAGGTAGCGCACCTGTTCGGCCGGCTGACCGGCACCCGGGCCGGCGGCCGCCGCCGCCCGTGTCGTGGGGCAACTCGACGACCACACCGGCTCACAGAACCTCGAACCCCCACGGCTCGAACAGCCGCAAGCCGAGCGGGCCAGGCCGGCCGTCGGCGTCGCCGTCGGCACGGACGTGGCCCGCTCGGTGGTGGTGGCGCCGGTCAGGCGGTGTGCAGGGTCAGCCCGTAACGGCTGAGGATCTCGTTGATGGGCTGGTGCCACGTCTGGCCACCGCCGGCGCAGTTGCCCCAGCCGCCGGAGGTGACGCCCTGCGCCTGGTCACCGCTGATGAAGGAGCCACCGGAGTCTCCGGGCTCGGCGCAGACACTCGTCTTGGTCATCTGGTGGACCGCGCCCTGGCTGTAGTTCACCGTCTCGTTCTTCGCCAGCACGGTGCCGCAGTGCCAGCGCGTGGTGGAACCGGAGCGGCAGACGGATGCCCCGACGGGTGCTTCGGCGGAACCGCGCACGAGCCGGTCCGGGACCGTGCCCCAGCCGAGTACGACCGGTACGGTCCACCAGCCGCTGCCGACGTTCACCCAGGCGTAGTCGTTGCCCGGGAAGGACGAGCCCTGGAAGTTGCCGACGTAGGACCGGTCCCAGCCGTAGACGGCCGCGCCCTGCGAGCCGCAGTGGCCGGCGGTGACGAAGCCGCCGTGCACGGAGAAGCCTATGGAGCAGCGGACGTTGCCGGTGTAGTAGGGGTCGCCGCCGACCGTGCCGGCGGCGAAGGTACGGGGCGCGGCGGGGGTGTGCCGCACCGTGACGGGTCCGGCCTGGCGGGCTCGGGCGAGGAAGGCCCGGACATCGTTGTCGTCCCGATGAGCGGCGACGACGTTCACGACGACGGTGTTGGCTTTCGCGTCCACGTGCCAGCTGCCGACTCCGTCGGGTGCCGACAGGGCGTCGAGGCGCTTCTTCGTCGCGTCGAGGTGTGCCGCGCTGTGGCGCACCAGGCGCACGTCCGCGCCGGTGGCGCGCACGGCGTCGGCCCGCGCGGCGGTGGTGACGGCGACGGTGAGCCGGCCGCGGTCGGCGTCGAACCAGGAGCCCGCGTAGGCCGGGCCGGCGGCGCCGCGGGCCTTGGGCTCGACGGCTGTCGCGCTCTTCTCCGCGGCCAGGCGGGTTTCCGCCTGGTCCCGGGTGAGCCCGAGGTCGCGCTGCATCGCGGTCAGGAGTCCGGGGGAGGCCGGTGCCTGGGCCGTAGGGGCCGAGGGGGTGGAGGCGTCGGCGGCGGAGGCCGGCAGGGCGCTCGCGGTCGCCCAGGTGCCGAGCAGGAGGGCGGCGGACAGTCCGGTGCGCAGAAGTGTGGTGCGTCTCAAGGGAATGACCCTTCCGTTGTTCCAGCGGGGTGGGGGAGGAACAGCAGTGCTTGAGAGCGCTCTCTTGATGTGTGCGCCAGAGCTTAGCCCCTGATCATGAAAGGGTCTACACCAACGCGGGCCGCATACCGTCGTTTCGGTTCAGCGCTCCTGGAACCGGCCTGTCATAGCTTGCCCATGACGGTTCGTCATCGGAGACTTCCCCTTCGACTCCCGGCCGCGGCGCCGTGGCAGCTCGGGCTCGCGACCAGCCGGGAGGCGGGATGAGCTGATCGGTTGGCTGGTCGGGCCCTGTGGCAGGGGAGGGCCCGTCGGACGGTCGCGGCCTGCGACGGCAGGTGCCCCGCCCGATAGGCTGGCAGCGTGAGGGTGGGCACCGAAGAGACCAGACTCATCGTGCTGCGTGGCAACAGCGCCTCCGGGAAGTCGTCCCTCGCGGCCGGTCTGCGTGAGCGGTTCGGCCGCGGGCTCGCCATCGTCGGCCAGGACAACCTCCGTCGCGTCGTGCTGCGCGAGCGGGACCGGCCCGGCGCCGCGAACATCGGCCTGATCGACCTGACTGCCCGTTACGCCCTCGACGCCGGTTTCCACGTCGTGGTCGAAGGCATCCTCCACGCGGACCGCTACGGCGACATGCTCGCGGCGTTGCGCGCCGACCACCGGGGCCCGACCCACGGCTACTACCTGGACGTGCCCTTCGGTGAGACTCTCGCCCGGCACGCCACCAAGCCGATCGCCGCAGATGTCACGGAGGCGCAGTTGCGCGACTGGTACCGCGTGCGCGATCTCCTGCCCGGCGGAGTCGAGACCGTCATCGGTGCCGACAGCGCCCTGCGCGAGAGCGTGGAGCGCATCATGCTGGAGACGGGTCTGGTCCACTTGCCCGCGATCGACCGCTGAGCCGTCCCGCCCCGCGGAGTACGTCGCTCGGAAGGCATTCCAGGAAGTTGGCCCTTGCCAAGCACTGCGTTGCAGTTTGTTGACGCGCCAATATCAGTCGGTTGGCGTTCAACTAGTGCAGGGGGGATCGGGACCCACCCGAAGCTCCCGCACCCCAACGGACGTTGACTGGAGATTCGTCATGAACAAGCAGCCCCTCATGCCGCGTGTCGCCGTCGTCCTCACCGCCCCCGGTGTCGCCGCCGTCGGCACCTCTTTCCCCGCCCGGGCCGCCGCTCCGCAAACTGCGGCCCTCGCTCCGGTCGGCTCGACGGCTCCCGGGGCCCAGGCCGAACTCTTCCCCGAACTCAACGGCCTGAGGATCAAGGCGGCAAGCGGCACCTGATCCCCAGCTCCGTCACCCACAACGCCCTCTTCGCACCACCGACGAGGTGCGTCTCGTCCTCACCGCCGCGAACATCACCGACGGCGGGCCGCTCACCGCCTACGCCCACCTCGCCCGCAGCACCGACGACACCACCGTCTACCTGGTCTCCAACGGCTCCAAGCGTGAGATCACTCCCGCCGCTCTCGACAGGTTCGGCTTCAACACGGCGGCAGTCCGCACGACTTACCCCTCCGTCCTGGCCGCTCTGCCCGACGCCGCCCCGCTCACCTGATCGGTTTCGCGGTGCGGCCCGCCCACCGGCCCACCGGCCCACCCGGCCACAGGAGTGGCGGCGAGGCGTGCTCCGCGGATGGCGGACGCGGTCGGGCGGCGGTGGCGGCGGAGAGACGGGCCGCCGCCTCACCGATGCCACTGGCGGCGCCGGTCAGGACGATGCTGGAGCCGTTCATGGCACCCCTCCTCACGGGTTGTCGAAACCTCGGGACGCTGCGCCGGACGCGGCATGCCGAGCCGCACACGGCGGTGGTGGCGGCCGGCCGGTCGCCGTCGCATGACGGGGCCGGTCGTCCGCCGCCCGGGGACGGAATCCGCCGTCCCGGCCTACTTGCCCCACTCGGGTCCGCCGTCGGCGCAGGTCTGCCCGCCGTTCACGGGGAGGGCGACCCCGGTGACGAAGGAATCCTTCGTCCAGGAGGTGGGCGGCGATGTTGCGGCCGAAACCGGTCGAGCAGCCGGTCACCAGCCACACCGGCTTCTCCCGGTGCCCGCGTCGGGCGCCGTCCTGCGACGCGACGGGGGCGCGCTTCGGGACGCGGCGCTGCGAACCGGCCGGACCACCGCGTCGCTCCTGCCCCTACGGCGTACAGCGCTTCCTCACGTACCGCACGGGTGCCGGGGTTCCCGCCATTCGGGGAGCGGTGGGGCAGGGGGCCCGGTGGACGTGTGAGGGGTGGGAACGGTGCGGTAGGGACAGCCGGGACATGCGTGGACGGCCGGGAAACCGGCCACACCGGACCCCGCCGCCGAGGGCCGCCGCGGTCTGCCCGGAACTGCACTGTGGGCACCGGTGCTCCCACCGGAAGTATCGCCGCCATGCATACACCTCGAAGAGTCGCCGCCCTCGGCATGGCCTCGGCCGCCATGGTCGCCGCCGCCGTCGCCACGGCGCCCAGCGCCGCCGCGGACAGCTACAACGGGTGCGCGTATCCCCGCGTGTGCTTCTATCCGACCGTCACCCAGTGGAACAACGGCGCGCCCACGGCCGCCTACCAGGACGTCACCAGCAGCTACCAGAACCTCGGCTCCAACAGCCGGGGAGCCGACTACGTCCACAACACGCGCAACGACGACCGGGTCTATCTCCGCTACACCTACAACCCGACGGGCCAGACCGGGTCCTTGTGCGTGAACCCGAACACGACCGCGATCTTCAACTCGAACTACACGGTGACCGGCATCATGATCCAGACCGCGTCCAGCTGTCCGTAGAGTCCGCGATCCGCGGACGGGCCGGGGCGGCGCAGTGGACTGGGCGCCGCCCCGGGCCGTATCTCACGGCAGGTCCCGGTCTGCGCGGCGGAGCCGGGCCCGGACGCTCCACCATGAGGGACGCTTCCCCACGACAAGACGCTCCACCACGACGGGACGCTCCACGGCGAAGCCCGTCCGTGACGTGGGGCGCACACCACGTGACACATCCGCGCCGCCACCGTTGGCCGAGCGTGCATCCCGCGGTACGGGGGACACGACGCGGTATGGCGAGAAGAACCGAGAACAGAGCGTTGACCGACACGAAGGGTGACAGAGGGGCACAGGAGGGGACGGCGCTCAAGCGTGCGCTGACGACCCCGCTGCTGTACTTCTTCATCCTGGGTGACGTGCTCGGCGCCGGCGTGTACGTGCTGGTGGGGCAGATCGCGGCCGACGCCGGGGGAGCGGTGTGGGTGCCGCTGGTGGTCGCGCTGCTCCTGGCGCTGCTGACCGCAGCCTCCTACGCGGAACTGGCGACGAAGTACCCCCGCGCGGGCGGGGCCTCCCACTACGCGACGCGCGCTTTCGGGCCGTTCGCCGGCTTCGTCGCCGGCTTCTGCATGCTGGCCGCCGGCGTCGTCTCCGTGGCCGCGCTCGCCCGCGGCTTCGGCGGCGACTACCTGTCCGCCTTCGTGACCCTGCCCGTGGGGCTCGTGGCCGTGCTGTTCCTGGCTCTGCTCGCCCTGGTCAACGCCCGAGGCATCAAGGAGTCGACCCGGGCCAATGTCGTCGCCACCGTCGTCGAGGTGGGCGGACTGGCCGTCATCGTGGTCCTCGGCGCGTGGCTGCTGCTGCGCGGTGACGGCGATGCCGGGCGCCTGACCCAGCTCGGCACGCCGGAGAAGGGGGCTGCGGCGGCCGTGCTGAGCGGCTCGGTGCTGGCGTACTACTCCTTCGTCGGGTTCGAGACCTCGGTGAACGTCGCCGAGGAGACCCGCGACCCGCGGCGCTCCTACCCGCGCGCCCTGTTCGGCGCCCTCGCCACCGCCGGGGCCGTGTACGTCCTGGTGGGCCTGGCCGCCTCCGCCGCCGTCCCGACCGCCCGGCTGGCCGGGTCGAGCGGGCCCCTGCTGGAGGTCGTGGAGGAGGCGGGCGGCGTGCCGACGAGGCTGTTCAGCGCCATCGCGCTCGTCGCCGTGGCCAACGGCGCGCTGCTCACCGGCATCATGTCCTCCCGCCTGGCCTACGGCATGGCGAGGGACGGGCTGCTGCCCGCCCCGCTGACCAAGGTGCTGCCGGGGCGGCGCACGCCGTGGGCGGCCATCGCCGTCACCACGCTGCTGGCCATGCTCCTCGCGCTGACCGGCAGCGTCGCCACCCTGGCGTCCACCCTGGTTCTCCTGCTGCTCGTCGTCTTCCTCATGGTCAACACCGCGGTGCTGGTGCTGCGCCGGGACCCGGGCGAGACCGACCACTTCCGGAGCCCCACCGTGCTGCCGGTGCTGGGCATCGCGTCCTGCGTCGCGCTCGCCACGCAGATCGAGGCGCAGGTGTGGCTGCGCGGCCTGGTGATCGTGGCCGTCGGCATGGTGCTGGGCGCTCTGGCCGCCGTGCGGCGGACCAGGCGGGCGGACCGGGACACGGGGGCTTCCGGCTGAAGGAGCGGCACCCGCGGATGCCGCAGGGGAGCACCCGGAGAGCCGCTGGCGCACCGTACCCGGGTCGGCGTCCCGGCGGCAGGAGTGCCGCTCCAGAACTCCGAGTCCGGGTAGGACCGCCCCTCGGGGGTACCCGGGCTGCCTCGATGGAGGGAGGCGCTCGTGGGCAAGAGCTCTCTTCCCGTGCCGGAGGCGACCGTCGCCGCCGCGCACGGTGCCTTCAACGTCGTGGGCGGGCTGTGGCCACTGGTGCACCTGCGCAGCTTCGAGTGGGTCTTCGGACCCAAGACCGACGACTGGCTGCAGATGACGACCGGCGGTCTGCTGGCGGGTGCCGGCCTCATGCAGCTGGCCGCCGCCGCGGAACCCGAGGGCCCGAAGCACGCCCGACGCATCGGCCTGGTCACCGCCGCCACACTGCTGGCCGTCGACCTGGTCTACGTCCCCAAGGGGCGCCTGCGTCCGACCTACCTCCTGGACGCCGCGATGGAAGCGGGGTGGATCGCGGCCTGGCTGCGCCGTGCTCCCGCCGGCGGCAGCCGGTGGACAGGGAGGCGCGGTCGATGAACGCAGTCGATGAACGCACGCAGGAGCACCTTTCCCCCGAGGATCGTCAAGGCACCCCCAGCACCCCTTCGGACCCCGGGGCCGAGACGCACGGAGTCGAGGCGCACGGAGTCGAGGCGCACGGGGCTGAGGCGCACGGGAACGGGTGGCCGGAATCGTGAGCACGCCTGACGTGTCCGGTGACGTGGCGACTACGGGACAGCCGGTGCCCCGGTCCCGGCCGGTCGCGCTGGTCGAGACCGGTTTCCGCGCACTGGCCCGGCTGCGCCGCGCCCCGGCCCTGCATCCCCAGGGACTGACCTGCACCGGCGAGCTGGAGGTCGTGGACGACGGGGCCGGGCCGTGGGACGTGCCGTGGCTGGACGAGCCGCGGCGGCTGACCGCCACCGTTCGCCTCTCGCGCGCGGCCGGTCTGCCCCGGAGGCTGCCCGACGGCCTCGGACTCGCGGTACGGGTGACGGACGCCGACGGCCCGGACCGCACGCTCGACCTGCTCATGACCAGCAGCGGCCGCGGCCGGGCCGGACGGCACCTGCCGCTACCCCGCGCCGACGCCCTGCGCGGCCCGTACTCCAGCCTCCTGCCGTACCGGGTGGCCGGCCGCTCCCGTCTCCTGGCTGCCTTCCCCCGCCGGACCCGGCAGGCGCCGGTGCCGGGCGACCCGGAGAGCATGGCCGCCGCGCTGGCCGCGGGTCCGCTCGTCTACGACCTGTGCGCCGAGTCCGACAAGCGGTCCCCCCGGGCCTGGCGGCGGTTCGCGGTGCTCACGGTGCGGGCCGTGCTGCCGGTTGGGCAGGAGGACACCCTCGACTTCGACATCTACCGGCACAGTGTGCGCGCCTTCGCCCCGGGCGGCGCCCTGGCCGCCACCCGCCGCGCCGCGTACCGCGGTTCCCGGTCGGGCCGGGGCGCCCGCCGCGAGGTGCCGTAGCCGCCCGCCGCTTCTCACCTCGCCCCCTGGCGAAGCCGGCCTTCAGGTCGGCGGTCTGGCAGCGGCCCGGCTCCGCCTTGCCGCCCCACCGACCGTGCTGCCCTCGCCGCGGGGACGAACCAGGAGGGTTGTTATGACAGTTGTCATGATGGATGCTGCCTCCTTGGGTTCGCCGCAGCCGAGCAGCAGGAGCCGGGAGGGTCCGAGGATGAGTGACAGTGTCGCGCGGGCGATGTGGGAGAGGTTCGAACCGGTCCACCAACTGGTCTACTTCGCCCCCGAGGTGCGCAAGGGTTTGGAGGATCTCGGCTTGCGCGGCTACTGGACGGGCTATTTCGCCCTGCGCGCTGCCCCCCTCGGCCCGGTTCCCGCTGCGGTCGCCACCGGCTGCTTCTACGTCTTCCACCCCGACCGGGCGGCGAGAGCGCTGCCGGAGGCCTGGGCTCTGGCCTCTCCGCGACAGGTGATCGAGGCGCGCGAGCGAGCCGTGGACGCCGCGATGACCAGCCTCTACGGAACGGACGCCATCGCCTCAGCCGAACTGGCCGAGGCCGCCGACCTCGCCTGGGAAGCAGCTTGCGCCGCTGACACGGCGGGACGGGTGCTGGGCGCGGCCAACCAGGCCCTGCCCCGCCCGGCCGAACCCCACGTCAGGCTCTGGCAGGCCGCGACCACGTTGCGAGAGCACCGCGGCGACGGCCATGTCGCGGTGCTGGTGGGCCGTCGTCTGGGCCCGGTCGAGGCACTGGTGCTCAAGAGCGCGACGGGGGAAACGGACGCCGCGTTGCAGCGGCGCATCCGTCAGTGGGACGTCGAGGAATGGGGTGCGGCGAAGACGGAGTTGCGCCGGCGCGGGTGGATCGACGAGGAGAGCCACCTCACCGAGGCAGGGGCCGCCGCTCACGACCTGGTCGAGGCGGACACGGACGCCGCGGCGGCCGCGCCGTGGCAGGCCCTGGGCACCGACGCCACCACCCGCCTCGCCCACCTGCTCGAACCGCTCGCACGGCGCGTCATGGACTCCGGAATCGTACCGACCGGCAACCCGGTAGGACTCACGAAGAGAACGTGGGGCTCCACGGGTTGATCTCCGGCGAACCCCGACCGCCGGGGAGGGCGCGAGACCTCGCGGCATAGGATCGGCAGGTGAACGACACCCACGTCCTGCGCGCGGGCGCGACACCCTCCGCTCCCGCCCTCGTTCTCCGCCCCTGGTGCGTGGAGGACGCTGCTGCCCTCGTCGATGTCTTCCGCGATTCCGCCCTGCGCCGCTGGACCAGTTCGGCCGTCGGCACCGAAGGCGACGCGGTGCGGTGGGTGAGGGACCAGGAGCGGGGCTGGGCGGCGGGGGTCCGGTTCGGGTTCGCGGTTCTCGAGGCGCGGCCCGACCGCGCCCGTGGGCAGTTGGTGGGTCATGCGGTCCTCAAGGACGTGGCACCCGGGAAGCCGTCGGCCCAGGTGGGTTACTGGACCGCGGCAAAGGCCCGCGGGCGGGGTGTCGCGCCGCGCGCGTTGGAGGCGCTCACCGCCTGGGCGTTCGGCGCTGCGGGGGCCGACGCGCTGGAGCGTCTGGAACTCCTGCACCAGGTGGACAACCCGGCCTCGTGCCGCGTGGCGCACAAGAGCCGGTACGGCCTCGGCACAGTCCTGCCCGCGGCGCCGCCCGCCTTCCCCCGCGAGGGCCATCTGCACGTACGGCACAGGGACACCTGACACCGAGTCGGCCGTCCGGGCACGCACCGCAGCTGACCACCTCACGCCATCGACGCGGCCGCGAGGGGCCCGCCGTGCCGACGTCAGGCTCCCAGGGCGAGGGTCCCCGCCCCCCGGCCGGGTACGTCCTCCCAGCCGCGGATCCTGGCCGCGAGCCGCTTCAGGCGCGCGTCCGAGGGGGGTACGTCGATCTGGAAGTGGGATTCGTTCGGGCGGCGGAAGTCACCGCCCCAGGCCACCACGCCCTCGCACTCCTCGAGGATGTCGCGGACCGTCGCCAACTGGTGGGGGAAGAGGTTGCCCTTGACCCCGTCCGGGTACCAGCCCGGGCGGATCGCGACCGCGGTCCCCGAGGCGTGGTTGGTCGCGTGCCCCTTCAGCGTGCCCCCGGCCGGCCGGAAGCCGACCACCTCACCGTCGGCGAGCGTGTCGACCTCGTAGTGGTAGCGGCGGATGACGTGGACGAGCACGCTGGTCACCTCGCCGATGCGCAGGGCCACGGAGACCGGACTCCCCGGCACCTGACGGGTCCAGATGACTCCCGGGGCGTCGGCCTTCGCTTCCAGCGGCCAGCCGTTGGCGCTGGTGGGTCGCGCGGACGCACCGCCGGCGGCCGCCGGCGTGGAGGCGGCGCCGGACGGGGACGCGGACGCGGGGGAGGGGACCGCGAGCGCGGCCAGGCCGGCCGTCGCGGTCAGTCCGAGGCCGGTGCGCAGTACGCGGCGGCGCGGTGGGTGGGCAGAAGACATGGTCAAGGCCGTCCTGTCTGGGAGTGTGCTGCCGTGAGTGGGTGTCGATCGGTGCGTCACAGGCCGCGCAGGGGCGCGTTGTACTTCTCGAACACCCGATGCAGGCCGAGCATCGCGTGACCGTAGTTCTGGGCCCGCTCGTCGGTGCCGTTGTAGCGGGCCAGTGTGAGGCGGGTGTGCTCCTCGCCGGTCGACATGGACGGCTGGGGAACACCGACGTCGGCGGCCCCCTCGATCAGGACCGTGGGCAACGTGCTGATGTTGTAGTCGTGGTCGTTGTGCAGTCGCTGCCAGACGTTCCACAGGTCGTTCTCGTTGGCGGGGTCCATGATGGTGCCGCCGATCAGGCCGGCCCGGATGCAGTGGTTGCGGCCGCGGATGGCGGTGGCGGCGAAGATCTGTCCGAGGCCGGTGCTGGCGTCGTTCTTGGTGCTCAGTCCCGTTCCGTCGTAGTGGTCGATGACCGCCTCGTCGCCCACGACGTCCAGGGAGTTGTACATCCGTATCTCCCACAGCAGCGGGCTCTGGATGATGGCCTTGCGCATCCGGAAGGTGCGGGCGAGCCGGGTGACCAGCCCGTCGAAGCTCATCAGGATGTCGAACGACTTCGTGGTCGACCGGTAGGTGAGGGCCTGGGCGCCCTGGTTCCCGCCCTCCTCCGGCACGCCCATGTGGTTGAGGAGATACGACTGGACGTCCGCGAGCAGGGCGTTCCGTCTGGACATGTCCATACTGACGTCCAGGTCCGCGGTGATCTGCTCGGGGTTGTAGGTGTTCTGGCCGAGGTCGCGGCCGGACACGATGTTGTTGTCGATCTCGATCAGGCCGCTGCCCGAGCCCACCGAGATCGTGGAGATCTGGTCGAAGGCCCAGTCGTTGGGCAGCGGATAGCCGAGGTTCCCGGAGAATCCCGTCGACATGTCGCAGACGAAGCTGGCCGAGGTGTATCCCGCGGCGGCGACGCGGCTGCACACGTTCCGCGGTCCGTAGATGCCCGTCAGGTACCCCTGGCCGTGCTCGTTCATGACGTCCCGGATCGCACGGAAGTGCGGCAGGATGTTGTCGGTGACCTCGTGGTCGAGCGCGTCGAAGTCGACGGCGAAGTAGATGCGGGTGCCCGGCTTGAAACCGTAGTGCTTGGCCCGCTCGATGGCGGCGAAGGCGTCGGCGATCCCCTGCTCGCGGCGGAAGTAGGCCGCCTCCCCGCCCCACGTCTGGTAGATCGGGAAACAGCTCAGACCGTGCGCGGCCATCCGCCCCAGCTCGCCGGACTTGATCTTCTTGTCGAGCGAGGTGTTGGGGACGTTCGAGAGGTAGCGGCCCACGATGCGGTATCCCGCGTCCCTGAGCGAGACCGCTCGCTCGTAGGTGACCTCGGTGACGCAGTCGGCCGCGGTGCCCTTGCGGGTGGCGTCGCCGGTGGACACCAGTAGCGAGGCCCAGGTCTGGAAGTCGCCGCGGCCGGTCACCGGGAGCTTCGCGAAGTTCTGGAAGCTGCGTACGCGCGTCGCCAGGTCGGCGTCGAACTGGCTGGAGAAGAACACCCCGCCGCGCTTGTTGAAGATCATCGCGGCGGTGAACAGACTCACCCACGTCCCCGACGAGCCCTCCGACAGGACGTTGTTCCTGATGCCCTGCTGGGTTCCGGGGCCGAAGACGCCGTTCGCGACATCGTCGCTCATGCCGATCTCGTACTGGATCGCGAACATCAGTGCCTTCTGCACGTCCCGTGAGAAGTGACCGTCGCACGGCACGACGAAGAAGTTCCGACGGCCGACGTAGCGGCCGTTCATCCACTGCTGTACCGCCCGGGTGAGCGCGCTGCCGCCCTCGATGACGACATAGGCGTCCATGGTCAGCAACGCCTTGAACACCTTCGGCGTCACACCGTCGGCGAGGGCGCCGTCGACGCCCATGTTCTGCGTCAGCTCGCGCACCGACGCGGCGACGGAGGAGTTGTAGGTGCCGTCGATGCCGCCGCCGTCGTAGCCCTTGCAGTACAGCGCCGACTGCACGATCTTGAGGATCTTCTCGTGCCGGGTGCCCGCGTCGACGACAGGGTGGCGGGACTGGAGAGTGGAGAGCGTCGTCGGCCCGAAGTTGTCGGAGAGCGCGGTGATGCCCAGCTCGTGCTGGAGTGCCCGGGTCAGCGCGAACATGACGGGCCAACCGGTGCGGCCGTTCTCCTCGACCTTCGGGATCCCGGCGACGTTGTAGGAGTTGATGAACTTCTGTGCCTCGATGACCATTTGATTGGCCATGCTCGGTCCTTTCACACACGCCGGGGCGGATGCTCCGCCGGCGCGGACGTTGGCCGCCGGACGGCGGTGCAGACGGCGGGACGGGTGATGGCCCGGTCGCGGGCCCCGTGGCAGGGCAGACGTCGGCCCGGGCCGGTGCGCGCACCGGCCCGGGAGGGGCTGCTGTCCACGTCAGCCCTGAAGCGGTACGGGACGGCGAGCGCGGGCCGTCCCGTACGACGCCGCGTCAGCAGTCCCCGACGCCGTCGATCCAGTTGGTGGCGTTGTCGATGTAGTAGCTGGCCATGTAGCCGCGGTGGCCGCTCGCGGTGCGCACCCAGACCCAGTACGGGTTGCCGCCCACGGTCTGTGCGCCCTCCTCCTGGCAGTACACCCACACCTGGGCCGGGTTGCTCACCGTCGTCTGCACGGACGGGCAGTTGGCGACCGACGGGTAGAGGTAGCACTGCTCCCCGCCACCGGCGCGGACGTTGACGCCCGAGGCCCAGACACCGTAGTAGCCCTCGCCGTGTCCGGTCGCGTGGGCGGAGCCCGCCGTACCGAAGACGAGACCGGCGGCGGCGACGACCGTGGATGCCACGGCCGCCGTGGCGGCCTTCACGGACGTGATCATGACTGTTTCCCCCTTGGGATGGCCGAATGGTCGGAGCGGGCCCGGCCGCGGAACCGGGCGGCGGTTTCCGGGAGGTGGCGTGTGCGCGGCGCGCGCTGACTCCGACGACCGGGGTCGTCCGAGCGCCGGTCCGGTGTCAGTTGCAGCGGATCAGGGGGTCGGTCTCAGAGCTGACGGACGTGTCCTTCATCCATCCCCAGACCCCGTTGTCGGCCTTCGTCAACAGCCAGCGGTTCGGGTGGGGGCCGCCCACGTAGCCGCCGTTGTCGAGCCGGCAGCTGAACCAGCTGTAGGTGGTGTACATGTATCCGACGACCTTGCCGGTGCCGTCGAACTTGTCGTAGACCTTCGCGGCGTAGACGTTGTAGCAGTAGTAGGCGTTCGTCTCGAGCGTGCACTGGTGCTGGGCGGTCGCGGAGGCCGTGGGCGTGGTCAGCCCCAACGTCCCCAGCGCGGCTGCGATGGTCAGTGCGACGGTGCGCAGGCGCAGGTGAAGTCGCATGAAGTCCCCCTCTTCTTGCTGCTGTCGTCCCTGGTGGAGTGTCCGTCCCGCGGGACCGGTCCGTTCGTGTGGAGGGAACGCTAGGAGAGCGCGGTCAGGAGCGGTCCTGACAGATGTCAGGAACCGCAGGCAGTGCCCGGGACAATCCTGAAGCCTCGTCGTCCAAGTGCCGCGTGACGTGCCCCTGCCCGGGGTCTCGTCCCCGGGAGGACCAGACCCCGGGCAGGGGCTGCCGTGCGTCAGGGTCTCCGGATCAGACCCGGGTGAGCCGGACCGCCTCCGTCTCGCTGGCCATGACCGGCTGGTCGTAGTCGGGGTCTGTCGCCGTCGCACGGCCTTCGACCTCCACGGTCCCCCTCTGGAAGGGGACCGAGCCGGTGGGTACGGCCGTACCGGTCCAGGAGACCGGGGCGCCCGGCGTGCAGTCCACCGACGTGGAGAAGGTCCCGCGGATGAGGTCCCGCTTCTTGACCTGGGTGACGTTACCCGCCACGGTCACCTGCACCGGCTTGTTGCAGCTCACCGTGCCGTGGACGGTGGCCTTGCCGTTGAGGGAGCTCGCGGTGCCGTCCAGCGCGATGCCGAGGCCCAGGCCGAGTTCGGTCGGCGGGGCGGGGTTGGTGATGTGCACCTCGCCGCGCGCCGCGGCGGTGCCTCCCTCGCAGTGCTGCACGAAGCTGGCGTCGAGCTTCTGCACGTAGCCCTGGGGGCCGAACTCCACCGCCGAGATGGTGAAGGTACCGGTGAGCCGGTTGCAGCCGCGCCCGTTGCCGCTGAGGGACAGCCCGGGCTCGGTCCCTTCGTTGAACGGGTAGCGGGTGGCTCCCGTGTAGGTGCCGGGTGCCAGGGCCTTGCCGGACGGTGCCGCGAGGTTGAGGGTCCACCAGTCGCCGTTGGCTCCGTCGACGGAGACGGTGACCACTCCGTTGCCGGTGTTGCCGGAGACGTTCAGGCGGTCCTGGTCGCCGGTGGCGTAGGCGTAGGACTGGCCGCCGCTGATGTAGTCGTCCGCGTCGCCGCTGAAGCTGAGGGAGCCTTCGGCGACCGGCAAGGCGTGCGCTTCCGTGCCGGGGAGCAGGCCGGTGGCGCCGGTGGCCAGGGCCAGCGCCAGGGCGAGGGTGGTGGTGGCACGGGCCAGGATGCGTCTGGGCAGGCTGATGTTCATGGATATCCCCCCTGCTGAGGTACGTGAGTTCCGTTCGCCGACCTGATCAACCACGCGCGCGTTCGCACACCGGTCCGTCTGCGTCGCCGTCGGCGAGGTGAGTCTGTCAACCACAGGTGGGGGAGACAACCGTGTTTCAAGTGCGCTGAGTTGATGTTTCGGCCAACACCTGGTGCGGGGTCGTGTGCCGCCCCGCACCGGCCTGACCTGCGCGGCCCAGGGCGCCGCCGTGGCCGTGCCGCCGGTGACATGCCGAGCCCACCACACTTCCGATACCCCTCGGCGCGGCCGTCCCGTGATGCTCTCCGTACCGGGTCAGTCCCGGTGCCAGATGCCGAATGGCAGGGTGTTGCCGTACTTGAGAAGCGTGCTGTCGGGACTGGTGAGGTGCGTGTAGGTCTGGTCGACGAACTCCCGCAGACCCGGGCGCGCTGTCGTACGGAAGGCCCAGAGGAAGTCGATCACGTGGTCGGGCCGGCGTTCCAAGGACTCGTACTCGTCCAGCGGGACGAAGAAGCGCTGCTTGAAGACCTCGCCGGTGCGCGGGTCGTCGAGTTCGTTGATCCAGAGGTTGCCCTGGAAGAGCAGCTTGGCGTCGATGTACTCGATGAGGGCCAGGATGTTCTGACCGTTCACCGGCTTTCCGTTGCGGGCGAGCACCGAATGGTAGAAGTACGGGAACAGGTGCGGGATGTCCCGCTGCTTCGTGGGATCACGATCCCCCTCGGCCCAGTAGGGGGACGACCCCTGCGTGGAGGATGGTCTTCCCGCCGCGGCGGGACGAGGGGGAGCAGGGGCGGGGGAGGAGGGGCGCGGCGCGGCCGGGGTGTCGGCCTTCGGCCGGCCGTAGAGCTTCACGTACAGATCGGTTCCGGTGTCTTTGGACTTGCGGGAGGCCATGAACTCGGTCGCTCCTCACGGGCGCACGGACGGATGAGGAGAGTATGAAGCCGATTGCGCGGTTATGGACCGGACTTGACGAGTTCCGCCCCCCGACCGTGTCCCGCGTGGCACACTCGGACCCGTCGATCAGCGCTTGGGGGACGCGTGAACGAGACCGACGAACTGCGGGACCTGGCCCGGGAACTGCTGTGGTCGCTGCCGCGACTCGTGGGTGAGGACGCCCTGCGCATCGACCGCGAGATACGACAGGCACTGACCGCGAAGGGGGACGAGGCGCTGCGCCGCGTTCTCGCCTCGGATGCCCGCCTGGTGGCCTGGATGAATGAGAGGACGGACGGACCGGGCGAGTACAGGTCCCTGCCCGGCTATCAGGCGCAGCCCCATCCGCTGCCCGGCGTGGTTTCCGGTGCCGTCGTGTTCACCTGCCAGACGCACGGTTGCGCGGCGCCCGACAGCTTCGTGCGCAGGAACATGGGACAGCCGGTTCCCTACTGCGCGTCCTGCAATCGCCAGCTCAGCAGGGCTCCCTCGTGACGGTCTTCTGGAATGCCGCGGCCGGCAAGCTCGCCGAGCGCTGGATCGCCACCGGTTTCGCCGCGTCGGTGTACTGGCTGGCCCTGTCCGTCCTCTGGGTACTCGGTGCCGGGCGGCCCCGCGACGAGGCCGCCCGCAAGCTCCGTGACGTCGGCGGGCTGGACGCCGGGGAGCAGGTGGGGATGCTGCTGATCGGGCTGGTGGTACTGGCCGGTTCCAGCCTGCTCATGCGCCGGTTGACGCTGCCCACCCTCCTCCTGCTCGAAGGCTACTGGCCCCGCTGGGCGGATCCGCTGAACCGTCGGCTGCGCGAGCGGCATGTTCGTCGCGCCGCCGCGTACGCACGAGAAGCGGATCCGCTGCTGCGGCGGCACCTGATGCTCCCCCCGGCCCAGGGCGGCGGCCCACCCCTGGACCGTGACGAACTGGACCGGCTCGGTCGGCTGGAGGAGAAGCTGCGCTGGATGCCGCCGGCGGACCGTATGCTCGCCACATCCTTGGGGAACGCGCTGCGTGCCGCGGAGACCGGGCCCCTCGACAAGTACGGCCTCAACGCCACGGCCCTGTGGCCGCATGTGTGGGCGATCCTGCCGGACGCGATGCGTCAGGACCTCGCGGCGGCTCGAGGCCGTGTGGACAGCGCGGTGGCGGCGGGGATGTGGGGCCTTCTCCTGCTGCCGGCCGTGTTCCGCACGCCGTGGGCACTGCTCGCGCTCCCTTTCGTGTATGTGATGTGGGGCGGCGTGCTGCCCGGCGCGTGCCGGGAGTTCGGCTCCCTGATGGGGGCGGCGTTCGACCTCCACCGGTGGGACCTGTACCGGGCGCTGCGGCACCCGCTCCCGCCCGACGCCTCCGCCGAGGTCGCCGCGGGAGCACGCCTGACGGCGGCGGTGGTCAGGGGATCCGACGACCCGGCGCTGCTGTATGTTCCCGAATCCGACCCCTCCCTCACGGGCCGTAGTGCATGAACGGAGCCCACGCGTGCGGCTCCGGACGCATCCGGCGTGCCTCCAGCACGGCCTGGTGCAACGCGAACGCCGGTTCCACGCCGGCGGCGGGCGCCGCCGCGACACGACGATGGAACCCGGTCGCCACGTCGGCCGCCACCCGGTCGCGCACGCTCCACTGGGCGGCGACGACATGGCGGAAGCCCGCCCCCAGGAGCATCCCGGCCACATGGACCTGGTCGTCGGCGAGTGTGAGCTGACCGGTGGCCGTGCTGCACGCGGAGAGAAACGCCAGTTCCGCGCGGTCCAGGCGCAGGGCGCGCAAGGTGTCCGCACCGATTCCTCCGCGCAGCGCGTGATCGTGGGGTACGAGGTGGGCGCTCCCGGCCACTTGGACGTTCTGCGAGCCGTGCCCGGCGAAGTGGAGCCAGGAATGCCGTGGCAACTCCGTCAGGATGCGGTCCTTGGTGGCCTCGGGCCCGACCAACTCGGTGCGCCCTGGGAACAGCTGACGCAGAGCGTCCACCTCCCTCATGGCCTGCGGAAGGTCGGGTACGTCCGGGGCTCGCGGAGCCACCACGAGAGGGTCGCCGTGCGGCGGTCCGAGGACGGCTGATCCCCCCTGGGCCGCGTCGCGCAGGGCGCGGAGGGTGGGGGTGTAGGACGAGACGACGCGGTCCACCGCGCACTCTCCGCCCGTTCCGCCGTACGGGGAGGCGTGCTCACCGGCGGCGTGCAGTGGGAGGAAGGACAGCATGCCGGTCGGGCACCACCAGATCCGCGGCAGTCCGTGAGACCCGGTGTGGCCCAGCGCGTCGAGAACGGGCCGGACCGTGCTGTGCCACAGCCACCGCAGCGCGCCGTTCACGGCGACCTGCGTGCCCTTGTAGCGCTCCTCGGGCGGGCACAGGGGATCGCTTCCTCTCTGTACGCCCCACAGGAAGGCGCCCGTCTGCCGGTTGACGGCGTCGTGCGTGACCTCGGGCAGGGGCACGACGGTGACCTGCCCGTCGCGAACCAGCAGGGCGTCGCACCGGTAGCGGCTGACGTTGAGCATCGCGACCGTACGTCCCGCAGTGCCCAGCTGCTCGGCAGGTGACCGCGTGCTGGGCATGAGAAGCCCTCGTCCGCGTTCGAGCAGGGTGACTGCCTCCACCGGGTCACCGGTGGCCAGTGCGCAGGCGGCGGCCTGTGAGGCGAGTCCGAAGAAGGAGGCGACTCTGTGTTCGCGCACCTCGGCTCCCCCCTGCGCGAGTTGGGCGGCCAGCAGGTCGATCGCCTCGGTGAAGGCGTCACGGGCCGGCCGCCACTGTCCCGCGTCGGCGTGCAGTCGGCCGAGGGTGACGGCAGCGGATACCCGCTCCGCCTGCGTGATCCCGCCGCCCGCGGTGATGTGGGAGCGAAGCAGCCGCACGGCTTCGTCCGTGGGCGCCCCGGCGCGCAAGGCGACGCAGCGGGCGAGCGTCGCGATCACCGTGGCGTGGTGGCGCTGTCCGCTTGGTGCGGCACGCGACGCGGCGCGCAGCAGCGGTTCCGCCTCGGTGAGCAGGTCCGGGTCCGGCTCGATGTCGAACAGGTCGACCAGCGCCGCTCCCAGGTTGAACGTCGCGAGCTGGACCGGGCTGGTGCCGCGCTCCCCCGTGCGCACCATCTCCCGGTAGATGTCCGCCGCATGGCGGAGGGCCGCAGGATCGCCTTCGCTACGCCGACGCGCCACCGCGGCCGCGTTGTTCAACGCCGTCAACCGGTCGGGGCCAGGCGCACACGCGTCGACGGCCAGCTGGGCCACCTGCTCGGCCTCGTCGAACGCGCCGCCGCGCGCCCCCACATCCGCCACCACCGTCGCCCGCAGCATCAAAGCATGGGCGAGGTGCAGCAACGCCAGAGCACGGGAACGGCTGCCGGGAGGACACAGCTCCTCGGCGCGTTGGAACTGTCCCACGGCGTCGTCCAGTTCCCGTGGATCTCCGTGCACCTCGTAGCACCGGGTCAGGATGCGGGCGAGGGTGTCGAGCATCGGCGCGTTGGCCGTGTCCCCGGACCGCAGAGCCGCCACGGACGCCAGCGCGTGGTGCTTCGCCCTGCGCAGCACGTCCTCGTCTCCGGTGAGGAGATGGTGCTCGAACTGCGCGTCGGCGAGGTCGCTGACGTGCACGGCCCTCATGGAGTGGCCCGGTGGCAGCGATTCGGCGGCGATGGTCAACGCTTCCTCCGCGGCCGCGAGAGCGTCGAGGTCGCCGGTGCGCTGACCCATGAGGAACAGCAGCCGGCCGTGTCGCGCGTGCGCGAGGTGAAGTTCTCCGTCGTCGGGCAGGCCCGCTATGGCCGCCTCAGCCGACGTCAGGGCTTCCCGAAGCACCGAGAGATCATGGGTACGCACGTACTGGTCACCCAGGACGCCGGCGGCGGTCGCGTGGACGAACGGCGCGGAGGGGTTGTCCGGGTGCGCGCGTCGAACGGCCTCCCGGGCCAGTTCCGCAGCCCGGTCCATCAATTCCGCGGCGGGATCGACACGGGAGCGGGTACACAGTATGTCCGCCTGCTGAGCGACCAACCGCGGATAGTGGGCGTGAGCCGGGCTGATGACGTGCAGTGCTCGGTCGCCCGCTTCGGCGGCCTCACGCAACTTGCCCGTGTCGCCGGTGGCCTCGAAATGGTCGAGCAGAGTCACGCACAGATTGTGAGCGGGCAGATGGGCGAGGACGTCACGTGGTGGCACGGCGTCGACGGCGGCCCGCAGGCAGTCCGCAGCCTGCTCCAGGCGCCGGATCTGCTGCGGATCGAACGGGAAGCTACGGCGCAGGACCCTGCCGAGGAGGTCGAGGAGGGAGTGCAGACGACCGTGCTCGGCGGCCGTCTCACGGAAGACCTGCAGTACGTCGATCCACCGGTCGAGGGGCAGCCGGATCCGTCGCCGTCCCGGGGTCCTCAAGGGCGCTCTCCGCATCGGTCAGCAGGCGCTGCAGTCGCCCGGCGGGGGACCCCTCGGGTGCGAAGGCGGCGTGCAGTTCCGCCCCCACGTGGGCCGGCAGTTCCTCGGGCAGCACGCTCACGATCTTGGCGAACAGCTTGAACGCCAACTGGGCATCCGGCCCGAAGAGGTCACCCGATACCGACGCGCGGTACTGATAGAGCCAGGCGACCGCTGCCACTGACTCCGGGGTGGGTGTTTCCACCGCACGCGCCGCGTCCTGCTCGGCCGCCGGGCCGGCGACGGCCGATGCGTTTCCGGCCCGGAACCCGTCCAGCCGTGCTCGCACGGCGTCGAGGGCGGTGCCCTGCACGTCAGTCATGTCGCTCCCGGAAGCCGAACGGCAACGTGTCGACGTGGTGCCACAGTTCGCTTGAAGAAGTCGGGGAAGAGCCGCGTGGTGCACGTCCACTCCCGGTGGCCGGCCGACGCGGCGCGTCTGAAGCCTCGTTCTCCGCTGTCGGTCCGACCACGCCGCGTCCCCCTCCAGGCGTCCTGTCTCGCCCACTATGGCGGACAGTCGTGCCGCACGGGGGAGATGGGCAGATTCCTCGCCCGAACCGGCGGGAGACGGACTTCGCGAGAACGATGATGACCGTTACGTCACCGACGAGGTGCGGGCCCGCATCTCGTCGGCCGAGTGGTTCTACTGCCGTGACCGGGCTAGGACACCTGATTTCCGCAACCGGCTGGGCCGTCGCCCGGGAACGGCTCATTCGACATGCTGGACGTTTCCCGTTCTTCAACGACTCATTGGTCTCCTGGCAATCCCCCCGGGGTGACCGACGGTTGCCTTTGCTGCGAGGAACGGGACGGAATGCTGCGATGTACGCAGTCACTGTCCCTCAGTGCCTCTTTCATGAGCCGTCGTCGACGGAGTTCCGCTGCGTCGACGTGATGAAGCCGTCGTTGGGGATCGGATAGGAATACAGAACCAACAGAGCACAGTGATGCACTCACGATGAACGTCCATGCTACTGCGTTCCCCATTTTTTCTCCCGAAGTAAGGTATTCGCGATACGGCGCCGTGCATTGCGCAGTCAGCACAACTGGGCAGCACAAACGACGTCACGGTCAGTCAGAACTCTTACGTCCGGTGTACTAGTGCGAGGGTTAAGACGTCGTCTCATTTGGTGAGTCTGCGGTAGCAGATGAGGCTGCAGGCGATGGCCGTGAAGGCCAGGAAGTGCTCGGCCTTGCGTTCGTAGCGG
>NZ_JBWKIF010000003.1:0-158559 GCF_056432865.1 Streptomyces sp. NPDC044921
GTAGATGTCGCAATCCACACCGAACCCAGAAGGCCCTCACCCGTTCAAGCACCCAGCACGCGTGTCACCAACGTCCCGGGACAGCACACCTAGGCCGCCTCGGGGCCCCTGAAGGTGCGCCGGTAGGCGTTCGGCGTGGTCCCGACCGTCCGCACGAAGTGGTGGCGCAGCGCGGCCGCGTTGCCGAACCCCGTGCGGCCGGCGATCGCGTCCATCGTCTCGTCCGTCGCCTCCAGCAGCCGCTGGGCCAGCAGTACGCGCTGGCGCAGCACCCAGCGGTAGGGAGTCGTACCCGTCTCCTGCTGGAAGCGGCGGGCGAACGTGCGCGGGGACATGTGCGCGCGGGCGGCGAGCTGCTCGACGGTGACCTCCTCGTCGAGGTGGCGCTCCATCCACGCCAGCACCTCGCCGATGGTGTCGGCCTCGGAGTGCGGCAGCGGGCGCTCGATGTACTGGGCCTGGCCGCCGTCGCGGTGCGGCGGCACCACCATCCGGCGGGCGATCTTGTTGGCGACCTCCGGGCCCTGCTCCTTGCGGACCAGGTGGAGGCAGGCGTCGATGCCGGCGGCGGTGCCCGCGGAGGTGATCACCGGATCCTCGTCGACGTAGAGCACGTCCGGCTCGACCACCACCCGGGGGTAGCGCAGGGCGAGGTCCCGCGCGTGCTTCCAGTGCACCGCGCAGCGCCGGTCGTCCAGCAGCCCGGCCGCGGCCAGGACGAAGACGCCGGAGCAGACGCTGAGCACCCGGGCGCCGCGCTCCACACCGCGGCGCAGGGCGTCGAGCAGCGGAGGCGGGAAGGTGCGGGTGGAGTAGCCGTCCCCGGCCGGGACGGCGATGAGGTCGGCCGTCTCCAGCCGCTCCAGGCCGTGCTCGACGCGCAGCGACAAGCCCGAGGCCATGCGCACGGAGGGGCCCTCGGCCGAGGCCACGGCGAAGTCGTACACCGGCAGGCCGTCGTCGCTGCGGTCGGTGCCGAAGACCTCGCACACCACGCCGAGTTCGAAGGGGGTCACGCCGTCGAGCAGAGCGACGGCCACGTTCTGCAGCATGCTCCCAGTGTGCCTCGCCGCTGGCAGTAATTCGAGGGTCTACGGCAGTACTGCCACTGACGGTAAGGACCATCCGGCGTCACAGTGGTGTCCATGGACACGAACCAGACGCAGACACTCATCGCCATGATCTTCGTACTCGGGACGCTGGTCCTCCTGGTCCTCCCGTCCGTGCTCGGCCTGATGCGCGACCGGCGCATCGACCGGCAGATCCGGGAGGCCCAGGAGGCCCGCGAGGACGCTCCGGCTCAGAAGTCCTCGTCCAGGTCGACGGTGCCCTCCACCGCCACCTGGTACGCGGAGGGCCGCCGCTCGAAGAAGTTGGTCAGCTCCTGAACCCCCTGGAGCTCCATGAAGGAGAAGGGGTTCTCCGAGCCGTACACCGGAGCGAAGCCCAGGCGGGTCAGCCGCTGGTCGGCGACGCACTCCAGGTACTGCCGCATCGACTCGGTGTTCATGCCCGGCAGGCCGTCCCCGCACAGGTCGCGCGCGAACTGCAGCTCGGCCTCGACGGCCTCCCGGAGCATGTCCGTCACCTCCTGCTGGAGCCGGTCGTCGAACAGCTCCGGCTCCTCCTTGCGGACGGTGTCGACCACGTCGAACGCGAACGACATGTGCATGGTCTCGTCGCGGAACACCCAGTTGGTGCCGGTGGCCAGGCCGTGCAGCAGGCCCCGGCTGCGGAACCAGTAGACGTAGGCGAAGGCACCGTAGAAGAACAGGCCCTCGATGCAGGCCGCGAAGCAGATCAGGTTGAGCAGGAAGCGGCGCCGGTCCGCCTGTGACTCCAGCCGGTCCAGCTTCTCGACCGAGTCCATCCACCTGAAGCAGAACTCCGCCTTCTCGCGGATGGACGGGATGTTCTCCACCGCCGCGAAGGCCGCCGCGCGGTCCTCCGGGTCGGGCAGGTAGGTGTCGAGCAGCGTCAGGTAGAACTGGACGTGCACGGCCTCCTCGAACAGCTGACGGCTCAGGTACAGCCGCGCCTCGGGGGAGTTGATGTGCTTGTACAGCGTCAGCACCAGGTTGTTCGCGACGATCGAGTCGCCGGTCGCGAAGAACGCCACCAGCCGGCCGATCAGGTGCTGTTCGGCGGGGGAGAGCTTGGCGAGGTCGGCGACGTCCGAGTGGAGGTCGACCTCCTCCACGGTCCAGGTGTTCTTGATGGCGTCCCGGTAGCGCTCGTAGAAGTCCGGGTAGCGCATGGGGCGCAGGGTCAGCTCGAAGCCGGGGTCGAGAAGGTTCTGGTTGCTGGGCATTACTGGCAGGCCTCGCAGGACTCGGGGTTTTCCAGGGAGCAGGCGACCGCTTCGGGGTCGGGGGTGGCCTGCACGGGGACAGCGGCCCGGGCGGCGCGGGCGATGCGGGTCGCCGGGCGCGAGCGCAGGTAGTACGTCGTCTTCAGCCCGGACTTCCAGGCGTAGGCGTACATCGAGGAGAGCTTGCCGATGGTCGGCGTCTCCAGGAAGAGGTTCAGGGACTGGGACTGGTCCAGGAACGGGGTCCTGGCCGCCGCCATGTCGATCAGGCCGCGCTGGGGGATCTCCCAGGCCGTGCGGTAGAGCGCGCGGACGTCCTCGGGGATCCAGGCGAAGCCCTGCACCGAGCCGTTGGCCTCGCGCAGCGCCTCCCGGGTGCGGGCGTCCCACACGCCGAGCCGCTTGAGCTCGTCCACCAGGTAGGAGTTGACCTGGAGGAACTCGCCGGACAGCGTCTCGCGCTTGAACAGGTTGGACACCTGCGGCTCGATGCACTCGTAGACGCCCGCGATGGAGGCGATGGTGGCGGTGGGCGCGATGGCGAGGAGCAGGGAGTTGCGCAGGCCGGTCGTGGCGAT
This sequence comes from Streptomyces sp. NPDC044921, assembly GCF_056432865.1. Lineage (NCBI taxonomy): Bacteria > Bacillati > Actinomycetota > Actinomycetes > Kitasatosporales > Streptomycetaceae > Streptomyces > Streptomyces sp. NPDC044921. The sequence goes on from NZ_JBWKIF010000003.1 coordinate 2,890, forward strand.
CCGCTCGCGCAGGGCCGCCCAGCGCTCGGGCCAGGTCAGGTCCACGTCGTAGTGGTCGGGGTGCAGCACGCCCCGGGCCGTACGGGTCTTCTCCCAGGCGGGCAGGGGGCCGTTGCGCTCGGCCAGGTCGGCGGAGGCCTCGTAGGCGGCGAGCATGACGCGTTCGGCGATGCGGGTGGACAGGGCCTTCGCCTCGGGCGAGTCGAAGGGCAGACGCAGCTGGAAGAAGACGTCCTGCAGGCCCATCGCGCCGAGGCCGACCGGTCGCCAGCGGGCGTTGGAGCGGCCCGCCTGCTCGGTCGGGTAGAAGTTGATGTCGACGACCCGGTCGAGGAACGTCACGGCCGTGCGGACGGTGTCGTCCAGCCGTTCCCAGTCGATGTCCCCGTCGCCGACGAAGGCGCCGAGGTTGACGGACCCCAGGTTGCAGACCGCCGTCTCGCCGTCGCTGGTGACCTCCAGGATCTCCGTGCAGAGGTTGGAGGAGTGCACCACGTGGCCCGGCTCGGCGGTCTGGTTGGCGGTGCGGTTGGCGGCGTCCTTGAAGGTCATCCAGCCGTTGCCGGTCTGCGCGAGGGTGCGCATCATCCGGCCGTACAGCTCGCGCGCGGGCAGCGTCTTGCGCGCCAGGCCCTTCGCCTCGGCGGCCCGGTAGGCGGTGTCGAACTCCTCGCCCCACAGGTCGACCAGCTCGGGCACGTCCGCGGGGGAGAACAGCGACCACTGCGCGTCGGCGTTCACCCGCCGCATGAACTCGTCCGGGACCCAGTGCGCGAGGTTCAGGTTGTGCGTGCGCCGGGCGTCCTCACCGGTGTTGTCGCGCAGCTCCAGGAACTCCTCGATGTCCGCGTGCCAGGTCTCCAGGTAGACGGCGGCGGCGCCCTTGCGGCGGCCGCCCTGGTTCACGGCGGCGACCGAGGCGTCGAGGGTCTTCAGGAACGGGACGATGCCGTTGGAGTGCCCGTTCGTGCCGCGGATCAGCGAACCCCGGGCCCGGACGCGGGAGTAGGCGATGCCGATGCCGCCGGCGTGCTTCGACAGGCGGGCGACCTGGTGGTAGCGGTCGTAGAGGGAGTCCAGCTCGTCCTTGGGGGAGTCGAGGAGGTAGCAGGACGACATCTGGGGGTGCCGGGTGCCGGAGTTGAACAGCGTGGGGGAGGAGGGGAGGTAGTCGAGGCGGCTCATCAGCCGGTAGAGCGCCGCGACTTCGTCCACGGCCCGTGCGGTGTCGTCCTCGGCGAGGCCGCTCGCCACGCGCAGCATGAAGTGCTGGGGCGTCTCGATCACCTTGCGGGTGATCGGGTGCCGGAGCAGGTAGCGGCTGTGCAGGGTGCGCAGGCCGAAGTAGCCGAAGCGGTCGTCGGCGGCGGTGTCGATCAGCGCGTCGAGCCGGGCCGCGTGCAGCCGGACGAACGCGGCGGTGCGGTCGGCGATCAGACCCTCGCGGTGGCCCACGGCGACCGACTGCGTGAAGGAGGTGACGCCCTGGGAGGCGGCCTCGGCACGGATGCCGATGGTCAGCAGCCGGGCGGCCAGCCGGGAGTAGGCGGGGTCCTCGGAGATGAGACCGGCGGCCGCCTCCGTCGCCAGCTCGCGCAACTCCGTCTCGTCCGCCCGCGCGGACCGGCCGCGCAGGGCGGCGGCGGCGACCCGGCCCGGATCGGCGTCGGGGAGGTCGGCGGTCAGCTCGGTCAGGGTCCGCAACAGGGCGGCACCGGGAGCGTCGTGCGCTTCTTCCGCGTCTTCTCCGGCGGCTGAGACCGGATCGGCTGGCGCGATGGTCACGTGGGGCTCTCCCTCGCTCGGCACGGGGCCTCGTCGAGGGCAGGGGGCAGCACACGAGCGCACACGGCGTCGCGTCCACCGGCCCATTCCACGAGGCCCGGACGTCAGGCACACCGGCCGGATGGCCGGGCGCACTGTCGGCAGGTCCTCGGACTGACGCCCATACCGTGTGAAAGGGCATGGGTACACCGTTGCGGGACAGTTCCGGATTCGCACCGGATTCCCCTGCGGCGACAGCGAGCATGAGCATACATCTTGTGCCGGGTTCGGATGCCACCCCCAGATGTTGTGTCGCGCTGGTTTCAGAGGGTCAGCCGGCAGGTGTGCAGAGTGATCTTCGCCGGCCGCGGGACGACGGCGGGCCGCCGTGAGGTGTTCTCACGGCGGCCCGCCGGGGGTCGTCCGGTGTGTGTCGCGCGGTGCTCCGCGCCGGGAGGTCAGTGCGACGAACCGGCCGTGGCAGGCGGGAGCTCCACCTGTACCCCGGGGTCGCCCGCGTCCGCCGTGTAGTCCTCCGGCTTGGTCTCGTCGACGCCGTCGGGGGCCTTCAGCGCCCTGAGCACGAAGGTCAGGACCACCGTCACCACCACGTTCAGGACGAACGCCGTGAGGCCGATGTAGCCGATCTCGCCGATGCCGGGGATCTCCTTGGAGGAGCCGCCGAAGTGCTTCTGCGTCGGCGAGGCGACCCCGTACGCGGCGACCGTGCCGTAGACCATGCCGACCGCCCAGCCCGCGAGCAGCGCCCAGCGGTGGAACCAGCGGGTGAACAGGCCGCCGACCAGGGCCGGGAAGGTCTGCAGGATCCAGATGCCGCCGAGCAGCTGGAAGTTGATGGCGACCGTCTTGTCCATCGTCAGCACGAAGGCCAGCGCGCCCACCTTCACCAGCAGGGACACCAGCTTGGAGACCTTCGTCTCCTGCGCGGGCGTGGCGTCCGGCTTGATGAAGTCCTTGTAGATGTTGCGCGTGAACAGGTTCGCGGCCGCGATGGACATGATGGCCGCGGGCACGAGCGCGCCGATGCCGATGGCGGCGAAGGCCACACCGGCGAACCAGTCCGGGAACATCGTCTCGAACAGCTGCGGGATCGCCAGCTGCCCGTTCTGCACCTTGATCCCGGCCGCGATCGCCATGAAGCCGAGCAGCGCCAGCAGGCCCAGCATCAGCGAGTACAGCGGCAGGATCGTGGTGTTGCGGCGGATCACCTCACGGCTCTTGGAGGACAGGGTCGCCGTGATGGAGTGCGGGTACATGAACAGCGCCAGCGCCGAGCCCAACGCCAGCGTGGCGTAGGTCCACTGACCCGCCTCCGGCGGCGTCAGCGCACCGCGCGGCGCGCCCGTGGCCGGGTTGGTCTCGCTGAACGCCTCACCCGCCTTGGCGAAGATGTCGTCGAAGCCGCCGAGCTTGATCGGGATGTAGATGATCGCCACCGCGATGACGATGTAGATCAGCGTGTCCTTCACGAACGCGATCAGCGCGGGCGCCCGCAGACCCGACGAGTACGTGTAGGCAGCCAGCACGCCGAAGGCGATCAGCAGCGGCAGGTCCTTGATGAACCAGTTGGTGTTCTCGCCGCCGCCGATACCCATCACGTCCAGCACGGCCTGGATGCCGACCAGCTGGAGCGCGATGTAGGGCATCGTCGCCAGGATGCCGGTCAGCGCCACGGCCAGGGACAGCCCCTTGGAGCCGAAGCGGCCGCGCACGAAGTCGGAGGTCGTCACGTAGCCGTGCTTGTGCGAGACCGACCACAGGCGCGGCAGGAACGTGAAGATCAGCGGGTAGACCAGGATCGTGTAGGGCACCGCGAAGAAGCCGGCCGCTCCCGCCGCGTAGATCGCCGCCGGCACCGCCACGAAGGTGTACGCCGTGTACAGGTCGCCGCCGAGCAGGAACCAGGTGATCCACGTGCCGAACGAGCGGCCGCCCAGGCCCCATTCGTCCAGGCTGTGCTCGTTCTCGGCCTTGCGCCAGCGCGCGGCGAGGAAGCCCATGACCGTGACGGCCAGGAAGAAGAAGATGAAGACGGCGAGTGCGACGCCGTTGACGCCGTCCTTCACTCCGACGCACCGCCCTTCCGGCGGGCGCGCTGGTCACGCTGCCACAGCTTGAAGGCGATCATCGTCAGCGCCGTGGAGATCAGCACCCACGCCATCTGGTACCAGTAGAAGAACGGGATCCCGATGAAGGCCGGGTCGGTCTTCGCGTACGAGCCGACCCACAGCATGGCAACGAAGGGCGCTATGAGACAGACGGCGATGACGACGCGCGTCGGCGTCACCACCGGCCCTCTGCTGACTTCCGGGGCTTGCGACATCAGGCGGCTCCGTCCCCTCAAGTGATCACCTGTGCAATGCGCAGGCAATCTAGGTCAGGGTGCGGCGACAGCGGAACCCCTCGTCCGCAATGCGGTACCCAAAAGAAACGGCGGATCCGCCTGCGGTCGGCTACTCCTGGGGACGCTTGAGACGGGCCACGAACTTGTACCGGTCGCCCCGGTAGACCGACCGCACCCACTCCACCGGCCGGCCGTCCCGGTCCAGCGAGTGCCGGGAGAGCATCAGCATCGGCAGCCCGACGTCCGTGCCGAGCAGGCCGGCCTCGCGCGGGGTGGCCAGGGACGTCTCGATGGTCTCCTCGGCCTCGGCGAGATGGACGTCGTAGACCTCGGCGAGCGCGGTGTAGAGGGACGTGTACTTCGCCAGGGAGCGGCGCAGGGCGGGGAAGCGCTTGGCGCTGAGGTGGGTGGTCTCGATGGCCATGGGCTCGCCGTTGGCCATGCGCAGGCGCTCGATGCGCAGCACGCGTCCGCCCGGCGTGATGTCGAGCAGCCCGGCGAGCCGGTCGTCGGCCGTGATGTAGCCGATGTCCAGCAGCTGCGAGGTCGGCTCCAGGCCCTGGGCGCGCATGTCCTCGGTGTACGAGGTCAGTTGCAGGGCCTGCGAGACCTTCGGCTTGGCGACGAAGGTGCCCTTGCCCTGGATGCGTTCCAGCCGGCCCTCGACGACCAGTTCCTGGAGTGCCTGGCGCACGGTCGTGCGGGAGGTGTCGAACTCCGCCGCGAGGGTGCGCTCGGGCGGGACGGGCGTGCCGGGCGCCTGGGTCTCCGTCATGTCGAGCAGGTGCTTCTTCAGGCGGTAGTACTTGGGCACGCGTGCGGTACGGACGGGCACCCCGTTCTCGTTCTCCGCACTGCTGACGTCGGTGCTCATGCTCCGCCTTCCCGGCTCGGTCCGCCGACACGATCTCACTTGTATACCGTCGGCGTCTTGTTTGGTCTAGTCCACCACTGCGAGTGGTCTACCTGAAGTATGGCCTGTGCAAGCGGGTTTTCGCTGGCTTCTTACTTAAAGGTTCCTGCATATGTAGGTCGCATAACGGCTGGTCAGAGCCTTCTCGCGACCCTTGACAGGCTGATTGGCCTGGGCCAAGCTCCCGGTACTGGTCTACACCAATGGTCCAGGCCCGGCCCGCCGTTCACCGCGGGGAGCCAGGGGGGTTGTGGGATCCCTTGAGGAGGGTGGCGTGAAGCGCAAGCTGACAGCCGCGATCGGTATCGCGGGCATGATGGTCTCCATCGCGGCGTGCGGCGGCGAGGGCGACGGGGGCTCGGACAAGGGCGGCGCGGACGCCAAGGAGCTGACCGTCTGGCTCACCGTCGACGCCCAGAACAACTGGCCGGAGCTGGTGAAGGCCGCCGACGACGCGGTGAAGAAGAAGCACCCGGGTCTGAAGATCAGCCATGAGTACTACGGCTGGCCCGACAAGAACGCCAAGCTCGACGCCGTCCTGGCCACCGACAAGGCCCCCGACGTGGTCGAGATGGGCAACACCGAGATGCTCGGCTACATGGTCAAGGGCGCCTTCGCCCCCCTCGACCAGGGCACGTTCGACAACTCCGACGCCTGGCTGGACGGCCTCAAGGCCTCGGTGACCTACGAGGGCAAGACCTACGGCGTCCCCTACTACGCCGGCGGCCGCGTCGCCAACTGGCGCAAGGACATCGCCGCCTCGGTCGGCGTGAAGACGCCCCCGAAGACGTACCAGGAACTGACCGACGCCCTGGACAAGATCCAGAAGAAGCAGGGCGACAAGTTCAACGCCTGGTACCAGCCCACCCGCGACTGGTACGCGGCCATGTCCTTCGTCTACGACGCGGGCGGCGCCATCGCCACCGAGTCGGGCGGCCAGTGGAAGGCCACGCTCTCCTCGCCGGAGTCCCTCAAGGGCCTCAAGGAGTTCAAGAACGTCGTCGACAAGTACATGCACGGCGACAAGACCAAGGACGAGTCCGACCGCTACATCGTCTACGGCCAGGGCAAGTCCGCCATGATCTTCGCGGCCGCCTGGGAGGGCGCCACCGCCGAGGACCCGAAGAACGACAAGAGCGGCAAGCTCAAGGGCAACCTCGAGAACTTCGTGATGCCCGGCCCGTCCGGCAAGAACATGCCGGTCTTCCTGGGCGGTTCCGACCTCGCCGTGCCGGTGAAGTCCGACGCGCAGGACCTGGCCGCCGAGTGGATCAACGCGTTCACCGGCTCCTCCGGGCAGAAGGGCCTGATGGCCAAGGGCAACCTGCCCAACAACAAGACGGACCTCGCCACGCTCAAGAACGACCCCAAGACGGCGGTCCCGGCCACCGCGGCCGAGTCCAACTGGTTCGTCCCCATGGCACCCGGCTGGGGCCAGGTCGAGAAGGCGCAGATCCTGCAGACCATGCTGCAGAACATCGGCACCGGCAAGAAGTCCGTCGAGGCCGCCGCCAAGGAGGCGGACGCCGCGATCGACAAGGTCATCAACACCAAGTGACCTACGGGCGGGGCTCCCCACGCGGAGCCCCGCCGTCGTCAGGACCAGAGGGACCGCCAAGGAGCGCGCGATGAGTGCCGCAGACACCACCACCCCCGCCAAGGTGCCGCCACCGCGGCCGGTACCTGTGCCGCCCCCCGCCGGCCGGCGGCCCCGCGCGCAGCGCACCTCGGGAGGTGCCGCCGTCCCGTGGCTGCTGCTCGCCCCCTGCCTGCTGGTCCTGGCCCTGGTCATGGCCTATCCGCTGGCCCGCCTGGTCACCCTGTCCTTCCAGAAGTTCGGCCAGTCCCAGCTGTGGGGCTTCCAGCCCGCCGAGAGCGTCGGCTTCGACAACTTCGCCAAGGTGCTCGGTGACGGCGAGTTCTGGGCCGTCGTACTGCGCACGGTGATCTTCGCGGGCGGGGCCGTCGTGCTCACCATGGTGATCGGCATGGCGCTCGCCCTGCTGCTGCAGCGCGTCTCGGGCTGGCTGAAGGTCCTCATCAACATCGTGCTGGTGGCCAGCTGGGGCATGCCCGTGATCGTGGCCACCACGGTCTTCAAGTGGCTCTTCGACTCCGACTACGGCGTCTTCAACGCCCTGCTGAGCAAGCTGCCCGGCATCGACATGATCGGCCACAACTGGTTCGCCAGCGGCCCCCAGGGCCTGGCCGTGATCATGCTCCTGGTCGTCTGGGGAGCCGTGCCGTTCGTGGTCATCACGCTCAGCGCCGGTCTCACCCAGGTCCCGAAGGAACTGGAGGAGGCCGCCCGCCTGGACGGCGCCGGCTCCTGGGGCGTCTTCCGCTACGTCACCCTGCCCGTCCTCAAGCCGATCATCGTGATGCTCACGACCCTGTCGGTCATCTGGGACATGGGTGTCTTCCCGCAGGTGTTCGTCATGCGCAACGGCCACCCCGAGCCGGAGTTCCAGGTCCTCAACACCTACTCCTACGACCGCGCCTTCGTGGTCAACGACTACGCCCAGGGCTCGGCCATCGCCCTGATCACCGTCCTGCTGCTGCTCGGCGTCGTCGCCGTCTACATGCGGCAGATGCTGAAGATCGGAGAGGTCGAATGAGCACGCTCGCCGGAACCCGCCGCCGCAGGAGGAACCCGCGGCTCGGCTGGAACCTCCTCGGCCTCCTGGTCTTCCTCATCGCGGGCTTCCCGCTCTACTGGATGCTCAACACGGCGTTCAAGCCCGCCAAGGACGCCATCGACCCCGACCCGAGCCTGCTGCCGACCGGCCTGACCCTCGACAACTTCGGCCGGGCGCTGGACATCTCCGACTTCTGGGGCCCGGTCGGGCGCAGCCTGGTGGTGTCGCTCGCGGTCGTCGTCATCGGCATGGTCGTCGGGCTGCTCGCCGCGCTCGCCATCTCCCGGTTCGCCTTCCGCGGCCGCAAGATCGTGATCGTGGGCATCCTCGCCGTCCAGATGGTGCCGCTGGTCGCCATGATCATCCCGGTGTTCCTGCTCCTGAACGACCTCGGCCAGTACGACCGGCTCACCGGCCTGATCATCACCTACCTGACCTTCGTCCTGCCCTTCACGGTCTGGACCCTGCGGGGCTTCATCGTCAACATCCCCAAGGAGCTGGAGGAAGCCGCCATGGTCGACGGCTGCTCCCGCACCAGCGCCTTCCTGCGGGTCGTCTTCCCCCTGCTGGCCCCCGGCATGGTCGCCACCTCGGTCTACGCCTTCATCCAGGCCTGGAACGAGTACCTCTACGCCCTGATGCTCCTCAGCCAGAAGAACCAGACCGCGACCGTCTGGCTCGGCAACTTCACCACCAAGCACGGCACCGAATACGCGCCGATGATGGCCGGAGCCACGATGATGGCCGTGCCGATCGTCGCCCTCTTCCTCCTCGTCCAGCGCAAGATGGCCGCGGGCCTGACCGCGGGCGCCGTGAAGGGATGACCTCACCCGATGACGACACTCGCCAGCGGCACCGACACGCTCACCCGCGACGCCCTGACCGTCCTGCAGCCCGGCTTCACCGGCACCACCGCGCCCGACTGGCTGCTGCGCCGGCTCGGTGAGGGCCTGGCCTCCGTCGGGCTCTTCGGCCGCAACATCGCCTCACCGGACCAGCTCGCCGCCCTCACCGCCCAGCTGCGGGCCGAGCGCGACGACGTCCTCGTCGCCATCGACGAGGAGGGCGGTGACGTCACCCGCCTGGAGGTGCGCAGCGGCTCCTCCTTCCCGGGCAACCACGCCCTCGGCGCCGTCGACGACGTGGAGCTGACCCACCAGGTCGCCCGCGAACTGGGCCGCCGCCTCGCCGCCTGCGGCGTCAACCTCAACTGGGCCCCCTCCGCCGACGTCAACTCCGACCCGCGCAACCCGGTCATCGGCGTGCGCTCCTTCGGCGCCGACACCGCTCTGGCCGCCCGGCACACCGCCGCCTACGTCACCGGCCTGCAGTCCGCCGGGGTCGCCGCCTGCACCAAGCACTTCCCGGGCCACGGCGACACGGCCGTCGACTCCCACCACGCCCTGCCGCGCATCGACGTCTCCGCCGAGGTGCTGGCCGAGCGCGAACTGGCGCCCTTCCGGGCCGCCATCGCCGCCGGCACCCGGGCCGTCATGAGCGCCCACATCCTCGTCCCGGCCCTCGACCCCGACCACCCGGCCACCCTCTCCCGCCGCATCCTGACCGGCCTGCTGCGCGGCGAACTCGGCTACGACGGCCTGATCGTCACCGACGGCATGGAGATGCGCGCCATCGCCGGCACCTACGGCATCGAACGCGGCAGCGTCCTCGCCGTCGCCGCCGGAGCCGACGCGATCTGCGTGGGCGGCGGCCTGGCCGACGACGCGACGGTGCTCCGCCTGCGGGACGCCCTGGTCGGGGCCGTCCGCACCGGCGAACTCGCCGAGGAACGCCTCGCCGACGCGGCCGACCGCGTCCGGTCCCTGGCCCGCTGGACGGGTACGGCCGGGCGCCCGGCGGAGGACTCCCACGGCGGCGAGGTCGGCCTGCGCGCCGCCCGCCGCGCCCTGACGGTGACCCCCGCCCCCGGTCTCGGCAGCCCGGAGGCCTTCGAGCCCCTGACCGAACCGCCCTACGTCGCCGCCCTCACGCCCGTCGCCAACATCGCCGTCGGCGACGAGACCCCCTGGGGCGTCGCCGCCGAACTCATCCACCTCCTGCCCGGCACCGTGACCGGCAGCTTCTCCGCCGGGGAGGGCCCGGAGAGCGAGGCCGGGCAGAGCGCCGGCCGGGCGGCCCTGGAGGCGGCCGGCCCGCGTCGCATCGTCGCCGTCGTCCGGGACGAACACCGCCACCGCTGGATGACCTCCGCCCTCGACATCCTGCTGGCCGCCCGCCCCGACACGATCGTCGTCGAGATGGGCGTGCCGCAGGCCGCCCCGCGCGGCGCCCTGCACATCGCCACCCACGGCGCGGCCCGCGTCTGCGGCCGCGCGGCGGCCGAGGTCATCGCGGGGGTCGCGGACCACTGAAGCCTCCGCCCCCGACATTGGTTGTGGATCTGCGATCAGATGTAGTACTCCTTATACATGAGCGAGCAGGTCCACAACAGGCTGTCCGTGGTGCGTGCCGAACGGAAGGTGTCGCGCCAGAGCCTGGCCGAGGCGGTGGGAGTGCACTACCAGACCATCGGCTACATCGAGCGGGGGCAGTACAACCCGAGCCTCGACCTGGCACTGAAGATCGCCAAGTTCTTCGGGCTGCCGGTCGAGGCCCTGTTCTCCCTCGAACCGTTCCGGCCGCTCACGGACGAGGTCTACGGGAGGAACCAGCCATGACGACGACACGCCTGACGCGCTACGACCGGACCATGCTGCTGCTGATGAACGACCGCCGCGGCGCGGCCTGGTACGCCACGGCAGCCCGTCGCCGGCTGACGGTGGCCGCCCACGTCACGCTCACGCTGGCCATCGGCGGCCTGATGACCCACCTGTACCTCGCCGAGGGCGAACCGCTGTGGACCGTCGTCGCGATGGCGCTGCTGCTGCTCCCCTGGATGGTCGCGACCGGCGTGATCAACGGCGCCACCCAGGGCCTGCTGGAGCTGCGCGCACACGTCCTGGACGAGCGGCAGACGACCGAACGCAGCCGTGTCCTGGCCCGGGCCCACCGCGTGACGACCCTGCTGCTGGCCGCGGCGGCGGTCACCCTGCTGATCACGGGCGGCGTCGCCGGCGACGCCCCGAGGGCCTACGCCGCGCCCCTGCTCATCGCCGTCCTCGTCACCCACTGGGTGATGCCCCTGTGGGTGGCCGGCTGGCTGGCCGAGGACGAGCCGGACGACGACGCCCTGACGACCGGGGCCCTCGGCCGCCAGGACCTGCCGTCCGGATGAGGCCGCGCGGGACGGGGCGGCGTCAGACGCTAGATGCCCTGCCAGTCGGGCTTGTTGGCGTAGGTGTGCCGGAAGTAGTCCGCCAGCTTCAGCTTCGACGCGGCGGCCTCGTCGACCACGACGGTCGCATGCGGGTGGAGCTGGAGCGCGGACGCCGGGCACACCGCCGCGACCGGCCCCTCCACCGTCGCCGCCACCGCGTCCGCCTTGCCCTCGCCGGTGGCGAGCAGCACCAGGTGCCGGGCCTCCAGGATGGTGCCGATGCCCTGGGTGATCACGTGGTGCGGCACCTGGTCGATGTCACCGCCGAAGAACCGGGCGTTGTCGATCCGGGTCTGCTCGGTCAGCGTCTTGATCCGGGTCCGCGAGGCCAGTGACGAACACGGCTCGTTGAACCCTATGTGCCCGTCGGTCCCGATCCCGAGAAGCTGCAGGTCCACCCCGCCGGCGTCGGCGAGGGCCTGGTCGTACGCCGCGCACGCCCCCTGCACGTCCTCCGCCGTACCGTCCGGCCCCGTGAACTGGTCCATCCCGATCCCGAGCGGCTCCAGCACCTCCCGCCGCAGCACCGACCGGTACGACTCCGGATGGTCGGCGGGCAGACCCACGTACTCGTCGAGCTGGGCGATCCGCGCCCGCGCCACGTCCACGGCACCGGAACGCACCTTGCTCGCCAGCGCCTCGTACACCGGCAGCGGCGTCGAGCCCGTGGCCACGCCGAGCAGGGCGTCGGGCTTGCGCCGGAGCAGCTGCGCCATGGCCTCGGCGATGAGCTCGCCACCCGCCTTGGAGTCCGGAACGATGACAACTTCCACGTTGGGCCTGCCGATCTGAGGAGGATGCTCACCTGGGACTGGACCCGGGAGGGGTCGTGTGGTTTAGACCAATCTAACAGAGCGGGGGCGTCCCTCCCAGGGTGCGGGGCGCCGCTCCCGCGCGGGCGGAGGCGCCGTGCCGGACGGGTTTCCGGCAGGTGACAACACGGCCCCGCGTGGGCGTCCCGGTGCCCGGGGGAGTGGAATGGGAGCTGCATCCGCCGACGCCCTGGGAAGGAGCCGCCATGACCGCCGCCGCCACATCGGACCCCTCCAGCGAGCTCCCGGGCCGGGCCATGGCCCGGGAGATGGCGGAGCAGCCCGCCGTCCTGCACCGGATCCTCACCGAGGGCGCCCCGGCGATCCAGGACGTGGCCCGGCGGATCGCCGGCCGCGCGCCCCGCTTCGTCCTGCTCACCGCCCGCGGCACCTCCGACAACGCCGCGCTGTACGCCAAGTACCTCCTGGAGATCCGGCTCGGCCTGCCCTGCGGACTCACCTCGATGTCCACCACCACGGCCTACGGCGCCCGCCCCGACCTCACCGACGTCCTGGTCGTCACCGTCAGCCAGTCGGGCGGCTCCCCGGACCTGGTCGCCTCGACCCGGGCCGCGCGCGAGGCGGGCGCGATCACGCTGGCCGTCACCAACAACCCCGGCTCACCGCTCGCGGGCGTGTCCGAGTACCACATCGACATCATGGCCGGACCGGAGAAGGCCCTCCCCGCGACCAAGACCTACACCGCCTCCCATCTCACCCTGTACCTCTTCGCCGAGGGCCTGCGCGGCGACGACGGAGCGGCCGCACACGTCCTGCCCGGCCTCGCCGCGGAACTGCTCGCCCGGCAGCACGAGGTGCGCGCGCTCGCCGCCCGGTACCGCTTCGCCGAGCGCATGGTGATCACCTCACGCGGCTACGGCTATCCCACGGCCAAGGAGGCCGCCCTCAAGCTGATGGAGACCAGCTACATCCCCGCCCTCTCCTACTCCGGCGCCGACCTGCTGCACGGACCGCTCGCCATGGTGGACAACGTCTCCCCGGTCATCGCCGTGGTCACCGACGGCAAGGGCGGCGAAGCGCTCCAGCCCGTACTGGACCGGCTGCGGGGCCGCGGTGCCGACCTCGTCGTCATCGGCCCGGAGCACCAGGTGGAGCAGGCCTCGGCCGGCTTCGTCCTGCCCACCCGGGGTGTCGCCGAGGAGGTCCAGCCCGTCCTGGAGATCATCCCCCTGCAGCTCCTGGCGTACGAGGTCACGGTCGCCCGGGGCCAGGACCCGGACGCGCCGCGCGCGCTGGCGAAGGTGACGGAAACGCGGTGAGCGCGGGCCCGGGCGGCGGCGCGCCCGGGTGAAGGTGACGGGACGCGGTGAGGTGGGCCCACCGGAGGCGATGCGCCGCGCTCGGGGCGGCCCCGGTCCTGGGAGGTGACACCCCGCGCACCCTGGACGGACCGCGTACCGCCAGGCGGGTCCGGCCGGGCTAGGTCAGGGAACCTCCCGTCACGTCCACCCAGCTCCCCGTCACCCACCGGCCCCCGTGGGAGACCAGGAACGCCACCACGTCGGCGACCTCGGCGGGCTCGCCCACCCCGCCGAGCGCCGATATCGCCGCGGCCTTCGCCCAGCCGTCCTCGCTGCCGTGCAGCAACGCGGCCGTGTTGTCCGTGTCGATGATGCCCGGCGCCACCGAGTTCACCGTGATGCCCCGGGCTCCCAGCACCTTGGACAGGTCGCGGGACAGGACGTCCAGCGCGCCCTTCGTCATCGCGTACGCCATGTTGTCCGGCATCACGGCCGTGCGGGCCAGCCCGGACGAGATGTTGACGACCCGGCCGCCGTCGCGCAGGCGCGTCATGCCGTGCTTGAGGATGAAGAACGGCGCCTTCACGTTCACCGCGAAGACCTCGTCGAACTCCCGCTCCTCCAGCTCCGCGATGGGGCGCGTGCTGCCGATGGCCGCGTTGTTCACCAGGATGTCGAGACCGTCCGCGTGCCGGTCGAACTCCTCCCACAACGCCTCGGCGTCGCCGGCCACGCCCAGCTCGACACCGACCGCGAAGGCCGAGCCGCCCGCCGCCTCGATCGCGGCGACCGTCTCCTTCGCGGCGGCCTCGTTCCTCCCGTAGTGCACCGCGACCCGCGCGCCGTCACGCCCCAGCCGCTCGGCGATCCCCCGCCCGATACCCCTGCTAGCCCCGGTGACCAGTGCCGTCCTGCCCGTGAGCACGCCCATGTCGCCGCCCCCTCCACTTTTACCTAGTGGTCGCTACAGAAATGACCGTACCGCAGTCCGCCGACATTTCTCTAGTGCCCGCTATAAAATGCACCCCATGGTGAACGACGACGGAACCGCAAAGACCCGGGGCAAGGCCGCGTCCAGGCCCCGCGGGCGCCCTCGCTCCTTCGACCGCGAGACGGCCCTGGAGAAGGCGATCCTGGCGTTCTGGGAGCACGGCTACGAGGCCACGTCCGTCTCCGACCTCACCCGCGTCATGGACATCGGCGCGCCCAGCCTCTACGCGGCCTTCGGGGACAAGCGCTCCCTCTTCGACGAGGTCGTCCGGGTGTACGGCGCGCGTTACGGCTCGTTCACCGACCGCGCCCTCGCCGAGGAGCCCACCGCCCGGGCGGCCGTCGCCCGCGTTCTGCGCGAGGCCGCCACCGCGTACACGGAGCCGGGTCACCCGCACGGCTGTCTGGTCGTGCACGCCGCCGCGAACTGCTCCACCCCCGAGGTCGAGCAGTCCCTGCGCGACCGGCGCAACGCCAACATCGCCGCCTTCGAGGAGCGGATCAGGGCCGACATCGCCGCCGGCGCACTGCCCGCGGAGACCGACGCCGCCGCGCTGGCCCGGCACACCGGCGCGATGATCCAGGGCATGTCGCAACAGGCGCGGGACGGGGCGAGCCGGGAGGAACTGGAGGCGGTCGCGGAAATTGCCATGTCGATCTGGCCCCGCACAGGAACCCCCACGGGTTAGGCTGCGTGGTGGACGCCCGCGCGTCCGGCGAGTCGCGGAACGAACAACAACGAACAGCCTCCCACGCATGGACACCCGAAGTGGTCTAGTCCACAATGCGTGATGAGCGCGCGTGCACCACGCGCACCAGACCTCCGTCTTCCCCGCACAGGAAGACGGACCGAGGAACCGAGGCTCTCTGCCCTGACTGCCCCGGCTCCTCGACCTTCGGCCGCCCGGGACCGCACACCCCACGGCCGATATTGCTCCGGGCTGCGGTGCCGGGAGGGTTGAGGGTCCCTCTCAGGCGCCGCGGCCCGCGGGTGTTTCCCGGACCCCGCGTGTTTCGGAGCCGCACAAACGCCCGGGTACGCTCGCCACGTGCCCTCCATGAACGAACTCGTACGCCAGCACACCGCCCTCGACGACACCGACCTCGAGTGGCTGCACCTGCTGGTCTCGGAGTGGCAGCTGCTCTCCGACCTCTCCTTCGCCGATCTGGTCCTGTGGGTCCCCACCAGCGACGGCACCCGGTACGTCTCGGTCGCGCAGATGCGCCCCAACACCGGCCCGACCTCGTACCAGGACGACATGGTGGGCCACCTCGTCCCGCGGGGCCGCCGCCCGATGCTGGACGCCGCCCTCGACGAAGGCCGCATCGTGCGCGAGGGCGACCCCGAGTGGCGCGAGGAGGTGCCCGTCCGGGTCGAGTCGATCCCCGTACGGCGGGAGGGCCGGGTCCTCGGCGTCATCGCGCGCAACACCAACCTCCTCACGGTGCGCACCCCTAGCCGGCTGGAGCTCACCTATCTGCAGAGCGCCTCCGACCTGGCGCAGATGATCGCGGCCGGTTCCTTCCCGTTCGCGAACCAGCAGCTCGACATGGACGCCTCGCCCCGTGTCGGCGACGGCCTCATCCGGCTCGACGCCGACGGCCTCGTCCAGTACGCCTCACCGAACGCCCTGTCCGCCTACCACCGGCTGGGTCTCGCCTCCGACCTCGTCGGGCAGCACCTCGGCAGGACCACGGCGGAACTCGCCCCGACCCGGGGCCCGGTGGACGAAGCCCTGGCCAAGGTCGCCAGTGGCTGGGCGCCGCGCGAGTTCGAGATCGAGGCCAACGACGGGGTCATCCAGTTCCGCGCGATCCCCCTCAAGCCCAAGGGCACCCGCATCGGCTCGCTGGTGCTGCTCCGGGACGTCACCGAACTGCGCCGCCGTGAGCGCGAGTTGATCACGAAGGACGCGACGATCCGGGAGATCCACCACCGGGTCAAGAACAACCTCCAGACCGTGGCGGCCCTGCTGCGCCTCCAGGCCCGGCGCATCGAGTCCGACCGCGGGCGCGAGGCCCTGGAGGAGGCGGTGCGGCGGGTCGGGTCGATTGCGATCGTGCACGAGACCCTGTCGCAGAACCTGGACGAGCGCGTGGAGTTCGACGACATCGCCGACCGGGTCCTCGCGATGGTCGCGGAGATCTCCCCGGGCAAGGTCACGGGCCGGCGCACCGGACGCTTCGGCATCCTCGACGCCGAGGTCGCGACCCCGCTGTCGATGGTGCTGACCGAGGTCCTGCAGAACGCGCTGGAACACGGCTTCCGGGAAGGTGACACCGGCAGCGTGGAGGTCTCGGCCGTCCGCGGCGGTACGACGAAGGAGGCCCGTCTGCTGGTCACCGTCCAGGACGACGGCGTCGGACTGCCGGAGGGCTTCGATCCGCACACCGCCGGCAACCTCGGCCTGCAGATCGTCCGGACCCTGGTGGAGGGGGAGCTGGGCGGCACCTTCGACATGGTCCCGGCCCCGGAGCGCGGCACCCGCGTGATCCTGGACATCCCGGTGCGCGCGCAGAAGTAACGGATCTCCCAGCCCCGGCGCGGGAGCGTGCGGTCCCGGCAGCGGCCGCGCGCGTGGCGCGCCCTGGAGAAGCACCGCGAGAGCCCGTGGTGCAAAGCCCGTGGTGAAGAGCCTGTGCGAAGAGTCCGGCGAAGAGTCCGTGCAGCCCTCGCGACAAGCCCGTGAAAGCAATGAGCCCCGGGCCACCAAGTGGCCCGGGGCTAAAGCTCGTTGCTGCTTAACTAAGCGCATCGGGGGAACTGCGCGCTGCGGCTCGGGGGCGGGAGATGCGTGCTCGCCGCACGCGCCGCCAAGCTCAGGCTGTCAGCAGGGGTGGTTGTCAGGCGGAGGCCTGACGAGCCCGGTTGCGGGCGGCGCGGCGCTTCATGGCGCGGCGCTCGTCCTCGCTGAGACCACCCCAGACGCCGGAGTCCTGGCCGGACTCGAGCGCCCACTGCAGACACTGCTCGATCACCGGGCAGCGACGGCAGACGGCCTTGGCTTCCTCGATCTGCAGCAGCGCAGGACCGGTGTTGCCGATGGGGAAGAAGAGCTCGGGGTCTTCCTCGCGGCAAACGGCGTTGTGACGCCAGTCCATGGCTGCTACCTCTCCTTGGTATTACGTGCAGGTGCTTGTGAATGTGAACGCTTTCACGAATCCCTCAACAAGTGAAGGGCCGACCGCCAGGTTCCCTGGCGTGGGTCCTGTGAGTTGAAGAGGGGTTCTGGTGACCAGTGGAGGCCGGTGTTGCGGGCCGTCCCGATCGCCACGTAGAGACTCGCAAACCTCAGCGGCGGATACAACCCCTTCTGGAAAGTTTTTTTTGATTCTTCGGTGTCGACTAGGTCACAGCCGTACTTCCATGGGGTGGATCCTGGCCTAAACGTTCGAGTGAAAGGACTTTAGCCAGTTCTGCTCACACAATCACACGCAGTGCACGGCGTACGCCTGTGAACGTCACGCTGGTTCGCAGGCCCAGGTGGTCACCGTCCATCTGGAGGGGGAGCGGGACCTTCGAATGCAAGGTGAACTCGGTCAAGTCGTGCAGAGAGGTGGCGTGCTTGCCGTGGGGTCCCCGCTCGGGGGACGAAGTGAGCAACTGGGTGCCATACCGGGCAACAGCGGCGGTCGACAGGCGGCTGAGCGCGAAGATGTCGAGGCCGGTATCGAACGAGGCCTTAGGTGCCGCGTAGATCGGGCGATTCCCCAGAAACGTCCAGGGCGAAGTGTTCGAGACTATGGACAGCACCAGATCGGTGACCGGGTCCGCTCCGGCGCGTTCCAGTGTGATCGTCCCGTTGCGGCGATGGGGCTCACCGAAGAGCTGACGCACCACCTGGCGTACGTAAAGGGCGTGTGTGGATTTCCGGCCGCGTTCGCGGTGTTGCTCCACGCGTCCCACCACACCCGCGTCGAAGCCGAGACCCGCGTTGAAGGTGAACCAGCGGGCCGGCACCGACTCGTCCTCCGTGCCCGGCGTACCCGAGGTCAGACCCAGGCCGACGGTGCGTTCGCTGCCGTCGCGCAGGGCGTCCAGCAGGGCGCCGGTGGCCTCCACGGCGTCGTTCGGCAGGCCCAGGGCGCGGGCGAAGACGTTGGTGGAGCCGCCCGGGACGACGGCGAGACCGGGGAGGTGCTCCGGGGCGGGGCCGGCGTGCAGCAGGCCGTTGACCACCTCGTTGACCGTGCCGTCGCCGCCGAGGGCGACCACCAGGTCGATGTCGTCGCTGTCCGCGGCCTGCCGGCCCAGGTCGCGCGCGTGGCCGCGGTACTCGGTGGTGATCGCTTCCAGCTTCATCTCGCTGGCGAGCGCGTGGATCAGTACGTCGCGTGTGCGCGCACTCGTAGTGGTAGCCGCCGGATTGACCACGAGAAGTGCACGCATGACTGGCAGCGTACCTACTGGGTGGTACCGGGCCCAGACCGAGGTAGGGATCGGGTAAGAGAGCCGGGGTGAACCTCGCCATAGGAGCGCACGCCGCGAGGGCTACCCTTCAGGGGTGAGCAGTGAGCGGACCCCCACCATCCCCGAGACCACCGGCCCCCGTCCCCGGCGCCTGACGTACGCCGCGCTGCTGGCCGCGCTGGAAGGGCTCGCGCTGGTCGTCGGCGGGATCTGGATCTTCGTCCTCGGCTTCACGGGGCACCCCGACGACCGGCAGCAGGCCGTCACGGGCGGGATCACGCTGGTCGTGCTCGCGCTGCTGCCGCTGCTCGCCGCGCGCGGGCTGCTCGCCCTGCGCAGCTGGAGCCGCGGCCCCGCCGTCATCACCCAGCTCATGGCGCTGCCGGTGGCCTACAACCTGCTCCAGGCCGACAGCATCGCCATTCCCGGCGGGATCGCCCTCGCCGTGGTCGCCGTCACCTCGCTCGTCCTGCTGGTGAACCCGGAGACGACCCGGGCCCTCGGGATCCGCGGGCCCGGCAACGCCGGCGGCGCCCAGAAGTAGGCGGTGCGCGGAAGCGGCCGTCACTCCTCGACGAGGAGCTTCTCCCGCAGCTGCGCCAGTGTGCGCGCCAGCAGCCGGGAGACGTGCATCTGTGAGATGCCGACCTCCTGCGCGATCTGCGACTGGGTCATGTTCCCGAAGAAGCGCAACAGCAGGATCCGCTTCTCGCGCGGCGGGAGGTCCTCCAGCAGGGGCTTGAGCGACTCCCGGTACTCCACGCCCTCCAGCGCCTCGTCCTCCGCGCCGAGGGTGTCCGCGACCGCCGGGGACTCGTCGTCCGTGTCGGGGACGTCCAGGGACAGCGTGGAGTACGCGTTGGCCGACTCCAGGCCCTCCAGGACCTCCTCCTCGGAGATCGCCAGCTTCTCGGCGAGCTCATGGACCGTGGGGGAGCGGCCGTGCAGCTGCGACAGCTCGGCGGTCGCCGTGGTCAGCGACAGCCGCAGCTCCTGCAGCCGGCGCGGCACCCGCACCGCCCAGCCCTTGTCGCGGAAGTGCCGCTTGATCTCGCCGACGACCGTGGGGGTCGCGTACGTGGAGAACTCCACGCCGCGGTCCGGGTCGAAGCGGTCGACGGACTTGATCAGGCCGATGGTGGCGACCTGGGTCAGGTCGTCCAGCGGCTCGCCGCGGTTGCGGAAGCGGCGCGCGAGATGCTCGACGAGCGGCAGGTGCATGCGGACCAGCTGGTTGCGCAGCTCCGCGTACTCCGGGCTGCCGCTGCTCAGCGTGCGCAGTTTGAGGAACATCTCGCGGGCGCCGCTGCGGTCCGGGGCGCCGTGCTGCGCGCCTTGCGCGTGCTGTGCGCTCGGCGCCTCGTCCTCGGAGTGTCGCTCGTGCTCGCTCATCGTCCCGCCCGTCGCCCTTCCCCGAGCCCTCGCCTCCTCCGCCCCACTCGACTTCGCGCGAGTGGGGGGAACCCCCTGGGCCGGGGAAGTGGTGGTCCCCCCGCCCGGAGGCGCGCTCCGCACGGCACCGCCCCGGCCGTGTCGCCCGTCGCCCGGGAGGACGGCCCCCGCGGAGTCGTCCTCGGGATGCGGGCGGGCCTGCTCGGGGATGCCGTCGATGCCCTCCGCCATGCGCCGGGATCCGGCCGGACCGCTCACGCCCGTGCCCTCGGCCGGCAGCTCTCGTGTGCCGCGCTCTTCGTCCCGCACCGGCCCGTCCTCGTTCCTCACGCCGGCCCGGGTCCCGCGCCGCGTTGTTTGTAGAGGCTGATCGAAACGGTTTTGTCCTTGTCCACGGCAGAGGAGACCTTGCCCGCGAGGGCGGACAGGACGGTCCAGGCGAAGGTGTCCCGCGAGGGGGCATGACCATCCGTGGTCGGTGCCGAGACGGTGACCTCGAGCGAGTCGTCGACGAGGCGGAAGACACAACTGAGCACCGAGCCGGGCACGGCCTGCTGGAGCAGAATCGCGCAGGCCTCGTCCACCGCGATGCGCAGGTCCTCGATCTCGTCGAGGGTGAAGTCCAAACGGGCCGCGAGACCGGCCGTGGCCGTACGCAGCACCGACAGGTAGGCACCCGCGGCCGGCAGCCGGACTTCCACGAAGTCCTGGGTCGCGGGCTCGCCTGCGATCTGGGACACCCTCACCTCCATGGTGGTACAAGCGTTTCAGGGCCGAGGGTCGCCCCCCGGGGTAACGCGATACGTGGTTCAGCGGTGACGCTATCGCGCTCTCGACGATCCTGTCCCCGGGACCCCAACCCCTTACCGTCACTCACAGTAAACCTGTGGACACGCTCCGTGTCTAGGGGTTGGGCGGGCCCAAATGGGAAGAGCGCGCGCCGGATTGACGTACCCAGACGTCAGACGCTCGAACCGTCCTCGTCGGACCGTCCTGCGCCGAGGTGCCGGCGCCTCACACGAGAACATGGTCGACGAAGCACCAACGCCAGGTCTCCCCGGGTTCGTGCGTCCGCATGACGGGATGACCGGACTGCTTGTGGTGCTCCGCCGCGTGCCGTCCCGGCGAGGAGTCGCAGCAGCCGACGTGACCGCAGCTGAGGCACAGCCGTAGTTGCACCGGGTCCGTGCCGTCCGCCAAGCACTCCGGACACGTCTCGCTCAGCGGATCGGGTTCGGGGTGCGGCAGCGCGTCGGCGTGCGTGCACTGTTTCATGATTGCCAGGTTACGACGGTCGAGCGGAATACCGCGTCGAAAACAGAGGGCGGGCGAGAACGATGGACGTGATGCCACTGCTGCTGCTGGTGGCGGGCAGTGCGGCGATCGCCGCGGCCGCGCGGCGCACGCCGGTGCCGGCGCCGCTGCTGCTGGTCGCGGTCGGGCTGGCGGTCAGTTACGTCCCCGGCGTGCCCGACTACACCCTCGACCCGCACATCGTCCTGCCGCTCATCCTGCCCCCGCTGCTGCACACGGCCGCCACCGACAGCTCCTACCTCGACCTGCGGGCGCAGCTGCGGCCGGTCGCCATGCTGTCCGTCGGGTACGTGCTGTTCGCGACGTTCGTGGTCGGCTGGGCGCTGTACCTGATCGTGCCGGACATGCCGTTGACCGCGGCCCTGGTCTTCGGCGCGGTCGTGGCACCGCCGGACGCGGTCGCGGCGACCGCGGTGGCCCGCCGGGTCGGGCTCCCGTCGCGGGTCACCACGATCCTGCAGGGCGAGTCCCTGCTGAACGACGCCACCGCGATCACCGCCTACCGGGTGGCCCTGGCCGCAGCCGTCGGGGAGGGCGCCACCTGGGCCGGGGGCGTCGGCGAGTTCCTGCTCGCGGCGATCGGCGGCGTCGTGGTCGGACTGGTGCTGATGGCGCCGATCCACTGGCTGCGCACGCACGTGAAGGAAGCGCTGCCGCAGAACACGCTGTCCCTGCTGATCCCGTTCGTCGCGTACGCCGTCGCCGAGCAGGTGCACGCCTCCGGCGTCCTCGCGGTCGTCGTGGTCGCGCTCTACCTGGGACACCGCGCGTGGGAGGTCGACTTCGCCACGCGCCTGCAGGAGGAGGCGGTGTGGAAGATGGTCGCCTTCGTCCTGGAGTCCGCGGTGTTCGCGCTGATCGGGCTGCAGCTTCCGGTGGTGCTCCGCGGGCTCGGCGAGTACGAGGGCGTCGAGGCCGCCTGGTACGCGGTCGCCGTCTTCCTGGTGGTCGTCGCGGCCAGGTTCGTCTGGGTCTACCCGGCGACCTTCCTGCCGCGGCTGATATCGGCGCGCATCCGGGAGCGGGAGGGGCAGCTGACGTGGAAGGGGCCGTTCGTCATCGCGTGGGCCGGCATGCGGGGCGTGGTCTCGCTGGCGATCGCCTTCTCCATCCCGCTCACCCTGCACGACGGCGGGGAACCGTTCCCGCAGCGCAACCTCATCCTCTTCCTGACCTTCACGACCGTCATCGCGACCCTGGTCGTGCAGGGCCTGACCCTGCCCCCGCTGATCCGTCTGCTGAAGTTCCCCGGGCGGGACGCGCAGGCCGAGACGCTCGCCGAGGCCAACGCCCAGGCACAGGCGTCCCGGGCCGCCGAGCGGCGCCTGGACGAACTCCTCTCCGACGAGCGCAACGCCCTGCCCGCCCCGCTCGCCGACCGGCTGCGCACCGTGCTGGAGCGCCGCCGCAACGCGGTCTGGGAGCGGCTGGGGCAGGCCAACCCGGTCACCGGGGAGTCCGTCGACGACACCTACCGGCGGCTGTCACGGGAGATGATCAGCGCCGAGCGCGAGGTGTTCGTCAGGCTCCGGGACGGCCGGTACATCGACGACGAGATGCTGCGCACGCTGCTGCGCCGACTGGACCTGGAGGAGGCGGCGGCTTTCCGGGAGGCGACGCAGCGGTAGGACCCGAGAGCGAGGGCCCTCGACGCACGGGCGGTCCGGTCGAGCGCCGGGGGAGGGGCCGCCGGGCCGGTCCGGGGAAAGGGCGGCGCCGAGTGGTCGGCGAGGAAGGGGGTGGCCGGGCGGGCGACGGCGACGGCCGGCGTGGCGCAGGGTCGTGATCCGCTGCTCAGCGGAGGGGGTGGCCCGGTCGGTCACCGGGGAAGAGGCGGCCGGGCCGGTAAGGGAGTAGGGCGGTCCAAACGGCCGAGGAGGCAGGGGCGGCCGGGGCGGCCGGGGCGGCCGGGCGGGCAAGGCAACCACCGGTGTAGCGCAGACCGCTCACCCGCCGCTCAGGGAAGGGGCGGCCCAGTCGGCCATCGGGGAAGAAGGCGGACCGGGCCGGTCACCGAGGAAATGGGCGACCGGGCCGGTCACCGAGGAAGAGGACTGACCGGGCCGGTCACCGAGGAAAAGGGCGACCGGGCCGGTCACCGAGGAAGAGGACTGACCGGGGCGGCCACCGAGGAAAAGGGCGACCGGGCCGGTCACCGAGGAAAAGGACTGACCGGGCCGGTCACCGAGGAAAAGGGCGACCGGGCCAGTCACCGAGGAAGAAGGCGGACCGGGCCGGTCACCGAGGAAGGAGGCGAAGAAGGCGGACCGGGGCGCTCAGGGAAAGGGGCGGCCGGTGATCACCGCCGCCACTGTCGTCCCGCGCGGGAAGGCACCCTCCCCGGCCAGGGTGACGAGCCCGTACAGCAGCTTGGCGACATACAGGCGTTCGACGGGCAGCCCGTGGCGCTGCTCGAAGTCCGCGGCGAAGGCGTCGAGTTCCGTGGGCACGCGCGCGTAGCCGCCGAAATGGAAGCGGTCGTCCATGTCCCAGGTGCCGCGCCGGCCCCCGAAGGCCTCCCGCTGCAAGGCCTCCGTGTCAGCGGCCAGGAAGCCGCCCCTGAGAACCGGCACGCCCAGCGCACGCTGCCCGGGCGCCAGACCGGCGGCCAGCCCCGCCAGCGTGCCGCCGGTGCCGCAGGCCACGGCGACGACGTCGGCCCGGCCGCGCAGCTCGGCACCGAGCTCCCGGCAGCCCCCGACCGCCTCGGCGTTGCTGCCGCCCTCGGGGACGACGTAAGCGTCCTCGGCGTCCGCCGCCCGCAGCAGCCCCGCCAGGACCCGCGGCTCGGACTTGCGGCGGTAGGCCGCCCGGTCGGCGAAGTGCAGTCGCATGCCGTCGGCCGCGCACCGGGCCAGCGAGGGGTTGAGGGGCCGGTCGGCCAGCTCGTCGCCGCGTACGACACCGACCGTGGGGATGCCGAGCAGGCGGCCCGCCGCGGCCGTGGCGCGCAGATGGTTGGACCAGGCGCCGCCGAAGGTGAGGACGGTACGGCCGGTCGCCGCCGCAAGGTTCGGCGCCAGCTTGCGCCACTTGTTGCCGATCAGCTCCGGGTGGATCAGGTCGTCCCGCTTGAGCAGCAGCCGCACGCCCCGGCGCCCGAACCGGCCGTCGGCGACCTCCTGCACCGGTGAGGGCAACCGGGGTCGCAGACCGGCGAGGCCGGGGGTGTCGGGGCTGGTCACCGGGCCATTGTCACCCGGGGGTGGGGGAGGCGGCACCGGCCGCCCCGCTGCGGCCGGTGCCGTCCCGGCCGCCGTCCTCACCGGCCGTCGCGCCGGCCCGTGGCCGCCCGGCTCCGCGCCGGTCGCGCACCCACCCGAGGAGCGACGGCCCGCCCCGCAGGCACCACAGCGCGATCACCGGGTCGCAGATCGCGCAGCCCAACGACGAGGTGTGGGCGAACGGGACGATCGGGTTGCCCTTGATGTGGTGGACGACGTCCCACACCGTGTGCAGCAGCCAGCCCACGCCGATCCACGTCCACGACTCCAGACCGCGGAAGGCCACGTACGTCAGGAGCGCGGTGAAGGCGAACTCCCAGCCGCCCAGGCCGCCCCCGCTGAGATAGGCGGCTCCGGCCCCGGCGACCATGACCGCGTTCAGGCGGCGCCGGTGCGGCTCGCGGACCAGGGACATGACCAGGGCGTAGAGGATGCCGATGCCGATCGGCGCGGCGTACTGCATGGCGGGGCCGTTTCTGGAGAGGGACAGGGAACCGCTCCTCACGCTAGGAGCGACACCGCCGGCCCCCCAGAGGCACGGCCGCCAAGTACCCACGGGTTGTCGCCAGCCGGTCCGGAGCTCCGGCCGGCTCCTTTCGAACGCCGGAACGGGCGCCCCCTGCCCAGCAGTACGAAGATCCATTCCCCCTCTTTCGGGTAATACCATCGTCGCCCTGCGTGCGGAAGGCTGGGTCGTGCACATCGATGCCCGAGGCATATGGGCGTCGGTCACAACCGGGAGGGCAGTTCTCTATGTCGGTAGGCGAAGAGGTCCGCACCGAGCAGACCAAGCCGCAGCAGAGTCTCGGCACGGCGGCCGCGCGGAACCTGGCCACCACGACCAAGTCCGTGCCGCAGATGCAGGAGATCAGCTCCCGCTGGCTGCTGCGGATGCTGCCCTGGGTCGACATCCAGGGCGGTACGTACCGGGTGAACCGGCGGCTGACGTTCGCCGTGGGCGACGGTCGGCTGACGTTCGTCAAGACCGGCGACCGCGTCGAGATCATCCCCGCGGAGCTGGGCGAACTGCCGGCCCTCCGCCACTACGACGACGAGGAGGTGCTCCTCGAGATCTCCCGCCGCTGCGAGCAGCGCGAGATCCCGGCGGGCGAGGTCATCGTCCCCTTCGGCAGCCCGTCCGACGAGGTGTACCTGCTGGCGCACGGCCGCGTCGAGAAGGTCGGCACGGGCCCGTACGGCGACGACGAGTCCCTCGGGATCCTCGCCGACGGCTCCTACTTCGGCGACGACGCGCTGCTCAACGAGGACGCCATCTGGGAGTACACGGCCCGTGCGCTCACCCCGTGCACCGTCCTGGTGCTGCCCCGCCAGGAGTTCGCGCAGATCGCCGAGCGCTCCGACTCGCTGCGCGAGCACCTCCGGCAGCGCCGCTCGATCCCCTCGCAGCGCTCCAACAAGTACGGCGAGAAGGAGATCGACCTCGCCGCCGGCCACTCCGGCGAGCCGGACATCCCGCACACGTTCGTCGACTACGAGGCCAGCCCCCGTGAGTACGAACTGAGCGTCGCCCAGACCGTGCTGCGCATCCACACGCGCGTGGCCGACCTGTACAACCAGCCCATGAACCAGACCGAGCAGCAGATCCGGCTGACGGTCGAGGCGCTGAAGGAGCGCCAGGAGCACGAGCTCATCAACAACCGCGACTTCGGGCTCCTGCACAACTGCGAGTACGACCAGCGGATCCAGCCGCACGACGGCGTGCCCAGCCCGGACGACATGGACGAGCTGCTCAGCCGGCGCCGCGGCACCAAGCTCCTGCTCGCCCACCCGCGCGCGATCGCCGCGTTCGGCCGCGAGCTCAACAAGCGGGGACTGGTTCCGGAGACCATCGACATGGCCGGGAACCGCATCCCCACCTGGCGCGGTGTGCCGATCTTCCCGTGCAACAAGATCCCGGTGACAGAAGCGCGGACGACGTCGATCATCGCCATGCGTACCGGCGAGAGCGACCAGGGCGTCATCGGCCTGCGGGCCTCCGGCATCCCGGACGAGATCGAGCCGAGCCTGTCGGTGCGCTTCATGGGCATCAACGAACAGGCCATCATCAAGTACCTGGTCACGACCTATTACTCGGCAGCGGTCCTGGTACCGGACGCGCTCGGTGTCCTGGAGAACGTCGAGATCGGCCGCTGGCAGTGACGCTTCCGGTACGTCGGCCGTGTCCGGCCCGGGCTGGGTGGGTAAATCCCGGGGGTACGCGCCCGGCGGCAGCCCAGGCGCCACCGTCCGATCCCTCTCCGAGGCGGTCCCATGGGTGAATCCCTCACGGAGTTCAGGACGGAGCCGACGCTGCCCGCTCCCGGTGGGCAGCGCGGTCCCGAGCCGCGGCCGGCAGCCGGGGCGCCGGAAAGGCGGGGGCACATCGGGACGCAGCAGGACGGCCGGCCGGGACCGGCCGAGGGGCACGAGGCGGTCACGCTCCTGGAGCGGGCCAGGGGGGAGGTCGACCCGGTACTGCGGGCCGCGCTCGACTCACTGCCCGGGCCGATGCGCCGGATCGCGTGCTACCACTTCGGCTGGGAGCGGGCGGACGGCACACCCGCCGAGGGCGGCTCGGGCAAGGCGATCCGTCCCGCGCTCGTCCTCGCCTCCGCAGCCGCGCTGGGGGGATCCGAGGCGAGGGCGCGGGCGCTCCGGGCGGCCGCGGCGGTGGAGCTGATCCACAACTTCACGCTGCTGCACGACGACGTGATGGACCGGGACGCCACCCGCCGCCACCGGCCCACCGCGTGGAGCGTGTTCGGTGACGCCGACGCGATCCTCGCCGGGGACGCGTTGCAGGCGCTGGCCCTGCGGCTGCTCGCCGAGGACCCGCACCCGGCGTCCCGGGCGGCCGCCGCCCGGCTCGCGGACTGCGTGGTCGAACTGTGCGCCGGGCAGCACGCGGACACGGCCCTGGAGCGGCGGCTGCCGTCCCAGGTCACGCTGGACGAAGTGCTCGCCATGGCGGAGGCCAAGACGGGTGCCCTGCTGGGCAGCGCCTGTGCGATCGGCGCGCTGTACGCGGGTGCCGGGGAGTCGGACGTGGCCGCGCTGGACGCGTTCGGCCGGGAGGCCGGGCTGGCCTTCCAGCTGATCGATGACGTGATCGGCATATGGGGTGACACGAGTCGCACCGGCAAACCCGTCGGAGCGGACCTGGCCGCCCGCAAGAAGTCCCTGCCGGTGGTCGCGGCCCTCGTCTCCGGCACCCCCGAGGCGGCCGAACTCGCCGACCTGTACGGACGACCCGGCGACAAGGAGGACCTGGAGCACATCGCCCTGACCGTGGAGCGCGCGGGCGGCCGTGACTGGGCACAGGACCAGGCGGCCGACCGGATGGCCCGGGCGATGCAGCAACTGGCGCGCGCCGTACCGGATCCGGAGGCGGCGGGCGGTCTGCTGGCCCTCGCCGAGTTCGTGACCCGGCGCAGCAGTTGACGGCCGACGGCAGCGGAGGGCGGAGGCACAGCACCTGACGGCCCCTCGGGTGACCGAGGGCCGCCACCGAGAACCCTTCGGGACGACCGAAGGCAATACCGAGAACCCTTCGGGACGACCGAAGGCAACACCGAGACCCTCTCGGACGACCGAAGGCAATACCGAGAACCCTTCGGGACGACCGAAGGCAACACCGAGACCCTCTCGGACGACCGAAGGTATTACCGAGACCCCCTCGGACGACCGAAGCGAGACCGGGACCGCTTCGGACGGCCGAAGGGCAGTACCCCGGGCCGCCGGGGCCGTGCGGACCTGACACCGCACGGTCGCCGGATCCCGGTCGGCGGGTCCCGCACTGCCCCACGGTGTGCGGGGCCCGCCCCTCACTCGTGTCACGCACTCCTGTTTGAGCGTGTGTTCGACGAGTTTCCGCCAACGTCCGGTTCCGCTCTCGGCGTCGGACCCCGGCCGCCCTACGATCGACGCCCGTCGGCACGGTGACCGGCACGAGCGAAGGGGCGGGGACATGGGCGTGGCCATCCGGACGGCGGGCGAGGGGGACCGGGAGCTGATCGTCCGGCTCCTGGACGAGGCCTTCCAGGACGACCCGGTGAGTGGCTGGGTCTTTCCCGGAACCGCGGAGCGCCGGGCCAAGCACCCCGGGCTCATGGCCGCCTTCACCGACATCGTGCTCGCGTCCGGCCGTATCGACGTCACCGAGGACGGTTCCGCCTGCGCGCTGTGGCTCTCCGTGCCGGCCGAGGACGGCCACGGCGCATACGGCCCCGCCGACGCCGGTGAGGACGACGGGCCGGCCCAGGTGCGGCTGGCCGTCGACCCGGACAACGCGCGCGTCGAGCAGATCGCCCGGCTCACGGCCGCGATCCATCCCTCCGGACGGGCCCACGAGTACCTGTGGATGATCGGCGTGGCCCCCGGCCGTCAGGGTGAGGGGCTCGGTACCGCGCTCATCGGGTCGGTCCTCGACCGCTGCGACCGCGAGGGGCTGCCCGCCTATCTGGAGGCGAGCAACGCCCGCAGCCGGAAGCTGTACGAACGTCTCGGCTTCGAGCTCTCGGGCCCGGTCCTCGACCTCCCCGACGGCCCGGCGATGTGGCCGATGTGGCGCGAGCCCCGTACGGCGAGGACCGCCTAGAACGCAGCGCCCTCTCCGGCGGCACCGCAGCCAGGAGCCGCTCCACCGGTCCACCGGTCCGTCGGGCCCGTTCACTCCGTGCGGCCCGCCCCGAGCCGGTCTCACCCGCCGCGGATTGCGGCACAGGGACCGTGCATGAGGTCGTCGTCGGCCTTGTAGCCCGCGGACCGGCGTCCGGGCCGCCGGGCAACCGGAGTCCCCTCTACCACTTTCAACCGCAAGTGGCCGATCCCTTGCAACCACTACAAGGGAAGTACTACAACTGGAGTTGTCACGGCGCAGCCTACGGAAAGAGTCCGACTTGAGAAAGCTCACGTACTTCATCGCCTGCTCCCTCGACGGCTTCATCGGGGACCCGGACGGTGACGCGACGGCGATGATGCGGTTCCTCGACGAGGAGTTCCTCGCCTACCTGGGAAGTGAGTATCCGGAGACCGTGGCCACCCACGGCCGCCGGGCCCTCGGCTTCGACGACGCGCCGAACAAGCGGTTCGACACGATCATCCAGGGCCGGAGCAGCTACGACCTCGCCCTGCGGGAGGGCATCACCAGCCCCTACGCCCACCTGCGCCAGTACGTCGCCTCCAGCACCCTGAAGGAGTCGCCCGACCCGGACGTGGAGATCGTCTCGGACGACCTGATCGGCAAGGTCCGGGAACTCAAGGCGGAGGAGAGCGAGTTCGACATCTATCTCTGCGGTGGCGCGACGGTCGCGGGGGCGCTGTACGACGAGATCGACGAGCTGGTCATCAAGTCCTACCCGCTGGTGTACGGCGCGGGCATGCCCATGTTCGGCTCGGGGTTCGCGATCTCGGAGTTCGCGCTGGAGTCGGTGCGGGCGTTCGGCAACGGCGTGGTGGTGCGCGCGTACAGCAGGAAGCGCTGAGGCCGCCACCGGCCTACCCTGGAGGCATGGACGGCGAGAAACACTGTCCGACCTGCGGACAGCCGGTGGAAACAGTCGTCCGGCGGCACAAGACGCTGGGCGCATGGGTGCCGAAGTGGGTGGCGGGCCCGTGCCGCAACCCCGAGTGCGGGGGTCACGGCGCGGCGGAGGCCTCGGAGGCCGGCCGCCCGGACGAGGGCGCCCGGCCGCGCGAGGGCGCCCGGCCGACCGGGCCCGCCGGGACGGCCGGGCCCGGTTGAGGGCTCCGTCCCACCCGTGACCACCCGAGCGGTGCGGCCCGGCCGGAGACGACCTCCGGAGAGGCCCTCACGGAGAATCCCCGAGCCACTGCCGGGTGAGGGTGCCGGGGGGGGGGGGGCGGCGCGAGTGGTGGCTTCTCCGCTCGCGGGCCCTCTCGTCGCGGGACTAGCGTGCAGGCATGAGCATGACGGGGGAGCGGCGTCGCACGGTGTGGCGGTGGGCCGTGATCGTGTGGGCGCTGGTCGTGGTGGTCGCCGGCGGGCTGACCCTCTGGGCGCAGGAGGCGACGGAGCCGCGGGGACCGCACGTCTGGCAGCGGACGGACCCCGACGAACCGCCGGACCTGCCGCCCTGCCCCACGCCCGCGGGCGATGTCGCGGTGGCGTGCGCGTACGCGGAGTACGCGGAGCGCGACTAGACCCGCGCCCGGCCCGTCTCCGGGTCACGGGTCGTCAGACAGTACGTCCCGCCCGCCGGGTCGCGCATCACCGTCCAGCCGGAGAATCCGGCCACGAACGCGGCCCCGAGCGCCTCGTGCCACGCCCGGGTCACCTCGACGTCCGCGCAGGCGAGGTCGAGGTGGGCGGAGACGGGGCGTTCCTCGCCGAGGCGATGCAGGAGCAGACGGACCGGCAGTCCGGGCGGCGGCTGGACCACGTGGAATTCCGGGAGGGCGCCCGGATGTGACCGCCAGCCGGTCAGCAGCCCGCTCCAGAAGGCGACTTCGGTGGAGTACACCGACGGCGGCACGTCCACGCACACCTGGTCGAGCCGGCTGCCCCGCACCACACCCGGCCGGGACGACTGCCCCCGCCAAGGGTCCGCGCAGAACAACTGCCCGCCGGGCGAGCGCAGCACCACGAGGGAGCCGAGGTCCTGCAGCACGCGCGCCCCGAGCCGCACCGCCGCGTCGGCGAACTCCCGTACGTCGTCCACACAGAAGTCGAGGTGGGCTCCGCCCGGACCCGCCCCGACCGCCTGGGCCTTCACGCACGCGTCGGCGCCCTCCGGCAGCAGGGTGACGAACTCCCGGTGCTCGCCGCGCCGTTCGGAGAGCCGGGTGGCGGTGACCGCCGTCCAGAACTCGCAGGCGACGCCGAAGACGGCGCGCGGCCGGTCGGCGAAGGCGTACGTCCAGCGGATGCTCATGCCGTTGATCGTAGAGGGCGCGCGCCACGGCCACCTGCGTGAACCTTGACCGGCCCCTGCCCGCCGTTCCCCGCCCCCCGGCCCGGGCTTGTTTGCATGCAGGGATGGACCACATCACGTTCCTCGTGGCCGTCGTCATCGTCACGGCGCTCGTCTTCGACTTCACCAACGGTTTCCACGACACGGCGAACGCGATGGCCACGTCCATCGCCACCGGCGCGCTCACCCCCCGTACGGCGGTCCTGATCAGCGGTGTCCTCAACGTCGTCGGTGCCTTCCTGTCCACCGAGGTCGCCAGGACGATCTCGGGCGGGATCGTGGACGACACCCTCGTCACCCCGGGGATGATCTTCGCGGGGCTCGTCGGGGCGATCCTGTGGAACCTGCTGACCTGGCTCCTCGGACTGCCGTCCAGCTCCTCGCACGCCCTGTTCGGCGGGTTGATCGGGGCCGTGGTGGTGGGGGCGGGCAGTGACGGGGTCGACGTCGGCAAGGTCGTCGAGAAGGTGCTGATCCCGGCGGTGGCCTCGCCGGTCGTGGCGGGGGTCGCCGCGCTGCTCGCCACCTGGCTCGCCTACCGGCTCACCGACCGCGCCCGCGAGGAGACCGTGACGAAGGGCTTCCGGATCGGCCAGATCGCCTCCGCCTCACTCGTCTCCCTCGCGCACGGCACCAACGACGCGCAGAAGACCATGGGCGTCATCACCC
This sequence comes from Streptomyces sp. NPDC044921, assembly GCF_056432865.1. Lineage (NCBI taxonomy): Bacteria > Bacillati > Actinomycetota > Actinomycetes > Kitasatosporales > Streptomycetaceae > Streptomyces > Streptomyces sp. NPDC044921. The sequence continues at coordinate 34,854 of NZ_JBWKIF010000003.1, forward strand.
TCACCCTGATCTCGGCCGGTGCGCTCGGCCACGACGCCGGCCCGCCCCTGTGGGTGGTCACCTCCGCCGGCCTCGCGATCGGCCTGGGCACCTACCTCGGCGGCTGGCGGATCATCCGCACCATGGGCAAGGGCCTCACCGAGATCCGCTCGCCGCAGGGGTTCGCCGCCGAGACCGCCTCCACGACCGTCATCCTGACCTCCGCCCACCTCGGCTTCGCCCTGTCCACCACCCAGGTCGCCTCGGGCAGCATCCTCGGCGCCGGGCTGGGCCGCAGGCTCGCGGAGGTCCGCTGGGGCGTCGCGGGCCGGATGGCGGTCGCCTGGGTGATCACCCTGCCCGCCGCCGCGCTGGTCGGAGGCCTGGCCGCCGCGGCCGTCCGGCACGGCGGCGACCTCGGCACGGCCGCGGTCGCCCTGGCCGGCGCCGCCCTCGCCGCGGGCATGGTGGTGCTCTCGCGCCGCAACCCGGTGCACGCGCGGAACGTCAACGACACGCACGAGGTCAGCCTCCGCGCCGAGTCGCCGGCCAAGGTCGGCACGGCCGCCTGAACGACCGCGAGCCGGACGCGTACCCGGCGATGTCCCGGCCGCACCGAGCACGGACGACGAAGGGGCCCGGCCGGATCGGCGGCCGGGCCCCTTCGCCGTGCATGGCGATCAGGCCTTCTTGGTCTCCCAGAAGATCTTGTCGATCTGGGCGATGTAGTCCAGCGCCTTCTGGCCGGTGGCCGGGTCGGTCGACGCCTTGGCGGCCGAGAGGGCCTTCAGGGTGTCGTTGACCAACTGGTGCAGCTCCGGGTACTTCTCGAAGTGCGGGGGCTTGAAGTAGTCGCTCCAGAGCACCGAGACGTGGTGCTTGGCGAGCTCGGCACGCTGCTCCTTGATGACGGTGGCGCGGGCCTGGAAGTGCGGGTCGTCGTTTCCGGCCATCTTCTCCTGGACGGCCTTGACCGACTCCGCCTCGATGCGGGCCTGGGCGGGGTCGTAGACACCGCAGGGAAGGTCGCAGTGCGCGCTGACCTTGACCTTGGGTGCAAACAGGCGGGAAAGCATGGAGCATTCCTTCCTCGTGATCGTCTTCTCACAGGGGACATTACTCCGTGCGGGAGGGGTTTTCGCGAGTGCCCCCTAGGGCTTAGGACAAAAGTCCGGGGTGAGACTGAGACTGGTGGAGGAAAGAACCGGGGAGGTGCCGGGTGATGCCGGAGCTGTCGCAGGAGTCCGAGCGGGGGAGGCCGGCCGCGCCCTTCGGGGTGGCCGAGGTGACCGGGCCGTCCATGGTGCCCACGCTGTACCACGGGGACCGGCTCCTGGTGCACTACGGCGCCCGGATCAGGCCCGGTGACGTCGTCGTGCTGCGGCATCCCTTCCAGCAGGACCTGCTCGTGGTGAAGCGGGCCGCCCAGCGGCGCGAGAACGGCTGGTGGGTGCTCGGCGACAACGCCTACGCCGGCGGCGACAGCACCGACTACGGCGTCGTCCCCGACGACCTGGTGCTGGGCCGGGTCCGGTTCCGCTACCGGCCGCTCAGGCCCGGCCGGCGCTCCCCGTGGGCGCTGCTCGGCTGGGTGCTGTCGGCCGCCAGGCCCGTCTTCGGCAGGTCCGGCCGGGCCGCCTCCAGGCGTTTGCGGGCCCGGTAGGCCGCCACGTTGGCGCGGGTCGCGCAGCGGTCGGAGCAGTAGCGCCGGGAGCGGTTGGTCGAGGTGTCCAGGTAGGCGTTGCGGCAGGGTGCGGCCTCGCACAGGCCGAGGCGGTCCACGCCGTACTCGGTGAGGTGGAAGGCCAGGCCCATCGCGGCGATGGCCGCGTAGCCGGCGGTCGCGTTGGACGGGTGGTCCGCCAGGTGCATGTGCCACAGGGGGCGGCCGTCGTCGTCGCGGAAGTCGTGCCCGGAGATCTGCGGGCTCACCGGGAACTCCAGCAGCAGTGAGTTCAGCAGGTCCACGGCGAGCTGCTCGTCGCCGCCGTCCGCCGCCTCGAAGACCGCGCGCAGCCGGGCCCGGACCGAGCGGAAGCGGGTCACGTCCGCGTCCGTGGCGCGCCGCGCCGCCGACTGCTGGCCGCCGAACAGATCACGGACGGCCTCGACCGACGTCAGATTGTCCTTGCCCCGGGCCGGTTCCTCGGTGTTGACGAGGCGCACGGCGTAGTCCGAGTAATAGGCCAGTTCCACTTGTAGTCCTTACGGAGGGGCTTTATGGTCGTGAGTGCGCACTGGTAACAGCTGATGGTGCATCCAGGGTATTACGAGGGAGGGGCTCGATGACGGACGCGGAGACCACCACGGACACCACCGACTGGCAGGCCTGGCAGGCGAGCTGGGACCGGCAGCAGGAGTGGTACATGCCCGACCGCGAGGAGCGGTTCCGGATCATGCTCGACATGGTGGAGGCCGTCGTGGGCACCGCTCCGCGCGTCCTCGACCTCGCCTGCGGCACGGGCAGCATCACCGCCCGGCTGCTCGCCCGTTTCCCGGACGCCACCAGCACGGGCGTCGACCTGGACCCGGCGCTCCTCGCCATCGCCGAGGGCACCTTCGCCGGCGACGACCGGGTCACCCTGGTCACCGCCGACCTCAAGGACCCCGACTGGCCGGAGCGCCTGCCGCACGGCGCGTACGACGCCGTCCTGACCGCGACGGCCCTGCACTGGCTGCACCGGGAACCTCTCGCGGAGCTCTACGGGCGCGTCGCCGGACTCGTCCGTGACGGCGGGGTCTTCATGAACGCGGACCACATGATCGACGAGACGACGCCCCGGATCAACGCCGCCGAGCGCGCACAGCGCCACGCCCGTATGGAACAGGCCAGGGCATCCGGCGTCCTCGGCTGGACCGAGTGGTGGCAGCTCGCCGCGAAGGACCCGATCCTCGCCGCACCCACCGCCCGGCGTTACGAGATCTACGGCGACCACGCCGAGGGTGACACGCCGTCGGTGGCCTGGCACGCGCGCGTGCTGCGCGAGAAGGGGTTCGGCGAGGCCAGGCCGGTGTGGTGCTCCCCCTCGGACACGCTGCTGCTCGCCATGAAGTAGGCGCGCGACGGACGGCGAAGGGGGCGGCACGGAGATCCCGTACCGCCCCCTCGATGTGCGTACCGTCAGAGCACCTTGGACAGGAACGACTTCGTCCGCTCGTGCTGCGGGTTGGTCAGCACCTCGCGCGGGTGACCGGATTCGACCACCACCCCGCCGTCCATGAAGACCAGGCTGTCGCCCACCTCGCGGGCGAAGCCCATCTCGTGGGTGACGACGACCATCGTCATGCCGGACTCGGCCAGGTCGCGCATGACGTCCAGGACGTCACCGACCAGCTCCGGGTCGAGCGCCGAGGTCGGCTCGTCGAACAGCATCAGCTTCGGGTCCATCGCGAGCGCCCGGGCGATGGCGACGCGCTGCTGCTGGCCGCCGGAGAGCTGCGAGGGGTAGTTGCCCGCCTTGTCGGCCAGGCCCACCCGGTCCAGCAGCTCCAGGGCGCGCAGCCGCGCCTGGCTCTTGTTCTCGCCCTTGACCTGGACCGGCGCCTCCATGACGTTCTCCACGGCCGTCATGTGCGGGAACAGGTTGAAGCGCTGGAAGACCATGCCGATGTCCCGGCGCTTGCGGGCGACCTCGCTGTCCTTCAGCTCGTAGAGCTTGTCGCCCTTCTGGCGGTAGCCGACCAGCTCGCCGTCGACGTAGAGGCGGCCGGCGTTGATCTTCTCCAGGTGGTTGATGCACCGGAGGAACGTCGACTTGCCGGAACCGGACGGTCCGATGAGGCAGAACACCTCGCCGGACTTCACCTCCAGGTCGATGCCCTTGAGGACCTCGACGGGGCCGAAGGACTTGTGGACGCCCTCGGCCTTCACCATGGCGGTCATGCCTTGCCTCCCGTCGGCTTCGAGCGGCTGGACAGGGACAGCACGTTCGCCTTGATCTTCTGGAACGGCGTGGCCGGGAGCGACCGGCTCGAACCACGCGCGTAGTACCGCTCCAGGTAGTACTGGCCGATGCTGAAGACCGAGGTCAGCAGCAGGTACCAGGCCGCCGCCAGGAACAGCATCTCGGCGGGGGCGCCGGAGGTCTGGCCGATGTCCTGGGCGGCGCGGAGCAGCTCGGGGTACTGGACGACCGAGACCAGCGAGGTCGTCTTCAGCATGTTGATGACCTCGTTGCCCGTCGGCGGCACGATCACGCGCATCGCCTGCGGGATCACGATCCGGCGCAGCGTCTTGGAGTGGCTCATGCCGAGCGCGTGCGACGCCTCGGTCTGGCCCTCGTCGACCGAGAGCAGACCGGCACGGCAGATCTCCGCCATGTACGCGGCCTCGTTCAGGCCGAGGCCCAGCAGCGCCGTCAGGAACGGGGTCATGAAGTCCGACCACTCGTCCTTGTAGAACGGCCCGAGGTTGATGTACTCGAAGACCAGGCCCAGGTTGAACCAGACGATCAGCTGGACCAGGACCGGGGTGCCGCGGAAGAACCAGATGTAGAACCAGGCGATCGACGAGGTCACCGGGTTCTTCGACAGGCGCATCACGGCGAGCAGGACGCCGCCGACGATGCCGATCGCCATGGACAGCACGGTCAGCAGGAGCGTCTTGCCCACGCCGTCGACGATGCGGTCGTCGAAGAAGTAGTCCGGGATCGCGTCCCAGTTGATCTTGCCCTGGGCGAACGCGTAGACGACGCCGCCCAGCAGGGCGAGGGCGACGACGGCCGAGATGTACCGCCCGTAGTGCCGGACCGGGATGGCCTTGATGGCCTCCGGCCCGGCCGGGGGCGTGTCCGCCGCCGTCTTGTCGATGTCAACAGTCACGGGTGTTGCCTTTCAGTGCCGCTGCGTCGCGGTCACTTGCCGCCGTTGATCGTGGCCTTGTCGACGGAGCCGTCCGTGACGCCCCACTTCTTCATGATCTTCTCGTACTCGCCGTTCTCGATGATGGCGTCGAGAGCGGCCTTGAGGGCGTCGCGCAGCTGCGTCTGGTCCTTGGCCACCGCGATGCCGTACGGAGCGGCCTCGACCTGCTCGCCGACCAGCTGGAAGTCCTTGCCGCCGCCGGAGGTCTTCACGGCGTACGCGGCGACCGGGAAGTCGGACGAGCCGGCGTCGGCGCCGCCCGCGCGCAGGCGGGTCTGGGCCTGCTGGTCGTTGTCGAAGGGCTCGATGGCGATCTTCTTGCCCTTCGGGCACTTCTTCGACTCGGCCTTGGCGAGGTCCTCGGAGACCGTGCCGCGCTGCAGCACGATTTTCTTGCCGCACAGGTCGGACCAGGTCTTGATGCCCTGGTCGTCGCCCTTCTTGGTGTAGATCGACACACCGGCGGTGAAGTAGTCCACGAAGTCGACGCCCTCGCCGACCTTCTTGCCGGTGTCGGAGTCGATGCCCTCCTGGCGGTCCTTGGTGTCGGTCATCGCGGACATGGCGATGTCGTACCGCTTGGAGCGCAGACCGGTGATCAGCGTGTCGAAGGTGCCGTTCTCGAACTGGAAGTCGACCCCGAGCTGCTTGCCCATGGCGGCGGCGAGGTCGGGGTCGATGCCGACCACCTTGCCCGAGCTGTCCTTGAACTCGACCGGGGCGTAGGCGATGTCCGAACCGACCTTGATGACGCCCTTGTCGCGGATCGCCTTCGGCAGCTTGTCGGCCAGCGGGGCGGAGGCCGTGGCGGTCTCGCTGTCCGAGCCGTTGTCCTTGGTCTGGTCACCGCATCCGGTGAGCATCAGCGCGCCTGCGACCGCGATCGCACCGACCGCTGCTAGCCGGGAGCGGGCGGCGGTCGTACGACGGGTGGAGCTTGCGGTCATGGTGGGTTCCTCCGGCGGATGGGTGGAGTTGCCGATGGGGCGGAGCACTGCCGATGGGTTCGGCAGCACCCGTGGCCTGCCGACGGGGTCGACAGCGCCGTGGGTCGACGAGAACACACGTCTTCGAGTGTCGCGACCTCGTGTGATTACGGCATCTTGCCATTCGGACTGCGCCATTCTGGGGGCCAGCCATGTCAAAATCGGATAACGGGCGACCCCCGAACCGCACCAGTCCGGTACATCACGGCCGGACCTTCTGCGGGAATGCGTCCTTCCGGCCGGAAGATCTTCGGCATATCCCGGGATTTCGACACGGGCGCCGTGGGCTTCGCCGCCGCTTGAGCGGTTCTCGATGGTTTGTCCAGGCCTTGTCCCGATATTGGACGAAGAGTCAGGGCACCGGCATGTGACCTTGGCGTTATGGACTCGTCCTCGGTGCCTTCCGTCCGGTAAGAAAGGTCTTTACACCCCTCATCCGGGGCTCAGGGCGCGTGTGCGGCGCGCCCGTCGCGTACGCGCCCGTACGTATCACGTACCAGCACGACCACGGCCCGTACGCGGTCCCGCCCACCCCTCACCAGGAGTGGCAACCCTCAAACCAATGAAGATTTAAGGGGTAAAACGAAGTGGCAGCGGAGATCGTCAATCCTCGCAGCGAGAGCAAGACCGGTGATACGGGCAACGAGGGCGGTGCGGAGCCCCTCGACTCCTTCGACCCGGCGTTCGCGCTGCACCGCGGCGGCAAGATGGCCGTGCAGGCCACGGTGCCGGTCCGTGACAAGGACGACCTGTCCCTGGCGTACACGCCCGGGGTCGCGAAGGTGTGCAGCGCGATCGCGGAGCAGCCGGAGCTGGTGCACGACTACACGTGGAAGTCGTCGGTCGTCGCCGTCGTGACGGACGGTACGGCCGTGCTGGGGCTCGGTGACATCGGGCCCGAGGCCTCCCTCCCGGTCATGGAGGGCAAGGCCATCCTGTTCAAGCAGTTCGGCGGTGTGGACGCGGTCCCGATCGCGCTGAACTGCACCGACGTCGACGAGATCGTCGAGACGGTGGTGCGGCTGGCGCCGTCGTTCGGCGGGGTCAACCTGGAGGACATCTCGGCGCCGCGGTGCTTCGAGATCGAGCGGAAGCTGCAGGAGCGGCTGGACATCCCGGTCTTCCACGACGACCAGCACGGCACGGCCGTCGTGACGCTGGCCGCCCTGCGCAACGCCGCGCGGCTGAGCGGGCGGGCCGTGGGCGACCTGCGGGCCGTCATCTCCGGCGCCGGCGCGGCGGGCGTGGCCATCGCGAAGATGCTGGTCGAGGCCGGTATCGGGGATGTCGCCGTGGCCGACCGCAAGGGTGTCGTGTCGGCCGGCCGGGACGACCTCACGCCGGTGAAGCGGGAGCTGGCCGGGTTCACGAACAAGGCCGGGATCACCGGTTCGCTGGAGGCGGCGCTGGCCGGGGCCGACGTGTTCATCGGGGTGTCCGGCGGGACCGTGCCGGAGGACGCGGTCGCGTCGATGGCCGACGGGGCGTTCGTCTTCGCCATGGCGAACCCGAACCCCGAGGTGCATCCCGAGGTCGCGCACAAGTACGCGGCGGTGGTCGCCACCGGGCGGTCGGACTTCCCGAACCAGATCAACAACGTGCTGGCGTTCCCGGGGATCTTCGCGGGGGCGCTGCAGGTGCGGGCCTCCCGGATCACCGAGGGGATGAAGCTGGCCGCCGCGGAGGCGCTGGCCGCCGTGGTCGGGGACGATCTCGCCGCCGACTACGTCATTCCGTCGCCGTTCGACGAGCGGGTGGCGCCGGCGGTGACGGCGGCGGTCGCGGCGGCGGCGCGGGCCGAGGGCGTCGCGCGTCGCTGAGGCCGACGCCGCCGAGTGAGTGGTGAGGTGACCCCGTCCGGACTGGGCGGGGTCATTTCTTTGCCGGGGGATCGGCTGTTCGGGTGGTGTGGGGGTGCGCGGGTGGGGGTGCGCGTCTCTACGCCTGACGGTGGGTGGGGGGTGGGTCGGGGCCGTACCGGGGGGTGTCCGTCCTCGGAACGGCGCGATGGGGTTGCGTGCCGGCTGACTGTCCGTTGACGCGCCAACCGCTGCGGGCGGACACCCCCCGGCACGGCCCCTTGCGCCGTCCGGCGGGTGCGGGGCCCTGCAGTGGCGGCACGGTCCTGGCAAGAGGGTGTGTCTCACACGGGCCGGTGGTTCCACTCCCTCGGTCCCGGAACCTATCGTCAAGGTCATGTTCGCTGTCTACGCCGCCCGAATCGACCGCGACCAGCCGCTGTCCGGCCTGGAGTTGGGGGAGCGCCCGGCTCCCGAGGCCCGTCCCGGCTGGAGCACCGTCACGGTCAAGGCCGCCTCCCTCAACCACCACGACCTCTGGTCCCTGCGCGGCGTAGGCCTCGCGGAGGACAAGCTGCCGATGATCCTCGGCTGTGACGCCGCCGGCGTCGACGAGGACGGCAACGAGGTCGTCCTGCACTCCGTCATCGGACAGAGCGGGCACGGGGTCGGCCCCGAGGAGCCCCGTTCCATCCTCACCGAGCGCTACCAGGGCACCTTCGCCGAGCAGGTGTCCGTGCCGACCTGGAACGTCCTGCCCAAGCCCAAGGAGCTCTCCTTCGAGGAGGCCGCCTGTCTGCCGACGGCGTGGCTGACCGCGTACCGGATGCTGTTCACGAACGCGGGTGTCCGGCCCGGCGACTCCGTGCTGGTGCAGGGCGCCGGTGGCGGTGTCGCCACGGCCGCCATCGTGCTGGGCAAGGCGGCCGGGCTGCGGGTCTTCGCCACCAGCCGGGACGAGGCCAAGCGCAAGCGGGCCGTGGAGCTGGGGGCCGTCGAGGCGCTGGAGGCCGGGGCGCGCCTGCCGCAGCGGGTGGACGCCGTGATCGAGACCGTGGGGGCCGCGACCTGGTCGCATTCCGTGAAGTCGCTGAGGCCCGGCGGCACCCTGGTGATCTCCGGTGCCACCAGTGGCGACCGCCCCTCGCACGCCGAGCTGACCCGCATCTTCTTCCTGGAGCTGAAGGTCGTCGGCTCCACGATGGGGACCAAGGACGAGCTGGAGGACCTGCTGGCGTTCTGTGCGGCCACCGGCGTGCGGCCCGTCATCGACGAGGTGCTGCCCATGGACCGTGCGCGGGAGGGCTTCGAACGGCTCGCCTCCGGCGAACAGTTCGGGAAGGTCGTGCTGACCAACCCCTGAGCACGTGCCGCGCTCGCGCGCGAACGGCCGGTCCGGGAAACGGGCCGGCCGTTTCGCTTGTCAACTGGGGTTGACGGGAGCGGGGTGTCAACCTATGTTGACACCATGACCGAAGCAACCGATCTGGCCGAACGTGCCGGTGACCGTGATCCACGGGTGGGCCTGCGGGCCGTCGCCGCACTGCGCCGGCTGCTGGAGCAGCTGGAAGCCGTGCAGGTGCGCAACGCCCGCAACCAGGGCTGGTCGTGGCAGGAGATCGCCACCGAACTCGGTGTGAGCAGGCAGGCCGTGCACAAGAAGTACGGGAGGCATTGATGTTCGAGCGGTTCACGAAGGACGCCCGGGACGTGGTGAAGAGCGCGTTCGCCCACGTCGACGGGGGCGGGCAGTGTGTGGAGGCCGAACATCTGCTGCTGGCCCTGCTCGACCGGGAGGGCAGCCGGGGGTCTTTCGCACTGGCCGCTCTGGGACTCGGGCCCGAGGGGCGGGAGCCGGTGCGCGAGGCCCTGAGCGTGGCGCGGAGGCGGGCCGGGCTGTCCCGGGCCGAGAGCGACGCCCTCGCCGGGCTGGGGATCGACGTGGCGGAGATCGTCGCCCGGGTGGAGGAGGTGCACGGCGTCGGGGCGATGTCCGGGGACCACAAGGACACCCGGTGGTGGTCCGGGCGCCCCTCCTTCGGACGCGCGGCCAAGGACGTGCTGGAGAGGTCGCTGAAGGTGGCCCTCGCCCAGCGGGACCGGCACATCGGCGACGAGCACCTGCTGCTGGCCCTGACCATGCGCCCCGGCGTGCCGGCCGAGGTCCTGGCCGACCACGGGGTGACGTACGCGTCGCTGGTGCGCGTGCTGTACGGGGGCGGCGGTGAGGCCAAGGCCGGCTGAACGCGGCCGCCTACTTCTTCGGCGTGCGCAGGAGCGCTCCTATGTGGGCCGCGGCCGTCGACAGGTGGCGGCGGGCGTCGCGCAGTTGGTCGGGGGTGACGCCGTGGTCGCGGGCCGCGTCCCGGATGTCGTCCCGGAAGCGGTCGAGGAGGCGGTCCAGGTCTCGGGCGGGGTCGCCGGTGGACTCCGTGGTGTCCTCGTGGGCCCAGGCCGGTTCGTAGGAGGCGGGGAAGTCCTCGGTGGGCCGTGATCCCTCCGCCGGCGCGGCCGGCTTGCCGGTGGGGGTGCCGGACCAGTCGAATCCGAAGTCCTTGCCGTAGTCCTTGCCGAACTCGCCGACCTCCTTGACCAGTTCGCTCAGGCCCTCGCGCAGGCCCGTCGGCCAGTCGCCGCGGGTGAAGTGGTCCTGCACCTGCTCCTGGACGCGGCGGGCGATGCGCTGCACCTGCTCCTGCGCCTGGGCGCGGGCCTGCTCCTGGGCCTCCTTCGCCTGGCGGCGGGCGCGCTGGGCGTCCTCGCGGGCGCGGCGGCTCTCGTCCTTGGCGCGGCGGGCCTGCTCCTTCCACTCCTGCCGGGCGCGCCGCATCTCCTCCTTGGCGATGCGCCAGGCGTCCTTGTCGCCGTACTGCGCGAAGTCCCCGAAGGGGGCGCCCTCGGTGCCGCCGGTCCGGCTGCCGTTGTCCCGGCGGGCCTCGGTCGCGGCGGCACGCATCTCGCGGCGCAGGTCGCCCGCGGCTCCGCGCACGTCCGCCTGGATCTCGGCGGCCAGTTCGGCGACGGACTCCCGGATCTCCAGCTCCAGGTCGGCCAGCTCGCCGCTGCGGTCGGCCAGTTCGGCGCGGCCCGCGTCCGTGATCGAGTAGACCTTGCGGCCGCCCTCGGTGGTGTGGGTGACCAGGCCCTCGGCCTCCAGCTTGGCCAGGCGGGGGTAGACCGTGCCCGCCGACGGTGCGTACAGCCCCTGGAAGCGCTCCTCCAGGAGGCGGATCACCTCGTAGCCGTGGCGAGGGGCCTCGTCCAGCAGCTTCAGCAGGTAGAGGCGGAGGCGGCCGTGAGCGAAGACGGGGGGCATGTCAGAGCACCTTCTTGTCGGTCGTGCCGTCGGCCGGGGCGGTGGTGGCACCGTCGCCCGGGCCGGAGACGGAATTGTCGCCCGAGTCGCCCCGGGGCCGGTCCGCCGGGGGCGCCGAAGGGCTGTCGGTGCCGGGATGCGCGTCCCGTGGTGCGGGGTCGTCGTCCTCCCTCGCCGGCCGGCGCAGCAGGGCGATCGAACCGGAGACCGTCGTGGCCCGCAGGGTGCCGCGACCCGTGCCGAGACGGCCGGTGATCTTGTGGGCGCCCCACTGACCGTGCACGCGGAGGTCGTCGAAGGCGTTGGAGACGGCGCCGCTGGCCGTGTTGGCCTCGACCTCGGCGTCCGCCCGGTGCGGCAGCCGGATCGCGATCTCGCCGGAGACGCTGGTCAGCCTCACGTCCGTGGGGCCGTCCGGGGCGAGGTCGACGATCATGGAGCCGCTGACCGAGTCGGCCCGGACCGAGCGGCCGGAGCCCTCGACCACGGTGAGGTCGCCGGAGACCGAGTTGAAGCGCAGGTCGCCGGTGACGTCCTGGGCTTCCAGGCTGCCGGAGACCGTGTCGGCGCGGACCGGGCCGGTCAGGCCCACGAGGGTGGTGTCACCGGTGACGCCCTTGACCACCGTCCGGCCCCGGATGCCGGAGACGACGGCCGCCGCGCCGACGACTCCCACCTCCACGCGCGTGCCGGCCGGGACGGCGAGGGAGACCACCGCGCTGCGGCGCCAGCCCTTGCGGTCCAGCCAGGACAGGAAGCCCTTCCAGGGCAGGTCCTCGTAGGCCACCGTCAGGGTGTCGCCCCTCCGGGTCACCACCAGGGGCGGGCCCTCGATCTCGGAGACCTCCAGCCGCGCGGAATCTTCGTCCGTGCCCACCACGTTCACCGTGCCGTTGACCAGGCGTACGTGGAGATCGCTCACGGGTTCGTCGAAGGTGAGCTTGGTCGGTTCCGTGACGGACCACTCGGGCATCGTGAGACCTCCTCGGACGCGACGCGCCATATCGCGTCTCTGAATTCACGATATATCGTGGCCGGGGAAAGTCAAGGCACCCGTTCTGCGGATGACGGGATGGATATAAGTGCTCACATGCGGCTGATCCGCCCTAGCGTGTGAGCATGCCGACGGAAGCTGCCCCCACCGGCCCCGCGCCCGGGGCGCTGCTGTTGTGCCGGGCGGTGCCCGGGGCCGTCGCGCCCGTCGCCCCGCTGCTGCGCGAGCCCATGCGGCTGACCCGCGCGGGCGACGACTGGAGCGTCCTGGTCCCCGAGGGCCGGCCGTGGCGGGACGGCGCCGAGCCCGTGGACCGGGTGGTCACCGGCTGGGCCGCGGCCCTCGCCGTGGGCGCGCCCTGGCCCGTCCTCGCGCTGTGGTGGGACGCCGACCACGCGGGCTTCACCCTCGCCCACGGCTTCCGCCGCCCGGTCGGGTTCGTCTGGCTGGCGAACGGCGTCCCGGCGGGGGAGGCGGAGGCGATGCGCACCTTCGCCATACGGGTGGGGCTCGACCCCGTCCTGGATCTGCAGGCGCTGGAGCACCTCACGGAGCCCGACGCGGCGGCCGACGCCGGGGCCCGGCTCCGCGGCCTGCTGGCGGTGCTCACGCGCCTGGGTGTGGTGATGCCGCCCGGACTCGCCCCGGGCACGTCCGCGGACCGTCTGGGAGAAGCCGCCGCCCTGCTTCCGGACAGCCTGACCGTCGAGTGGCCGGGCCTGCGCGAGGCGGTCGTGGAGAGCGGCGCCGTCGAACACAGCCGCCTCGGCCCCTGGCTGCCCCCGGCGGGTGGCCCGAGAGCCCGTGCCCTGGCCCTCGCGCAGGTGGCGGCGGGGGTACCGCTGCTGGCCTGGGGCCTGCGGCGGCACGGCGGTGGCTGGGGCTGGGCCACGGCCGGTGCGCTGCTGCTGGCGCACGGCGCGCTGGGTCTGGCCTACGACCTCACGCATCCGCGCGATTGACGCCCGTGCGGCGGGCCGGGCGTCGCGTGCGGGGTCGGCGGGGGCGCGGGGTGGGCGGGGGCGCGGGCCGTCGGCAGGCGCCCCGACCGCGCGACCGCGCCCGTGGTCTCGCTGGTCCGCGCGACCGGCCTTCGGGGGGCGGGTGTCGCCTGGGACGGTCCTGGGTGCGGTGGGGTGGCGCCCCGGCCCTGTCCGCGTCCTCACCGCTCCACGCGACCGACCACCGACCGGTCACCGGTCTGTGGTCCGGGCCCGAGCGGGCGCGGGATGCTACTCGTCGTCCTCGTCGTCCAGCCGCGCCAGCCACGTCGCCAGGCGCTCCACCGGCACCTCGAAGTCGGGGTTGAGATCCACGAACGTGCGCAGCTGCTCGGCGAGCCACTCGAAGGTGACCTCCTCCTCGCCGCGCCGCTTCTCCAGTTCCTCGATGCCACGGTCCGTGAAGTACATGGGACAAGGATATGCGGCCGGGCCGCACCCCCTGGTGGGGATGCGGCCCGGTGACGTGCGACGGGACGAGGACTACGCCTCGAACACCTCACGCACCAACTGCTCCTGCTCGGCCTGGTGCCGCTTCGCGGAACCCACCGCCGGGGACGAGCTGTGCGGACGCGAGATGCGGCGCAGGCGCTCGCCGTGCGGGACGTCGGCGCCGACGGCCAGGTCCAGGTGGTCGATCAGGTTGAGCGCGATGAACGGCCAGGCACCCTGGTTCGCCGGCTCCTCCTGGGCCCACAGGTACTTCTCGGCGTTCGGGTACTTCTTGATCTCCGCCTGGAGCTCGGCACCCGGCAGCGGGTACAGCCGCTCGATGCGGATGATCGCCGTGTCCGTCACGCCGCGCTTCTGCCGCTCGGCGTCCAGGTCGTAGTAGACCTTGCCGGCGCAGAAGACGACCTTCTTCACCGCGGCCGGGTCGACCGACGTGTCGCCGATGACCGGCCGGAACTGCCCGGTCGTGAACTCCTCCGCCTTCGCCGCCGCCGCCTTCAGGCGCAGCATCGACTTCGGCGTGAAGACCACCAGCGGCTTGTGGTGCGGGTTGTGCACCTGCCACCGCAGGAGGTGGAAGTAGTTCGCCGGCGACGTCGGCATGGCGACCGTCATGTTGTTCTGGGCGCACATCTGGAGGAAGCGCTCCGGGCGGGCCGAGGAGTGGTCCGGGCCCTGGCCCTCGTAGCCGTGCGGCAGGAGCAGCACGACGCCGGAGGTCTGCGCCCACTTCTGCTCGGCCGACGAGATGAACTCGTCCACGACCGTCTGGGCGCCGTTGACGAAGTCGCCGAACTGCGCCTCCCACATCACGAGCGCCTCGGGGCGGGCCAGCGAGTAGCCGTACTCGAAGCCCATCGCCGCGTACTCGGACAGCAGGGAGTTGTAGACGTTCAGCCGCGCCTGGTCCTCGGAGAGGTACTGCAGCGGCGTGTACTCCTCGCCCGTGCTGCGGTCGATGATGACCGCGTGGCGCTGGCCGAACGTGCCGCGCTGCGAGTCCTGGCCCGCCAGGCGGACCGGGACGCCCTCCAGCAGCAGGGAGCCGATCGCGAGGGTCTCGCCCATGCCCCAGTCGATGGTGCCGTCCTCGACCATCGACGCCCGGCGCTGCAGCTGCGGCAGCAGACGCGGGTGGACGGTGACGTGGTCGGGGATGTTGACCTGGGACTCGGCGATCCGCTTGACGACCTCCGTGGTCACCGCGGTGTTCACGGCGACCGGGAACTCGGCCTGCGGGTCGGACGTCTCCACGATGTTCGGCTGCGAGGTGGCCTCGCGGACCTCCGTGAAGACCTTCTCCAGCTGGCCCTGGTAGTCCTGCAGCGCCTGCTCGGCCTCTTCCAGGGTGATGTCGCCGCGACCGATGAGGGACTCGGTGTACAGCTTGCGCACCGAGCGCTTCTTGTCGATCAGGTCGTACATCAGCGGCTGGGTGAAGGCCGGGTTGTCCGACTCGTTGTGACCGCGGCGGCGGTAGCAGATGAGGTCGATCACCACGTCCTTGTTGAACGCCTGGCGGAACTCGAAGGCGAGCCGCGCGACGCGGACCACGGCCTCCGGGTCGTCGCCGTTCACGTGGAAGATCGGGGCCTCGATCATGCGGGCCACGTCCGTCGCGTACATGGAGGAGCGCGAGGACTCGGGGGCCGCGGTGAAGCCGACCTGGTTGTTGATGACGATGTGGACCGTGCCGCCGGTGCGGTAGCCGCGCAGCTGCGACATGTTCAGGGTCTCGGCCACCACGCCCTGGCCCGCGAAGGCCGCGTCGCCGTGGATCGCCACCGGCAGGACCGTGAAGTCCGTGCCGCCCTTGCCGATGATGTCCTGCTTGGCGCGGGAGACGCCCTCAAGGACGGGGTCGACGGCTTCGAGGTGCGAGGGGTTCGCGACCAGGGAGACCTTGATCTGCTCGCCGTCGAGGCCGGTGAAGGTGCCCTCGGCGCCCAGGTGGTACTTCACGTCGCCGGAGCCGTGCATCGACTTCGGGTCGAGGTTGCCCTCGAACTCGCGGAAGATCTGCGCGTACGACTTGCCGACGATGTTCGCCAGGACGTTCAGGCGGCCGCGGTGGGCCATGCCGATGACGACCTCGTCCAGGCGGGACTCGGCGGCCGAGTCCAGCACGGCGTCCAGCAGCGGGATGACGGACTCGCCGCCCTCCAGGGAGAAGCGCTTCTGGCCGACGTACTTGGTCTGCAGGAACGTCTCGAACGCCTCGGCCGCGTTCAGCCGGCGCAGGATGCGCAGCTGCTCCTCGCGCTCCGGCTTGGAGTGCGGGCGCTCCACGCGGTCCTGGATCCACTTGCGCTGCTTGGGGTCCTGGATGTGCATGAACTCGATGCCGGTGGTGCGGCAGTACGAGTCGCGCAGGACGCCGAGGATGTCGCGCAGCTTCATCATCGACTTGCCGGCGAAGCCGCCGACGGCGAACTCGCGCTCCAGGTCCCAGAGCGTGAGGCCGTGCTCGGTGATGTCCAGGTCGGGGTGCTTGCGCTGCTGGTACTCCAGCGGGTCGGTGTCGGCCATGACGTGGCCGCGGACCCGGTAGGAGTGGATCAGCTCGAAGACGCGGGCGGCCTTGGTGACGTCGTCGTCGTGGCTGGCGTCGATGTCCTTGAGCCAGCGGACCGGCTCGTAGGGGATGCGCAGGGCCTCGAAGATGTCGTCGTAGAAGCCGTTCTCGCCGAGCAGCAGGTTGGCGACCTGGCGGAGGAACTCGCCGGAGGCGGCGCCCTGGATCACCCGGTGGTCGTAGGTCGACGTGAGCGTCATGACCTTCGAGATGCCGAGCTTGTTCAGGGTGTCCTGGGAGGTGCCCTGGAACTCCGCGGGGTAGTCCATGGAGCCGACGCCCATGATCACGGACTGGCCGGGCATCAGACGCGGTACCGAGTGGACCGTGCCCAGGCCGCCGGGGTTGGTCAGGGAGACCGTGACGCCGGTGAAGTCGTCCATCGTCAGCTTGCCGTCGCGGGCGCGGCGGACGATGTCCTCGTAGGCCTGCCAGAACTCGAAGAAGTTCAGCGTCTCGGCCTTCTTGATCGCCGCGACGACGAGCTGGCGGTCGCCGTTGGGCTTGACCAGGTCGATGGCGAGACCGAGGTTGACGTGCTCCGGCTTGACCAGGGTCGGCTTGCCGTCCACCTTCGCGAACGAGTAGTTCATCGCCGGCATGGCCTTGATCGCCTGGACCATGGCGTAACCGATGAGGTGCGTGAAGGAGATCTTCCCGCCGCGCGCCCGCTTGAGGTGGTTGTTGATGACGATGCGGTTGTCGAAGAGCAGCTTCACCGGGACCGCGCGCACGGACGTGGCCGTGGGCAGCTCCAGGGAGGCGTCCATGTTCTTCGCGACCGCGGCCGCCGGGCCGCGCAGCACGACCTGCTCGGGGCCGGCAGGGGCCTCGGCGGCGGGCTCGGCCTTCTTCGCCGGGGTGGCCGGCTTGGCGGCGGCCGGCTGAGCGGGCGCCGGGGCGGCCTTCGCGGGGGCCGGGGCGGCCTTCGCGGGAGCGGCGGCCTGGGCCGGGGCCTGCGCGGCGGGCTTCGCCTGGGCCGGAGCCGGAGCCGGAGCCGGGGCCTGCGCCGGAGCCTGCGCGGCGGCGGGCTTCTCGGCGGCGGGCTTCTCGGCCGCCGGGGCGGAGGCCTGGGCCGGAGCGGCCGCGGCGGCGGGCTGAGCACTGGTGGTCCCCGCGGCCCCCGTGGCCGCGGTACCCGCCGGAGCCGGGGCGCCAGCGGCGCCCGGCTTGTAGTCGGCGAAGAAGTCCCACCAGGCTCGGTCTACCGAATTCGGGTCCTGGAGGTACTGCTGATAGATCTCGTCGACGAGCCACTCGTTGGCA
This sequence comes from Streptomyces sp. NPDC044921, assembly GCF_056432865.1. Classification (NCBI taxonomy): domain Bacteria; kingdom Bacillati; phylum Actinomycetota; class Actinomycetes; order Kitasatosporales; family Streptomycetaceae; genus Streptomyces; species Streptomyces sp. NPDC044921. Next base: position 52,086 of record NZ_JBWKIF010000003.1, read on the forward strand.
CCGAACGACGCGGCGGGGTTCTTGCCCGCTTGGTCGGTGTCGGTCGAGATGCTCGAGTTACTGGGGGACTGTGGCGACACGGCGGCAACCGCCCTCTTCCGCTTCACAAGATGATGGACAGCGGGAATCAAGGCTACGCCTCCCCGGGCGGGAAGGTCAGGCCGGGCCCGTTCAACGTCGCGCAAGTCACATCTTGGAGTGTGTTTCGGCGCTTGAAATGGCGGGAAACAAGCGTGGTTCCGCTTAAGAAGGGAAGGGTTGAGCGGGGCCTGACACGCCAGTGGCGCGGGCCTGTGCCTGATCACACGTGTCCGTCAGCGCGGACGCTGGTGGATCTTGTGGCTCCGCTTCGAACTTTACGTCAACTTGGCACAGATGGAAGTCCCGGAAGAGTGACAAGAATCCGGCAACCCCGCTCGGATTCGGCCACTCCGATCCGTCCGCCGTGCAGATCCACCGCCCAGCGGGCGATCGCCAGGCCGAGACCCGTGCCGCCGTCGCTGCCCGGCCCCTGGGGCCGCTTGGCGCTGCCGCGGTTGAACCGCTCGAAGACGCGGTGCCACTCGGACTTCGGAATGCCGGGGCCCTCGTCCAGGACCTCCAGCTCCAGTGACTCCGGCAGCGCGCCGCGCCGCGCCTTGACCGTCACCCGGCCGTGCGGCGGACTGTGCTTGACCGCGTTGTCGATGAGATTGGCCACCACCTGGTGGATGCGCTCCGGGTCGGCGTGCGCGGTCAACTCCGGTGGGTGCACGTCGAGGTGCAGGTGCACGTCCGTGCGGGTGTGACTGCCCGAACCGGTGGCGATGCCCGCGCGCACGGAGGCGACCATGTTGGCCTCCTTCAGCACGCCCGACAGGTACGGCCACACCTCGAACCGCCGCTTCCTCAGCGGGACGACGCCGTTGTCCAGGCGGGACAGGTCCAGCAGCGTCTCCACCAGCCGGCCGAGCCGCTCGGTCTGCTTCAGCGCCGTGCGCATCGTCTCCGGGTCGGCCTGGGTGACGCCGTCGACGATGTTCTCCAGCACCGCGCGCAGCCCGGCGATGGGCGTGCGCAGCTCGTGCGAGACGTTCGCCACCAGCTCCTTGCGCTGGCGGTCCTGGGCCTCCAGCTCGTCGGCCATGGCGTTGATGGTCACGGCCAGGTCGCCCAGCTCGTCACGGCGGTTCTCCCGCGTGCGGCGGGTGTAGTCGCCCTGCGAGATGGAGCGCGCCACGGCCGTCATCTCGTCCAGCGGCGCGGTGAGCGAATGGGCCACGAACTGCGTGATGAGCAGGGTGGCGATCATCGAGAAGACCGTGATGAAGCGCAGCTCCGTCTTCGTGTGCACCGCGATCACCGACAGGCCTGTCGTGATCAGCACCGAGATGACGACCAGCGCGCCCAGCTTGGTCTTGATCGAGAACGGGCTCACCTTCCCCCAGGGCTCCGGCTCCCCGGGGCTTCTCCGTGCAGCCGGCCCGCCGCTCATGGCGTCGGGGTCTCCAGGGCGTAGCCGACACCGTGCACGGTGCGGATCCGCTCGGCGCCGATCTTGCGGCGCAGCGCCTTGATGTGGCTGTCGACCGTGCGCGTGCCGGAGGCGTCCGCCCAGTCCCAGACCTCGGCGAGCAGCTGTTCGCGCGAGAGGACCGCGCGCGGGGTGTTGGCCAGGCACACCAGCAGGTCGAACTCGGTGGGCGTGAGGTGCACGTCCTCGCTGCGCACCCGGACGCGGCGCTGCGCGTGGTCGATCTCCAGTTCGCCCAGGCGCAGGATGCCGCTGCGCGGCGTCGCGGCGGCCAGCGCCGCCCGCTCCACGCGGCGCAGCAGCACGTGCACGCGCGCCGCCAGCTCCCGCATCGAGAACGGCTTGGTCATGTAGTCGTCCGCGCCGACGCCGAGACCGACCAGCATGTCGGTCTCGTCGTCGCGCGCGGTGAGCATCAGCACCGGCACCGGGCGGGCGGCCTGCACCCGGCGGCAGACCTCCAGACCGTCGAAGCCCGGCAGCATGATGTCGAGGATCAGCAGGTCGGGCTGCCACGCCTCGGCGGTGTCGACGGCGGCCGGACCGTCGCCCGCGGTTTGCACGAGGAATCCCTCGGCTCGCAGACGGGTCGCGATGGCGTCGACGATCGTGGCGTCGTCCTCGACCACGAGAACCCGGCGCTGTGCGCCCGGGGTGGCCGTCGCCGAACCGTTGTGGGAGGTCTGTGTCTGCTCCATCGCCCGCCCCTGGGGTGTGCTGTCCGGAATCAGTGGGGTGATTCCTTCTGACTGGCTATGCGTGCGCATCGTTGCGATTGACGCTTGAATGATCGGCGTCAGAGGAGCAGCGTACGGGCAGGCAGCACGCCTTTGCTATCCAGGGCGGATGCCGAGGTGCACGACGTCGGGAACGCCCCGGGCAACCGGGATCTCTTCGGTACGCACGTGTTGGAACCCGGCATTCCGCAAGGTTCCCTCGAATTCCGGAGACGGCTGTGCGGACCAGACGGCGAGGACCCCTCCGGGTCTCAACACCCGTGCGCAGCCCGCCAGTCCGGCTTCGCCGTAGAGATGCGCGTTGTCCTCAGTCACGGTCCAGTCGGGGCCGTTGTCGATGTCGAGGCACAGGGCGTCGTACGTGTCCGATGTCTCATTGACGTATGCGACGAGATCCGCTTCGACGATGTCCGTGCGGGGGTCGGCGAGGGCCCCGGCGGAGATCGCGGAGAGCGGGCCGTCGCGATGCCATTCGACGATCGCGGGCTCGCGTTCCACCACCGCGATCCGCCCCCAGCGCGGGTCCGCGGCGGCGTGTGCGAGGGAGAAGCCGACGCCGAGTCCGCCGATCAGCACGTCGGGGCGCTCCCGGCCCGGCAGGGCCTCCAGGGCGGCGTCGACGAGCCGCCGTTCCGAGCGGCCGTCGGAGGTGTCCATCAGGAAACAGCCGTTGGCGATGATCTCCAGCCGGTCGCCGTGCCGCCGCAGCACGACCTCGCCGTGCGGGCCCTCGCGCCGGTCCGGGACGTCAGGCGTGTCGTATGAGGTGGGCATCGGTTCATCCTGGCAGGTCCCGGTCGGCGTGGGCACGGGATTACCGGGGGAGGCCGCGGGGAGCGACGAGGCCGCCGTGTGCCGGCTGACTCGTGGCGCCCGTCACACAGCGGGGCGGGAGGCGGGCGAAGGCCGCACCCGACGGAAGGAACGCCCCCGTGAAACGCACCGCGCCGCCCCGCGAGACCTGGCCCTCGGCATCGCGACCCGGCCGCCGGTCCGGCACGCGACCCGGGCGGTGCCGGCCGGGGGCTGAAGCGCGCGGGCAGCCGGAGCGCCGCCGTGCTCGTGGGAGGCCGCCGGAGGACCGTACGCGCGCGGGGCTGCCGGGTGGTTCGAGTCCGCGCCCCGGTCTCGCGTGGTGGCCGCGGGCCGTTCACGCCCCCGCGAGGGCCGGCCGGTCGTGTCTGGCGCTGGTCAGCACGGCCGTGACCTCCCAGCCCAGCGTCTCGTAGAGGGCGCGCCCCGCGGGCGTGCCGGCCAGGACGCCGGTCCGCGCTCCCCGCCGGGCGGCGGCGCACTGCAGCGTCCGCATGACGAGGCCGCCCAGTCCCTTGCGGCGGTGTTCCGGGGCCGTCTCGATCCGGTCGGCGACGGCGGTGCCGCCGATCGTGGTGATCTGGCCGCGCGCCGCCAGGGAGCCGTCGGGGGCGGCCACCATCAGGTGGGTCACCGCGCCCCGCGGCCACGTGCGCAGCCGGTAGCCGTCGGGGACGTCCGGAGCGCCGTGCGCCGCCAGCGGGACCGTCATGAGGTAGCCGGGCTCGGGGTCGATCCACCAGCCGTCGTCCAGCCAGCCGGCGACCACCGCCGGGTCCCGGAAGGCCTTCAGCCACACGCCGTCCCCGGTGACCGCGCCGGCCACCTTGCGCACGGTCGTCTCGTCGAGGCCGTCGCCCGTCGCGCCGAACACGTGTCGTGTGACGTGCCCGTACAGCCCCACGTCGATCGTCCAGCCCCACGGCTCGGGCAGGGGCGGAGCCGCCCCGCGCGACACGACCCACCCGTCCACCCACGCCCGCACGGTCCTGTCCACGCCCGCTCCTGTAGTCAGATGTAATCGGTGAAAGGTCATCGTGTCCATTACCCGCGCCGACCTTACGCGCCGCTCCGTCGCCGGCGTCACCGGTGATCGCTCAGAGCGAACACCCCCCGGGGAACAACCGGCCGCCCTCAAGCATTGAGTCGGCATAGCTCAACTTGACTGCCGAAGGGGAGATCATGGCTTCGACGTCCACACCGCTCACCCTGCCCGTGCTGCCGCTCGACGACGAGGTCGTGCTGCCCGGGATGGTGGTCCCGCTGGACCTGAGCGACTCCGAGGTCCGTGCCGCGGTGGAGGCCGCCCAGGCCGCCGCTCGGACAACGCCCGGAAAGCCCCGGGTACTCCTGGTGCCACGCATCGACGGGACGTACGCGAACACCGGTGTCCTCGGCACCGTCGAGCAGGTCGGCCGGCTGGCCGACGGCGACCCGGGCGCCCTGATCCGCGGCCGGGGGCGGGTGAGGATCGGTGCGGGGACCACGGGCCCCGGCGCGGCCCTGTGGGTCGAGGGCACCGGCGTCGACGAGACCGTGCCGGAGCCGCTGCCCGGCCAGGTCGCCGAACTGGTCAAGGAGTACAAGGCCCTCGCCACCGCCTGGCTGCGCAAGCGCGGTGCCTGGCAGGTCGTCGACCGGGTCCAGGCCATCGACGACGTCTCGGCGCTGGCCGACAACTCCGGCTACTCGCCGTTCCTGACCACCGACCAGAAGGTCGAACTGCTGGAGACCACCGACCCGGTGGCCCGGCTCAAGCTCGCCACGCAGCAGCTGCGCGACCACCTGGCCGAGCAGGACGTGGCCGAGACCATCGCCAAGGACGTCCAGGAGGGCGTCGACAAGCAGCAGCGCGAGTTCCTGCTGCGGCGTCAGCTCGAAGCCGTCCGCAAGGAGCTGCGCGAGCTGAACGGCGAGCAGGAGGGCGAGGAGTCCGACGACTACCGCGCCCGGGTGGAGGCCGCCGACCTGCCCGAGAAGGTCCGCGAGGCCGCCCTGAAGGAGGTCGACAAGCTGGAGCGCTCCTCCGACCAGTCGCCCGAGGGCTCGTGGATCCGCACCTGGCTCGACACGGTCCTGGAGATGCCGTGGAACGAGCGCACCGAGGACGCCTACGACATCCAGGGCGCCAAGGCGGTCCTGGACGCCGAGCACGCCGGGCTGGAGGACGTCAAGGAGCGCATCACCGAGTACCTGGCGGTGCGCAAGCGGCGCAACGACCGGGGGCTGGGCGTCATCGGCGGGCGGCGCGGCGGTGCCGTGCTCGCGCTCGTCGGACCGCCCGGCGTCGGCAAGACCAGCCTCGGCGAGTCCGTCGCCCACGCGATGGGCCGCAAGTTCGTCCGCGTCGCCCTCGGCGGTGTCCGCGACGAGGCCGAGATCCGCGGCCACCGGCGCACCTACGTCGGCGCCCTGCCGGGCCGTGTCGTCCGGGCCATCAAGGAGGCCGGGTCGATGAACCCGGTCGTGCTCCTCGACGAGATCGACAAGGTCGGCTCGGACTTCCGGGGCGACCCGGCCGCCGCCCTGCTCGAAGTGCTCGACCCGGCGCAGAACCACACCTTCCGGGACCACTACCTGGAGGTCGAACTGGACCTGTCGGACGTGGTCTTCCTCGCCACCGCCAACGTCCTGGAGGCGATCCCCGAGGCCCTGGCCGACCGCATGGAGATCGTCCGCCTCGACGGCTACACCGAGGACGAGAAGGTCGTCATCGCCCGCGACCACCTGCTCCCGCGCCAGCTGGAGCGGGCCGGACTGGGCGCCGACGAGGTGACCATCGACGAGAGCGCCCTGCGCAAGCTCGCCGGCGAGTACACCCGCGAGGCGGGCGTGCGCACCCTGGAGCGGTCGATCGCCCGGCTGCTGCGCAAGGTCGCCGCCCAGCACGAACTGGGGGAGCGGGAGCTGCCGTTCACCGTCCGCGACGAGGACCTGCGCGACCTGATCGGCCGGCCGCACCACGTGCCCGAGTCCGCCCAGGACCCGGCCGAGCGCCGGACGTCCGTACCGGGCGTGGCCACCGGGCTCGCGGTGACCGGCGCGGGCGGTGACGTGCTCTTCGTCGAGGCGTCGCTGGCCGACCCGGAGACCGGCGCGGCCGGGCTGACCCTGACCGGTCAGCTGGGCGACGTGATGAAGGAGTCCGCGCAGATCGCGCTGAGCTTCCTGCGCTCCCACGGCGCCGAGCTCGAACTGCCGGTGGGCGACCTGAAGGACCGGGGGGTGCACATCCACTTCCCGGCGGGCGCGGTCCCCAAGGACGGTCCGAGCGCCGGCATCACGATGACCACGGCCCTCGCGTCCCTGCTGTCCGGGCGCCTGGTCCGCACGGACGTGGCCATGACCGGCGAGGTCTCGCTGACCGGGCGGGTCCTGCCGATCGGCGGTGTGAAGCAGAAGCTGCTCGCGGCGCACCGGGCGGGCGTCACCACCGTGATCATCCCCAAGCGCAACGAGCCCGATCTGGACGACGTCCCGGCGGAGGTGCTGGACAAGCTCGACGTCCACACCGTCACCGACGTCCGCCAGGTCCTGGAGCTGGCGCTCGCGCCCGCGACGAGCGGCGCGGCGCCGGAGGTTCCGGTCGCGGCGGTGGGGGCACCGCCCAGGCTTTAGGGGCTGGGGGAGGACGCGGCCGGTTAGGGAAGGCCCGGGTTCCCGTGCGGGGGGCCCGGGCCTTCACCGTGTGGTGCCCCTGTGGACACGGACGCCCTGACCTGGGAATACTTGCCGGGCTGCGGCGCCGGCGGCAGCGGGCGGACAATCTCAGTAGCGACGACCTAGGCGGGGACTGACGTGCACGAGGGCGGCAACGACGACGGACACCGGGCCGGACCCGGTGAGTCCGCGGACGCCGGTGTGGCCGGAAGCGGTACGGCCGCAGGCGGTGTGGCCGGCAGCGGTGTGGACCGGCCCGCCTTCCTCGCGCTGGAGCGGGAACTGACCGTACTGCTGCGGCGGGCCCGGGCCAGCCAGGGCGAGATGGCCCGCGAGGTCCACCCCGACCTGGAGTCGTCCGCCTACGGGCTGCTCGTCCGGCTGGACGAGTGCGGCCAGCAGCGGGCCACCGAACTCGCCGCCTACATCGGCGTCGGCAAGGCGACGATGTCCCGCCAGCTGCGCGCCCTGGAGGAACTCGGCCTGGTCGCCCGCGAGCCGGACCCCGCCGACGGCCGTGCCTGGCTGGTCGCCCTCACCCAGGAGGGCCACGACCGCGTCCGCCGGGTCCGCGAGGCCCGGCGCGCCCGCTACGCCGGCCGCCTGGCCGACTGGGAGACGCGCGAGGTCACGGAACTGGCCCGGTTGCTGCACCAGCTCAACCGCGGCATGGAGAGGTAGCGGGTCCCTCAGAACTCGACGTACACGACCGTCGCGTCGTCGTGCCGCTTGCCGCGGCCGGTCAACGTCGTGGCGGCGTCCGCCCGTTCCAGCGTCCGCACCCGGTCCACGAGCGCCTGCGGTCCCTCCTTGCGCACGAGGTGGAAGCAGTCCGCCCAGCCGCCCTCCTCGAACCTCTCCACCCAGCGGGCGGCGCCGTCCGTCAGGGCGGCCAGGGCACGGACCCGGTGGCGGGGCACGGTCCCGGTCACCGCCCGGCCGGCCACCGCGGGGTCCGCGGCGGCGGTGAAGAAACCGCCCTCCTTGTTCCGCAGCGTCGCGTCCACCACCGCGTCCGTGGCCAGTGCCGAACGGGGCAGCAGGGCCAGCCGGTCGTCGAGGACGGGTGTGACCGCGCCGTCGGCGGACTCCAGGAGGAGGGCCGAGTCCGACAGGACGAGGTACTCCACCGTGTCCGGATTCCAGCGGGCCGCGACCACCGTGGCCTGGGGAGTGCGAGGGTGAGAAAGGTCACAGGTTGAAGCGTGTGCCTCGGCGGTACGCGCGATGGCGCGGGACAAGGCTTCGACCAGGGGAACATCCGGGAGTGAAACGGTCAGTTCGGTCAGTGCGCCACCGAGGCGAGCGGTGAACCAGGGGACGGAATGCAGACAGCCCGTCCCGGCCTTCGGCGGGGTCACCCCGTCCAGGACGACGAGTGAACCGCCCTGTCCTGAAGCCGGTAGCCCGACACTGGCGAAGTCCTCGTTGGGGCGGTCGGCGTCTCCCGGCTCCGAAGCGAGTTCAGTACGCATCCAGCCAGTCTGCACGAGCCCTTCACAAGGTCCGCAGAAGGCTGGCAATGGTCGCCGTACCGGCGCACCCGCGCAGGTCAGGCGCCTGGTTTGGGATGGAATGATTTGTTCCGGGAAGGCGCGGTGGCGAATACTGCCACCGCCCGCCCCCGGCGTCCAACCGGCGTGCCGCGCGAGGCCGCGGCAAGAGCCCGCGGAACTTGCCCCTCAACTCCCCTCCGGGGTTCACTCCTTCGGGTGGCGGGTCAGGTGATGCGCGTGCGCTGCCCACCGGCGCTGGGAGGGTCGGGAAGTGTACCGGGAGTACGCGCCAGTTGACGGAGCGTCATCCGGGCCCAAGGGTTCACGAGTCAGGAATGCGAGCACCGGTGCAGAAGTCGCGGCCTCGTCGCACAGGCAAGCAGACGGCCCCCGTTCAGGGCGCTGAGCCGACGCCCCCCACCGGCAAGGGCCGCCCCACACATGTCCGCAACCGGCTCATCGTGGCCGTGGCCGTGGTCGCCGCGGCCATCGCCGGTGCCGGCACCCCCTCGGTGCTGGCCGCCTCGGCCGAACTCCACGACTCCCAGGAACTGGTGACGCTCGCGGAGCAGACGCAGCACGCCCTCGCCCTCGCCCACTCCCTGGCCGACGAGCGCGACGAGGTCACCGCGTACATCGCGGCGGGCCGCCCCAAGTCCAAGGCGCCCTCCGAGCAGCACAGCGAGCGCGTCGACCGGCAGGTCGAGGAGCTGCGGGCCGACACCGACACGCCCGCCGCGCTCCGCTCGGGCCTCGACGGCATAGCGGCCGTGCGGCGAGCGGCGCTCACCGGCAAGAGCAGCGCACTCGAAGCGCACCAGGCGTACTCCGCCGCCATCACCGAACTCCACCGGCTCGCCGAGCAGCTGGCCGAGCAGACGCCGCCCCGCGCGGGGTCCGGCGGCCACGCCCTGGCCGAGCTGGACTCCGCCGTGCAGCAGGCCGCCGCGGCCCGCGGGCTGCTGCTCGCCGCGCTCAGCGTGCCGCGCGCCACCGAGACGGTCATCGACCCCGTCACCGGCCTGCCGACCGAGACCGCCACGTCCTCCGGCGCCGAGGCCCGGCAGCGCGACGCCCTGAGCGCCGCCGCCCAGCAGGCCCGGCTGCGCTCCGACGCGGCCCTGGCCGACTTCCGCGCCACCGCCCCCAAGGCGGCCCGCACCTCCTTCGACAACACGGTCACCGGCACCGAGGTCAACTCCGCCGAGAAGTACCTCGCCACCCTCACCGACCAGCCCTCGCTGTCCGGCGGCGAGCTGAACACCGACGCCAAGCGGCTGGAGACGGCCCTGTCCGCCCGGGTCGACCTGATGCGCGGCGTCGAGTCCGCCCTCTACGACCGCCGCACCAAGGACCTGGAGGCCCTGCGCGACGACGACGTCACCGCGCTGGAGATCCGCATCGCCGTCCTCGGCGCCCTGATGCTGCTGGCCGTCGGTGTGGCCACGGGCATGGCCCGCAGCCTCACCCGCCCGCTCGCCGTGCTGCGCCTGGGCACGAAGCGCCTCGCCGAGGCCGAGGACCCGGCGGCCGAGGAACCGGTGAGGTTCACCGGCCGCAACGACGAGTTCGCCCAGGTCGTCCGCTCCGTGAACGCCCTGCACGCCCACGCGGCCGCGCTCACCGAGCGGATCACCACGCTGGAGTCGGACCGCAAGCACCTCGTCGGCCAGCGCCAGAAGATGGCCGACGCGCGCGAGGAACTGCGCGGTCAGCTCGCCGAGTCCGCCGCCCAGCTGGAGCGGCTGCGCACGGCCATCGGCGGCACCTTCGTCAACCTCGCCCTGCGCACCCTCGGCCTGGTCGAGCGGCAACTGGCCGTCATCGAGAACCTGGAGGAGCGCGAGCAGGACCCCGACCGCCTCTCCACGCTGTTCAAGCTCGACCACTTCGCCACCGTCATGCGCCGGCACAGCGAGAACCTCCTCGTCCTCGCCGGCACCGAGCACGTCCAGCACGCCGCCGGGCCCGTGCCGCTGGTGGACGTCGTCCGCGCCGCGGTGAGTGAGATCGAGCGGTACGAGCGGGTCCGGATCGCCGCGCTGCCGCCGCACGCGCACATCGCCGGCTTCGCCGCCGACGACCTCTCGCACCTGCTGGCCGAACTCATGGAGAACGCCACCTCGTTCTCCCCGCCCGACCTGCCCGTGGAGATCTCCGGCTGGCTGCTGGAGAACGGCGAGGTGATGCTCTCCGTCCAGGACGAGGGCATCGGGATGACCGAGGGCCGGCTGGAGCGCCTGAACGCCCGCCTGTCCGACTTCGACCCGGAGGCGCCCTACGACCAGGAGGGCGAGGACGGCCTCGGCCTCGGCCTGTACGTCGTCGCCCGGCTCGCGCACCGCCACGGCGTGCGCGTCCAGCTGCGCGAGCAGAAGCAGGGCGGGGTCGCGGCGGTCGTCGTCCTGCCCCGGACCCTGCTGGCGGCGGCCCCGCCCGCGGCCGTCCCGGCCTCCGGACCGGTGGCCGGCGCCGCCCACTCCTTCTCCCTGCCGGGCGCCGACGCGGAGGCCAACTCCAACGTCCTGCACGGCCGCACGAGCGGCGGGGACCCGCTGGTGGTCCTGGCCGAGAAGGCGGTACGGCGGGAGGAGGCCGGCCAGGACGCGCCCGCGGCCGAGCACCCGGAACCGGCCGGGGCCGGGGAACCGCCCGCGGACGACGGGCCGGCAGCGGCCGAGACCCCTGCCGAGACCACCATGGAACTGCTGGCCCCGGCACCGCAGGAGGAGCCGGAGCCCACGCAGCACGAGAGCGCGGCCGACGACGGCGGTCCCGCCCCGCACGGGCCGGGCCCGCACGCTCACGAGACCCGCACGGGGGGTGCGGGCGGGAGCGCACACGCCGAAGGCGAGGCGGAGGCCGACGCCGAACACGAACGCGTCACCGACAAGGGCCTGCCCAAGCGCACGCCCAGGATCACCGCCCCGGCCACCGCTCCGCGCCAGCGCAGCGGCTCGGTCGACGCCGAGGCCCTGCGCCGCCGCCTCGGCGGCTTCCGCCAGGGGGCGCAGGCCGGCTACCGCGAGGTGGAGGCGGAGATCGCCGAGCAGACGGCCTCGCACCAGCGGCCGGACCTCGGCACATCTGGACCAGCTGATTCCGAAGAAGCCACGGGGGGCACAGTCGAGGAGGCAAGCAGTTGACCGCGCCCAGTACCTTCGGACTGATCGGACTGAGCAGTGAGGCCCGCAACCTGCACTGGCTGCTGACCAACCTCGTCGAGGAGGTGCCCGGCATCCTCTCGGTCGCCGTCGTCTCCTCCGACGGACTGCTTCTGCTGTCCTCCGACGCAGACCGCAACAAGGAGGCCCGGGAGGCCCTGCAGAGCCGCGGGACCCGTCCCACCGGCCCGCGCGGCTCCGCCGCCGACCTCGCCACCATCGTCTCGGGCATCGGCAGCCTGACCATCGGCGCCGCCAAGCTGATGGACTTCGGCGGGGTCAAGCACACCATGATCGCCATGGAGGAGGGCAGCCTGTTCGTCATGTCGATCAGCGACGGCTCGCTGCTCGGCGTGCACGGCTCGGCGGACTGCGACATGAGCGTCGTGGCCTACCACATGGCCCTGTTCGTCGGCCGGGCCGGCCACGTCCTGACGCCCGAACTCCGCAGCGAGCTCCGCAAATCCCTGGAGGAGTCCCAGACGACGGGGAGTGCCCGATGAGCAGTACGCCCAAGCAGCACCTCCCGGTCCGCGGCGGGGACCGCAAACCCGCCCGGGTCCGCCCCTACTCGCTCACCGGCGGCCGGACCCGCTTCGGCCACGTCCTCCTCGTGGAGACGTTCGTGGCCAGCACGGCGGCACTGGAGGCCCCGGAGGAGCGCAAGGAACTGACGAACGGCAACCTCTCCAGCCGCGTGATGCCGGAGCTGCGGGCCATCGTCGAACTGTGCCGCCGGATGCGTACGGTGGCCGAGATCGCCGCGCTGCTGAAGATGCCGCTCGGCGTGGTCCGCGTGCTCCTCAGCGACCTCGCGGACCAGGGAAAGATCCGTGTGTACGGAACGGGGACCGGCCACGGCACGGGCCGCCCGGACCGCGCTCTGCTGGAAAGGGTGCTGAGTGGACTCCGTCGTCTCTGACGCCGCTCACGGCGTCGCTGCTTCCTCCCCGTTCGCCCAGCCCGACGCGAGCATGCACGCCTGGGAGACCGACCGCACCCGGGCCCCCATAGCCACGAAGATCGTGGTGGCGGGCGGCTTCGGCGTGGGCAAGACCACGCTGGTCACCTCCGTCTCGGAGATCACGCCCCTGCAGACCGAGGCGCTGATGACCGAGGCGAGCGAGGCCACCGACGACCTCACCGCCACGCCGGGCAAGACCTCCACGACCGTCGCCATGGACTTCGGGCGCATCACGCTCGACGACGACCTGGTGCTCTACCTGTTCGGCACGCCGGGCCAGCAGCGCTTCTGGTTCATGTGGGACGACATCGTGCGCGGCGCGATCGGCGCCGTCGTGCTGGCGGACACCCGGCGGCTGAAGGACTGCTTCCCGGTCCTGGACTACTTCGAGAGCTCCGGGCTGCCGTACGTGGTCGCGGTCAACCACTTCGACGGCGCCGAGCTGTTCGAGCCGGAGGACGTGCGGGAGGCCTTGACCATCCCGCAACACATACCTGTCATGATCATGGACGCGCGTCGCCGGATCTCCGTGATCGAGACCCTCCTGGCCCTCGTCGGCCACGCGCTGGACGAAACCCCCGAGTAGAGGACAGCCCGCATGCGGAAGATACTCGTCGTCGGAGCCGGCCAGTCCGGTCTCCAGATCGCCCTCGGCCTCCAGTCGCAGGGGTACGAGGTCACCCTGATGTCGAACCGGACGGCGGACGAGATCCGCACCGGCCGGGTCATGTCGACGCAGTGCATGTTCCACACGGCCCTGCAGCACGAGCGCGACCTCCAGCTGAACTTCTGGGAGTCCCAGGCCCCGAAGATCGAAGGACTCGGTGTCTCGGTCGCCGCCCCCGGCTCCTGGGCCGAGGGCCCCGCCGCCCGGGCCATCGACTGGCTGGGCCGCCTCGACGGATACGCGCAGTCGATCGACCAGCGCGTGAAGATGGCCGGGTGGATGGAGACCTTCGCCCAGCGCGGCGGGCAGCTCGTCATCCACGGCGCGGCCGTCGGCGACCTCGACTACTTCTCCCGCACCTACGACCTGGTGCTGGTCGCGGCCGGCAAGGGCGAGCTGGTGCAGATGTTCGCCCGCGACCCGGAGCGCTCCCCGTACAGCGAGCCGCAGCGCGCACTGGCCGTGGCGTACGTCCACGGCCTCGGCCCGCGCCCCGAGCACCCGGACACCGAGGCGGTCCGCTGCAACCTGGTGCCGGGCGTCGGCGAGCTGTTCGTCATGCCGTGCCTGACCACCTCCGGCCGGGCCGACATCCTCTTCTGGGAGGGCATACCCGGCGGCCCGCTCGACGTCTTCGCCGGCGTCAAGGACCCCGCCGAGCACCTCTCCCTGACCCTGGAACTCATGGAGCGGTACGTCCCCTGGGAGTACGCGCGGGCCACCAAGGTCGAACTGACCGACGCCGGCGGCACCCTGGCCGGGCGCTACGCCCCCACCGTCCGCAACCCCATCGGCCGCCTGCCGGGCGGCGGCCTGGTGCTCGGCGTGGCCGACGTGGTCGTCGCCAACGACCCGATCACCGGGCAGGGCTCCAACTCCGCGTCCAAGTGCGCCGCCGCCTACCTCGCCTCGATCGTCGAGCACGGCGACAAGCCGTTCGACGAGGAGTGGATGCGGGCCACCTTCGACCGCTACTGGAACACCGCCCAGCACGTCACCAAGTGGACCAACGCGATGCTCGCGCCGCCGCCCGAGCACGTGCTGAACCTGATCGGCGCCGCCGGTGAGGTCCAGCCGGTCGCCGACCGCTTCGCCAACGGCTTCAACGACCCGGCCGACTTCGAGAACTTCTTCTACGAGCCGGAGAAGGCGCAGGCGTACCTGGTGGAGGCGTCGGGCGCGGGCGCCGCCTAGTCCGCTCCGCCCTCGTCACCGCCGTGGCCGTCGTAGCCCTCGTCGGACCCGTCCGTCGCGCCCTCGGGGAGCTCCGGCGGCTCGTACCGCCGCAAGGGCTTCCCGTCCGGGTCGGGGCGTACGGCGCCCAGGACGGGGTTCGCGGCGATCGGTGACACCTTCACCCTCGCGCCCGGCCGGGGCGCCTGGACGACCCTGCCGCCGCCGAGATACAGCGCCACGTGCGTGGCCTCCTCGAAGTACACGACCAGGTCGCCCGGGCGCAGCTCGTCCAGCTCGACCCGCTCCAGCCGCTTCCACTGCTCCTGGCTGGTGCGCGGGACGGGCGTGCCGGCCGCGGCCCAGGCCCGCGAGGTCAGGCCCGAGCAGTCGAACGACTCCGGGCCCTCCGCGCCCCACTCGTACGGCTTGCCGAGCTGCCGCAGGGCGTAGCGCACGGCCCGGTCGCCCTCGGCCGTCGGCCTGCGGACGGCGCCGGCGCTGCCGCCGGCGCCGAGCGCGCCGGACGCCACGAGCCGCTTCTGGGCCTTCGCGACGCCGTCCTCCTCCAACGCGGCGACGGCGGTGAGCTGGTCGTCGTCCAGGGAGGCGAGCAGTTCCTCGACGTCGTGCAGCCGCCCGCGGACCGTGTCGCGTTCCTTCTTGCGCCGCTCGGCGAGGGCGAGCTGCTCGTCGAGCGCCTCGCGGGCCTTGCGGGCGAGGTCCCGGGCCGTGCGTTCGCTGCCGGTCAGCCGGCCGACGGTGCCGGCCCGCTCCCGCGCGATCCGGCCGATCACCCGCCCCTGGTCCACCGCGCGTTCCGGGTCCCGGGCCAGCAGCAGGCGGACGTAGGGGGAGATGCCGGTGCTGCTCTGGTACTGCTGCCGGGCCAGCCGGCCGGCCGCGCCCCGGCTGTCGTGCAGGGAGAGCCGGGCGCGGGCGAGCGCGCGTTCCAGCCGGTCGGTCTCGGCGCGCTGCCTCTCCAGCTTCTCCTCGGTGGCGTTGTACGCCTCGGTGGCCTGTTCGGCCTCGCGGTACAGCCGCTGAAGGTCGGTCAGGAGGCGGGCGACGGAGGGCTGTTCCCCGTCCGGCTCGGGGGCGGCCGTGGCGGGTACGGGCGCGAGGGCCGTTCCGGCCGCCGTCGCCACGACGCAGACCAGACGCAGCAGGGTTCCTGACATGCCGTCACCTCCGATGCGGGGGCGGCCCTGTGCCGCCGGACACCGTGAGGATCGGGCGCGTGCGCGGGGAGCGCGCGGTGAGTGTGCGCGGTTCGGCGCAACGACGTCACCCGTCGGCGTCGTCCCGCTTGCCGGGCGGCGTGGCGTCTGGCTTCGTGGCGTCCGGCTTCGACCACGGCCAGTTGAGCCGGCGGGTGGGGGTGCCCTCCGGGGCGTAGGCGTACTTCCAGCGGTTCGTCAGGCCCACCTTGCCCGGCCCGCGGGGCACGCGCCGGTAGACCAGCACCGTGGGGGGTCCGCCGTGCGGGTCGGGGACGGGGATGCGGTAGGTCCTGGGCGGGTGGCCGGTGATGCCGAGCAGGACGGGCAGGACCCTGCCGTCCATGGGGCCGCCCTCGAAGGGGGTGTCTTCGCTCTTCACGGGATCAGTGTCAGACATCCTCGGCGAGGGCCAGGACCAGGGCGTCCGTCTGCGGGTCGCGGCGCGCGGTCACCGTCAGCATGGCGACGAACTGCTCCACGAGCCAGTCGCGGAGCTCCTCGGCGGGGGGCTCCTTGTCCTCGTCGAGCCAGATCAGCGACGACGCCTCGACGGCGGTGATCCACATGCGGATGGTCATGCGCAGGCGGGGGCCCGGGCCGGTGACGCCCAGGTGGCTGAGGATGTGCTCGGCCGCGACGCGGCGGACGCCGTCCACGATGGCGGTGGTGCGTGAGGTCTCGACGACGCTGCCGCCCTGGAGGAGGGCGCTGAAGCCGGCGTCGTGCTCGTCGACGAAGGCGAGGTAGCGGTCCAGGGCGCGGGACAGGCGGGGCAGGAGGGGGCCCTCGCGGGGTTCGTCGAAGCAGTGCTGGAGCTCGTCGGCGGCCGAGCGCAGGGCGGCCTCGTAGAGCTGCTGCTTGCCGCCGGGGAAGTACCGGTACACCAGGGGCCGGGACACGCCGGCCGCCTCGGCGACGTCGTCGAGGGAGACCTCCTCCGGCGCGCGGTGGGCGAACAGGCCCAGCGCGGCGGTGAGCAGCTGGCTGCGGCGCTCCTCGACGCTGAGTCGCCGGTAGGCGGGGGTGGGGGCGGCGGCTGGTGTCATGCTCCGCAGCGTAATCGGGCGGTCGGGGCGCTGCGTAGCGGTGGGTGGGGGCGTGCGGTGGTCCCCGGTGGTGGGGCCGGGTGCCTGCGGCGGCCTGTGCGGGCGGGTGGGGTGCGCGTTTCGCCTGACGGTGGGGGCGGGGCGGGGTCGCGCCGGGGGTGTCCGTCCTCGGAACGGCGCGATGGGGTCGGGTGCCGGCCGACTGCCCGTTGACCGGCCAACCGCTGCGGGTGCGGCCCGCTTCGCGTCCACGGGGGTGAAGTCGTCGGATGTGACCGGGCGGACCCGCGGCGCAGGAGTGGCCGACGATCCTCTCGGCGACGGCCGGTGTGGTGGGGGGAGTGTACGAGGTGGCCGAATCGCGGCCTTGCCGGACGAGTTGCCCCGGCTTCACCCTTTCAGGGTCGGTCATGACCATGAGGGGGGAAACGTGCCGTTCGGCCGGGATGACAGGCAGTCACTCCGTCGGATCAGCGAGCAACTGGGGTCGTTCACAGCCGATCTGGCCGCGGTGAAACAGCGGCTCACGGACCAGCAGCGCGCCGTCGACCGGATCCGGCACGACGACGTCAGCAGCTCCGTTGCGGCCATCGGCCAAGAGCTCGTGGCCATCAAGGACGCCATCGCCAGGCTCGACGACCGGCTGCTCGCCGTCTCCGCCCCGGCGACCGGCCCGGGCGCCGGGGCGGAGACGGCGCCCGACGGGGAGCCGGCGGCGGTCGTCACCCTGCGGGCCGCCGCCGGGATCTCCGCCGCTGCGCTGCACGCCCACCGCGACACCTGGGAGTTCCTCGTCAAGCACGCGGGGGCGGATCCCCACTTCCACGTCCCCGGCGTCGTCGCCGAGACGTGCGGGATGGTCGTCGCCCACCTGTCCGGACCCAGTCTCGTCGCCGTGCTCACCAGCCTCGACCTCGTCCGGCGCGACCCGGCGGCCGGGCTCGGTACGCAGGCCATCGCCCACCACCTGCACGAGCGCATCGGCGGCATCGTCCGGAGGATCGCCGAGGATCCGCGCAGCGGTTGCGCCGCCGACCCCGTGGTCATCCGGGTCGACGACCGTCCCGCACCCGAGGAGGACGAGGGCGGGCAGCGGTGACGGCCGGGCGCCCCGCCCGGGCTCTCACGCCAGCAGGCCCGAGGACTTCCACAGCCGGCGGCCCACGCCCCGCAGCACCCCGATGTCGTCGAGGAAGTCCGTGAGCCTCTTGGAGCCGGTCTGCATGACCTCGCGGCGGTGGCCGCTGGTCTTGACCTGGGCGAGGGCCTCCCGTTTGTCGAGGCCGACGTTCGTGTAGACCTCCGGGTTCACGAACGCCACCGAGAAGACCCGGGCGAACTCGCCGGAGGTGATGCGGGTGAACTCCTGGGACCACTTGGGGGCCGTCACCATCTGGCGGCGCAGTTCCTCGCGGGCGTAGCGGACGTGGCGGGCCTCCTCCACCACGTGGATGCGGGTCACGCCGCGGATCAGCGGCTGGACCCGCTCGTCCGGGAACGTCAGGCGCTGCATCCAGTCGAGGACCTCCTCACCCAGCAGGGTGGCCGTGAAGGAACCCGGCGTGGTGGAGATGGTCTTGAACAGGCGGCCCAGCTGCTGGTGGACGCGGCTGACCGGGTACCAGGGCGTGCCGCCGTGGGAGATCAGCCGGGCGAACATCTTGGAGTGGCGGCACTCGTCCTCGATCTCGGTGAGGGCGTAGCGGACGTGCGCGCTGGTGGCCGCCTTGTCGTAGATATGGCGGACCAGGAGCTGCATGAGGATGATCTCGAACCAGATGCCGAGGGAGGCGAGGGCGGCCGCCTCGTGCTGGGAGAGCAGGACGCGCTGCTCCTCGCTCATCCGCTTCCACAGCGGGGTGTCGTAGAGCGACACGAGCTCCGGGGGCCAGAACCACTTGCCCTCCTCGAAGGGCGCGTCCCAGTCCAGCTCCTTGTCCGGGTCGAAGGAGTGCTTGGCGGAGGAGTCGAGCAGCCGCTGGGCCACCTGCTCCCGGTCCTTCAGCAGGCCCAGGGCGTCGCGCAGGCCGTCGAGCGCGTCGGCTTCCGTCAGGGTCGTCATCGCTGCCCACCTCGTTGTGCACGCGTCACCGTCCCCATTTATGAGACTGCCTGTCAGCAAAGCCGTCAATCCCTCGTGCGCGACTTGTTGACCCGGCGTCTACTTCGTGTGAGCCTGCGGGACATGCCGAGCTTCGACCAGTACGCCATGGAATCGGAAGGGCCCGCCTGGCAGGTCCCGGCGACCGGCGCGGCCCGCTTCACCTGGGAGTACGACGACGGCCGCGACCGCCTCCTGGCCCTCTACCAGAAGGGCAAGGACAAGCAGTGGGACGGGCAGAAGCGGATCGACTGGGAGCTGGAGGTCGATCCGTACGACCCGCTGGGCACCCCGGACGAGGCCATGTCCCTGTACGGCACCCGCCACTGGGCCAAGCTGACGGAGAAGGACAAGGGGGAACTGCGCCGGCACTACGCCTCCTGGCAGTTCAGCCAGTTCCTGCACGGCGAGCAGGGCGCGATGATCTGCGCCGCCCGCATCGTGGAGTCCGCCCCCGACCTGGACGCGAAGTTCTACTCGGCGACCCAGACCATGGACGAGGCCCGGCACGCCGAGGTCTACGGCCGTTTCCTGCACGAGAAGATCGGCATGCTGTACCCGATCAACGACAGCCTCCAGTCCCTGCTGGGCGACACCCTGCGCGACTCCCGCTGGGACATGCCCTACCTGGGGATGCAGGTGCTGATCGAGGGCCTGGCGCTGGCCGCGTTCGGCATGATCAGGGACACCACGAACAAGCCCCTGCCGAAGCAGATCCTCGCCTACGTCATGCAGGACGAGGCCCGGCACGTGGCCTTCGGGCGGATGGCGCTGCGCGACTACTACCGGCAGCTCACGGACGCCGAGCTGCGGGAGCGCGAGGAGTTCGTGGTCGAGGGCTGCTACCTGATGCGCGACCGGCTGCGGGGTGTGGAGGTGCTGGAGAACTTCGGCGTCCCGAAGGCCGAGGCGGAGGCGTGCAGCGAGCAGTCCGAGTTCCTCGCCCTCTTCCGCAAGCTCCTGTTCAGCCGCATCGTGCCGTGCGTCAAGGACATCGGCCTGTGGGGCCCGCGCCTGCAGCGCGCCTACGTCGACATGGGCGTGCTGGAGATGGGCGACTGCGATCTGGAACTGCTCATGTCCCAGGACGAGGAGATCGCCGAGAAGCTGGACGCCGAGCGGTTCGCGGCGGAGGAGCGGGAACGGGTGGCGGAGGTGCGGGAGGCCATCGACGCCGGGCGGGAGGGCGACGGCTGAGCAGCGCGCCGGGTCAGGAACCGGGCGCGCGGTCGCGGGACTTCAGCACCGCCTCCATCACCGCCCGCGCGATCGGCGCCGCGTCGCCGCCGCCGCTGATCTCCCGGCGCTCCTCCTCCGCGTCCTCCACGACGACCGCGACCGCCACGCTCGGCGTCAGGTCGCGGGGCCCTTGCGCCCAGGAGATGAACCAGGCGTACGGCATCCCCGAGTTGGCGAGGCCGTGCTGGGCGGTGCCCGTCTTGCCCCCGACCTTCGCCCCGCGGATCGCGGCCCGGCGGCCGGTGCCCTCCTCCACGACCTCCCGCATCAGGGCGCGCAGCCGCACCGCGGTCGAGGGGTACATCGCCTGGCGCACCCCGCGGGAGCCGGCGGTGGCGAGGACGCTCCCGCCCGGCCGGGTCGTGCGCTCCACCAGATAGGGATCGCGCACCTGCCCGCCGTTGGCCACGGCCGCCGCGACCATCGCCATCTGCAGGGGCGTGGCGCGGGTGTTGTACTGCCCGATCGACGACAGGGCCAGCTGTGCCCGGTCGAGCGTGGCGTCGAAGGTGGATCGGGCCACCGGGAAGGGGACCGCCAGCTCGGCGTTGCCGAAGCCGAAGGCGTGGGCGGTGGCCGTCATGTCCCGCACGCCCACCTCCACGCCGAGCTTGGCGAACACCGTGTTGCAGGAGAGCCTGAACGCCGTGCGCACCGAGGCGTCCGCGCAGCCCCGGGACGCGTTCCTCAGCCGGGTCCGCGTCCCGGGCAGGGTGTACGGGTCGGGGGAGTCGGTCCGCGCGTCCAGGTCCGTGACCACACCGGCGTCCAGCGCGGCGGCCGCGGTGACGACCTTGAACGTGGAGCCCGGCGGGTACGTCTGCCGCACCGCCCGGTTGAGCATCGGGCGGTCCTCGTCCGCGGTGAGCCGTGCCCAGGCCCGGGCCGCCGCCGAGCCGTTCCCGGACAGCGGCTGGGGGTCGTAGGAGGGCGCGGAGACCAGGGCCAGGATCCGGCCGGTCGCCGGTTCCACGGCCGCGACCGCGCCCTTGAGACCCGCGAGCCCCTTGAACGCCGCCCGTTGCGCGGCCGGGTCGAGGGTCGTCTCGACGTGACCGCCGGAGCTGCGCGCCCGGGTGAAGTCGTTCCACAGCGGGAACGGCGCGAGCATCGGGTCCGAGCCGGACAGCACCCCGTCCTCGGCGTCCTCCAGCAGAGTCGTGCCGTAGAGCTGGGAGGCGAAGCCGGTGACCGGGGCGTACAACGGGCCGTCGGCGTAGGTGCGTTCGTAGCGCAGGTGCTCGCGGGTGTCCTTCGAGCCGGTGACGGGCCGGCCGCCGACCAGGATGTCGCCGCGGGGCCGTTCCCAACGGCTGATGTCCGGACGCCGGTTGGCCGGGTTGCGGTCGTACTCCGGGGCCTGGACGACCTGCACCCGGGCGGCGTTCACCAGCAGGGCCACCAGCAGCAGGGCGCAGAAGAAGCCGGCGTGCCGGATGTGCCGGCTCACCGCGGGTCCTGCCCGTCGTACTGCCGCCGGGCCGAGTCGCTCACCCGGACCAGCAGTGCCACGATCGCCCAGTTGGTGACCACCGACGAGCCGCCCTGGGCCAGGAACGGCATCGCCATGCCGGTCAGCGGGATCAGCCCCGTCACGCCGCCCGCGATCACGAACACCTGCAGCGCCACGAGCGAGGCCAGTCCGACCGCGAGCAGTCGGCCGAAGGGCTCGCGCAGGGCGAGTCCCACCCGGTAGCCGCGCTCCACCAGCAGGCCGTAGAGGAGGATGACCGCGGACAGACCGGCCAGGCCCAGTTCCTCGCCCGCCGTGGCCAGGATGAAGTCCGACTTCACCGCGAAGCCGATGAGGACGGAGTGGCCGAGGCCGAGACCCGTGCCCAGCAGACCGCCCTCGGCGAAGGCGAACAGCGACTGCGCGAGCTGGTTCGCGCCCTGGCCCGCCTCGATCGACGCGAACGGGTGCAGCCACGTCTCGATCCTGCCGTGCACGTGCGGCTCCAGCCGCCCGACCGCGACCGCGCCCAGCGCCGCCAGCAGCAGCCCCACGGCGATCCAGCCGGTGCGGCCGGTGGCCACGTACAGGAGGACCAGGAACAGGCCGAAGAAGAGCAGCGAGGTGCCCAGGTCGCGTTCCAGGATCAGCACGCCCACGCTCACCAGCCAGACGGCCACGACCGGGCCGAGGACCCGGCCGGTGGGCAGCTGGAGCCGCCAGACACGGCGGCCGGCGCAGGCCAGGGCGTTGCGGTTCGCGGCCAGGTACGCGGCGAAGAACACCGCCAGCAGCACCTTCGCGAACTCACCCGGCTGGATGGAGAACCCGGCGACCCGGATCCAGATCCGGGCCCCGTTCACCGCCGGGAACAGGATCGGCAGGGTCAGCAGCACCAGCGCGGCGACGACGCTGACGTAGGTGTAGCGCTGCAGGACCCGGTGGTCGCGCAGCAGCAGGACGACCAGGATGAACAGGGCCACTCCCAGCGTCGACCACACCAGCTGGGCCGGTGCCGCCCGGTCGCCCGGGGTCTCCAGGTCGAGCCGGTAGATGAGCACCAGGCCCAGGCCGTTGAGCAGCACGCCGATGGGCAGCAGCAGGGGATCGGCGTAGGGGGCGCGCAGGCGGACGGCCAGGTGGGCCAGCAGCGCGAGCACGCCGAGCCCGGCGCCGTAGCCGGCGGCACCGGGCGGAAGCGCCCCCTGCCGGGCGAGGCCCACGGCGCAGTAGCCGTACACGGACAGCAGTACGGCCAGGACGAGGAGGGCGAGTTCGACGCCCCGGCGCCGGGGGAGGCGGCGGACGGCGGGCGCGGGCGGGTCCGCCGTCGCCACGGTGATTCCGGCCTTGCTCATGTCCGGAACCTACCCAAACAGTGCGTCTTGTGTGCCTTTGAGTGACGGAGTGTCAGCACCAGCGTGGAGCGGGGCCGATGTTGTCGATGTGGCGGGCCGCGCCCCAGGCCCACGTGCCGTCCGCGAGCAGGTACCAGAGCGGATTGCCCTTGACGGACTGGCCGCCGGTCTTGCAGAAGATCTTGACGACCTCGCCCTTGTGGGCGTACCGGATGATCTGCGAACCGCGGTTCGGGGCGCTGCGCAGCGCCAGTCTGTTCGCCGTGACGACGCCCTTGTAGAGGTGCTTGCCGTGGTGGCCGTGGTGGTCGCCGTTGCCGCCGGCCGGGTCGTACTGGTGGTGGCCGTTGCCGCCGGACGGGTCCCAGTCGTCGTGCGCGGCGGCGGCGGGCGTGACGGCGGCCGCGGCGGCGAGGAAGCCGACGGCGGTGACTATGCAGAGGCGGGAGCGCAGGGACATGGGGTTACCTCCATGTGGGGGCGAAAGTGCCGAAGCTGACTATTCGCCACATTAGGAGCGACCCGACCGGCACGCCCCTCACAGTGGGCCATAGGAGGACCGGCCCGGGCGCTCAGTCCGCCGGCAGTTCGAGCGTCGCCACCGCCCCGCCGTCCGGCGCGTTCGCGAACTCCAGCCGCGCCCCCAGCACCTCCGCCTGCCCCAGCGCGATGGTCAGCCCGAGCCCGTGCCCCCGGGCGCCCCCCTCCGTGCGGAACCGCTGCGGCCCGTGCGCCACCAGGTACTCCGGGAAGCCGTCCCCGTGGTCCCGCACGGTGATCACCGGGCCGTCCACCGTCAGCACCACCGGCCCCCGCCCGTGCTTGTGCGCGTTCGCCACCAGGTTGCCCAGCACCCGCTCCAGCCGCCGCCGGTCCGTCTCCACGGCCACGTCCCGCACGACGACGACCCGCGTACCGCTCCCCGAGGCGCGCACCACCCGCTCGGCCAGCGGCCCCAGCTGCTCGGTGTCCAGCTCCAGCCGCTCCCGCCCGGTGTCCAGCCGCGAGATCTCCAGCAGGTCCTCGGTGAGCGTGCGCAGCGCCGCCACCCGGTCGCGCACCAGCTCCGTCGGCCGGCCCGGAGGCAGGAGCTCGGCCGCCGCGTGCAGCCCCGTCAGCGGGGTGCGCAACTCGTGCGCGACGTCCGCGGTGAACCGCTGCTCGGCGAGCAGCTTGCCCTGCAGCGACGCGGCCATGGAGTCCAGCGCGGCGGCGACCGCGGCCACCTCGTCCTGCGGGCGCGCCCACACCTTGGAGCGAGCCGCGTCCTTCCTCCGCGCGGAATCCCTGCGGCGGTCCCGCTTCTTGGAGCGGGCTGGATGTCGCGAGCGGGCTGGACCCTGTGAGGGGTCCTGGGCTTGTGAGCGGTCCGGGGCCTCTGAGCGGTCCAGGGCTTGTGAGCGGTCCGGGGCCTGTGAGCGGTCCGGATCCTGGGGGGCAGTCGGACGTCGGGGTCCGGTCGGCTTCTGCGGTGGTGTCGGCTCCTGCGGTTGTCGCGGCTCCCGCGACCGAGTCGGATCCTTCGGGCGGGCCGGGATTCCCAGCCTGGTGAGGGGGCTGTTGCGGGGTCCGGTGCGGGGACGGGTGCGGGGGTCGTTCACCCGCGCGTCCAGGTCGCCCGCGCTGATCCGCCGGGCCACCAGCGCCGTGGTGTGCAGCCGCCGCGTCACCCGCGTCACCGCGAACGAGCCGACCAGCAGCGTCGCTCCGATCGCCAGTCCCGACGACCACAGGATCGCCCGGTCCAGACCGTCGATGGTGCGCGCCTGCTGCGAGTAGTCCACCGCCACCGCCAGGGCCCGGCCCCCGTCCACGGGCCCCGCCGCCCACATCACGGGGCGCCCCTCCAGGTCGGCGACCATCGTGCCGCGGTCCCCGGAGACCGCCAGCTCCCGCAGCGACCCGGGCAGCCCCGGCGGATCCACCCCGGCGCCCCGGCGCAGAGTGTCCCCGGCCTCGTACCGCTCGGTCGCCTGGGCCAGCCGCTGCAGCGCCTGGCCGCGGGCCTCGTCGACGGTCTGCTTCGTCACCTGCACGTGGACCAGGACCCCGAGCAGCGCGGCCAGCGCGCAGCACATCACCGTGATGAAGACGGCGGCCTTCACGGCGAGCGTCCCGGACCACCGGGGCAGCAGGGTTCTCATCCGCCGCTCGCGGAGGGTGAGACCGACGGGCCCGGCCGGCCGGAGGACGTGGCGGACGGTGCGGCGGACGGGTGCCGGGAGGGTCCGCGCGGGCCGGTGCGCAGCATCTCGTCGTGGGTGAGGAGCATGGCCCGCTGGTCCCGGTCCCAGGTCCACTGCAGGCGGTACTCGTACCCCGCCACCTCGGACGGCGACCGGATGACCAGGGAACGCCCGGCCAGCTCGACACCGCTGAGCGCGTCCTCCCACGCCATCACCTGCATGAGCCGGTGCTTGTCGACGGTGTAGACGCGCACGGCCGTCGTCTTGCCGGGCAGCAGCCGGAAGCCCAGCGTCAGGTCGTCCCGCCCGTCGCCGGTCAGGTCCCGGTAGTACGGCCGCAGGACAGGGCACTTCCCGCGCCCCGGGCCGTTCGCGCAGTCGGCCATCCGATGGTTGGTGTCGCGGTAGGGCGACTCGTCGCCGGCGTAGTCGCCGGGATCCGCTTCGATCTCGGCCCGGACGATCCCGACCGGGTCCACCCGGCGGATGTCGCCGTCGGCGGGGACGTGGACGCCCTTGACCGCTTCCGTGTTCACCTCGCCGATCTCGAAGGCCGGGCTGGACGCCGGGGTCAGCTCCGGCCAGAGCCGCACCGGGCCGACCGCCGTCGGGGTCGCCCCCGCGCCCTCCAGCTCCCCGGCGTCCCCGCAGCCCACGGCGACGGCCAGCACCAGCAGGCCGACGAGGGCCCGCAGCACGCCCCGCCCGACCCGGCGTCCACGCGTGCCGGCCCAGCCACCACCCGGGCCGCTCTCCCCTCGACCCCAACCTGCTCCGCGCGCCCCCGGGCCTGGTCCGTCTTCGCCCGGGCCTGGTCCGTCTCCGCCCCACCCCGGCCCGTCTCCGCCCGGGACGCAGTCGACTCCGCCCCACCCCGGCCCGTCTCCGCCCGGGACGCAGTCGACTCCGCCCCACCCCGGCCCGTCTCCGCCCGGGAGGAAGTCGCCTCCGCCCCGGCCCGGTCCGTACGCGCCCGGGTGGGTCCCGCCCCGGTCCGGGCGGGCGCCGCCCTCCCGCCAGGCGCCACCGGACTCGTGCGCACCGAGCCCGCCTCCGGCCACGCTGGATCCCCGCACCCACGGGCCGAAGCGGCTTCCGGGGCGGCTTCGGCGGCTGCGGGGCACTGCACTCCTACGGTTCACGGTTCCTCACGTGGCGCGGACACGACCGTCGGCCGCGTACACCTTATTCGCGGGGAAGTCCCATTTGCGCGCGAGGGACCCGTGTGCCGTGCTACTCGGTCAGCTCCTCCAGCAGCCGGGCCGTGACCAGCCCGGCCCGCAGGTACTCGACGAACAGGTCGTTGTGGAGCGCCCACGGCGAGCGGCGGTCCCGGATGAGCCGGATGGCCGCCTCGGCCGAGCTGCCCCGGCGCATCAGCGCGTGCGCGACGACCAGGCCGGAGCGGTTGTAGCCGTGGAAGCAGCGGACCAGGACCGTACGGCCCTCGTCCAGCGCCTCGCACGCGGCCTCCGCGAGCCGGATCACCCCGGCCAGCTGCGTGCCGTCCAGCGGTCCGTCGGGGATCGGCCACACCTGGTGCGGAACGCCCGGATCCGGCCCGTGCCCGGGCAGCCGCAGCAGTGTCTGCACGAGGTCGAACTCGTCCCGTACGACGGCGAACTCCGTGTGGCTTAGGGACCCCGTGTACTCGTGACCACCCATCCACAGCCCGGGGACGACCTCGTTCCACGGGCTCTGCGGAGCCGGCACATCGGGTTTGCTGCGGGTACGCAACGCTGCCTCCCCACCCTCACCGCCCGAGGGCCCCGCGCGGCGCCGACCAGGCACGGTGTCCCGCGGCGGCGGTTCGGCAGGGCCCAACTCCTCCCCACGGTATCCGGGTTCTTGCACCGGCAGCACCCCGCCTGTTCCCATGGTCGGGGGTGATGCTGCATGGACGGACTGCGTGTCGTACCGACCTGGCGGCACGGCCGCGAGCGGCTCTACGTCTGCCTCCCGGACGGCAGGAACATCGCCTGGTACGACCGTGAGGCGGCCCGGGTCAACCTGCTCGGCGCGGACCGCGAGGACGACGTCATGCGGGCCCTCGGCCCCTTCATCACCGGCCCGGTCACGGTCGGACCGCCCCCCGTGCCCACCCCGGCCGAGCTGGCCCGCCTCACCCTCCACCCCGACGACGACCTGGCCCCCAACCGCCCCGGCGAGGCCCTCCTCGTCGCCCTCGACCGCGACCCCGGCCCGGCCCGCAGGCTGCGGCCCGATCCGCGGCGGCGGGCCCTGGAGGCCGAGCAGACGGTCGGGGAGGCCCTGGACCGGCTGGACGGCGCGGGCTGGCACGCCCTGCACTCGGTGCCCCTGCCCGGCGGCGACCGCATCCACCACCTGCTGATCGGCCCCGGCGGCCTGTTCGCCCTGCACACGCTGCACGCCCGCAGGCACCGCGTGACCGTCGCCGACCCCCTGGTCGCCGTGGGCCGCCGCGACCCCCACCCCCTGCTGCGCGGCGTCCGCGCCGCCGCCGACCGGGCCTCCTACGCGCTGACGGCCGAGGTCCGCCCGGTCCTCGTCCTGGTCGACCCGGCGGCCGTGACCGTCCCCGCGGCCCCCCGCGAGGTCCGCGTCCTGACCGGCACGCAGCTGGACGCCCTGTCCCACCAGGGCGGCGTCCTGAAACCGGCGGACGTGGAGGCACTGCACGCGATGGCCCGTGACCGGAACACGTGGGAAAGGGTCTGACGGGCTCCCCGCCCCCCCCCGCACGCCCCGCCCGCCCCAGGACCGGCTACGGCAGCTCCCCGGCCCGCTCCCCGTCGAGCAGCGGTGCCAGCAGGTCGCCGAAGTCCTGCAGCCGCGGCGCGATGTCGCGCGCGTGGAAGTCCAGCGTGCCGGGCGTCCGGCACTCCTCGATCTCCTCCCAGGTGACCGGCGCGGAGACGGTCGGCTCGGCCCGGGCCCGCAGGGTGTACGGCGTCGCCGTGGTCTTGCGGGCGGCGTTCTGGCTCCAGTCGACGAACACCTTCCCGGGGCGCAGGCTCCTGGTCATCCGGTGCAGCGCCAGCCGCGGCATGGCCTTCTCGGCCTCCACGGCCAGCTGTTTGGCGTACTCGGACACCCGCTCGGAGGAGGCCCCGCGCACGGCGGCGAGCAGGTGCAGCCCCTTCGAGCCGGAGGTCTTGCCGTAGGTCTCGATGCCGTCGCGTGCCAGTCGCTCCCGCAGCCACAGGGCGACCTCGCAGCACTGCACGATGCTCGCCGGCGCCCCCGGGTCCAGGTCGAAGACGATCCGGTCGGCCTCCTCCGGTGTGCCGACCAGCCACTGGTGGGTGTGGAACTCGGCGACCAGGTTGGCCGCCCACATCAGGCTCGGCAGGTCCTGCACCAGCACCATCCGTGAGGGCCCCTCCACCCGCGGCACCTCGGCGGTCACGACCCACTCGGGCGTACCCGGCGGCACGTTCTTCGTGAAGAACACCTGCCCGTCCGGCCCGTCCGGATACCGCAGGAAGGACACCGCCCGGTCCCGCAGGTGCGGCAGCAGGACCTCGGCGACGGTCGCGTAGTAGTGCAGCACCTCGCCCTTGGTGAAGCCACTGGCGGGATACAGCACCTTCTCCAGATTGCTGAGCGCGAGCCGTCGCCCCTCCACCACTGTGATAGGCGCCATACGATAAGAATCCCACGCAAACCGTGACGAACACTCCCGAGCGTGACCGGAAGGGTGCTGCACGTGAGATCCATATGGAACGGCGCCATCTCGTTCGGCCTGGTCAGCATTCCGATCAAGCTGGTGAACGCCACCGAGAGCCACTCGATCTCCTTCCGCCAGATCCACACCGAGGACGGCGGCCGCATCCGGTACCGCAAGTTCTGCGAACTGGAGGACCGCGAGGTCACCCAGGGAGAGATCGGCAAGGGCTACGAGGACGCGGACGGCACGATCATTCCGATCACCGAGGAGGACCTGTCCAGCCTGCCGATCCCGACGGCCAAGACGATCGAGATCGTCGCCTTCGTGCCGGCCGACCGGATCGACCCCCTCCAGATGGACGCCGCGTACTACCTCCAGGCGAGCGGAGCACCGGCCGCGAAGCCGTACACCCTGCTGCGCGAGGCGCTCAAGCGCAGCAACAAGGTGGCGATCGCCAAGTTCGCCCTGCGCGGCCGGGAACGGCTGGGCATGCTCCGGGTGGTCGGCGACGCGATCGCCATGCACGGCCTGCTCTGGCCGGACGAGGTCCGCGCCCCCGAGGGCGTCGCCCCCGACACGAACGTCACGGTCCGCGACAAGGAACTGGACCTCGCCGACGCGCTGATGGACACCCTGGGCGAGGTCGACCTGGAGGACCTGCACGACGAGTACCGCGAGGCCGTCGAGGAGGTCATCGCCGCGAAGGTCGCCGGTGAGGCCCCGCCGCAGGCGCCCGAGCCCGCGGCCGGCGGCAAGGTGCTGGACCTCATGGCGGCCCTGGAGAACAGCGTCCGCGCGGCCCGCGAGTCCCGGGGCGAGAGCGCCGGGGACCAGGCCGAGGTCAAGTCGCTGCCGCGCAAGACGTCCCGCGCGGCCCCCAAGGAGACGGGCGGCAAGAAGTCGACGTCCACGGCGAAGAAGACGGCCGCCAAGAAGACGGCCGCCTCGTCGAAGAAGTCGACGGCCAAGTCCGCCCAGGGCGCGAAGAAGACGGCGGCCAAGAACACCGCGAAGAAGACACCGGCGAAGAAGGCGACGCCCCGCAAGCGCTCGGCCTGACGGGCGGCGGTCCGAGCGCGCGGGGGGTTCCTCCGGACTGGCCGGCTCCCGCACGGGTACTCCGCCCCGGGGGAGACGGGAGACCGAGATGCCACAGCCCACCGAACGCCCCGGCGACGGAACGGCCCTCGGCGGGACCACCGGCGGCGACACCCTCGACGTCCACTTCATCGGCAACGCGACGGTGCTGCTGTCCTACGGCCCGCTCACCCTGCTCACCGACCCGAACTTCCTGCACCGGGGGCAGTACGCCTACCTCGGCTACGGCCTGCTGAGCCGCCGCCTCACGGAACCGGCCCTCGACGTGCACGAACTGCCCCGACTCGACGGCATCGTCCTGTCGCACCTGCACGGCGACCACTGGGACCGCCGGGCCCGCCGGCACCTGGACCACACGGTGCCGATCCTGACCACCCCGCACGCGGCCCGCCGCCTGCGGGTCCTGCACCGCTTCCCCCGCACGGCCGGCCTGCGCACCTGGACGTCCCTCACGCTTGAACGCGACGGAGCCCAGGTCACCGTCACCGCCCTGCCGGGCCGCCACGCCGGCCACGCGGCGCTGCGTAGGCTGCTGCCCCCGGTCATGGGCAGCATGCTGGAGTTCGGCCCCACCGGCGGCCCGCCACGCCTGCGCCTCTACCTCTCGGGCGACACCCTGCTGCACGACGGCCTCGACGAGATCACCCGGCACTTCCCCTCCGCCGACCTGGCCGTCCTCCACCTGGGCGGCACCACGCTCCCCGGCGGCTTCGTCGTCACCATGGACGGCGCGCAGGGCGCCGAACTCGCCCGCCGCCTGCGCCCCCGCCTCGTCCTGCCGGTGCACTACGGCGACTACACGGTGATGCGCTCACCACTGTCCGCGTTCCTGGCCGAGGCCGGCAGACTCGGCCTCGGCGACCGCGTCGTCCACTGTGCTCACGGCCGACGCGCACGCATCACCGCCACACCCGGCGCGGTACCGACGGTGTCCTGAGCGACAGCCCGCTCAGGCCACGCGCCGCCCTTCCTGCCCGGCCCCGGAGTCCTCGGCCTCGTCGTCCTGCTCGTCCGGCAGATGGACGTCGTCGACGGCGATGTTCACCTCCACGACCTCCAGACCGGTCATCCGCTCCACCGCGTTCACGACATTGCTCCGGATGTCGGCGGCGGTGTCGGCGATGGCCGCGCCGTACTCGACGACCACATCCAGATCGACGGCGGCCTGGCGCTCGCCGACCTCCACCTTCACGCCCTGCGTGACACCACTGCCGGAGCCGGTGCCCGGCACGCGCTGGCGCACGGCGCCGATGGCCCGGGTCATGCCGCCACCCAGGTGGTGCACCTCCGGAACCTCCCGGGCGGCCATTCCGGCGATCTTCGCGACGACCGTGTCGGCGATCGCGGTACTGCCCCGGGTCTCCGGAGCACCTCTCTGCCCCTGCGATGCCGTGGCCCCGTCCTGCTGCGTGCGCTGAGTGGTCTCCGTCATGACCGTCACCTCGATGGGGGTGAGGGGGTGAGCAGCGTCGTTCTCTCGCTCTCTCCACCGTAGAACAAGGGTGCGTAGGGGGCGAAAGTGGCGAAGCGACCGGCCCGGCTCAGCGCAGCAGCCGGTCCACGTGGCGCTGGAGGACGGCCGCGCCGACTCGGGGGAGTGGTACCCCGCGAGCGGGCCTGCTCCGCGCGGCGCACGTGCCCGAGTGGGGAGCCCTGGTCGTCGGCACCGCGGGCGCAGCACTCCTGGCGACGGCGGCCCACCGCCACCTCCGGAGGCACCGGCAGACGGCCATCGACGACGACCCCCGCCACCCGTAGGGCGCTGAAGGCGTCGGGCCCTGAAGACGTCGGCCCTGTAGAAGTCGGGCCCTGTAGAACATGTCGTGTCCCGGGCCCGGCCTGCCGCAGTCTCCCAGCCACGCCTTGTCGGCCGCTCGTTGCCGAGCGCACCAGTCGCACCGCGATCCGCCCCGCTGCCACTCACCCGCCCCGTGTGTTCCGTCCGGTTGACGCTCTACGCCTGAGCCGACGGGCTGGCGACGCTCGTCGTATGGAGGTCTGGGTCGGGGAACGACCGCGACGCTTGGACGGTGATCGGCCCCGCTGCCCGCACTGCGGGCTGCCGCAGGACCGGGTGGCCACGCTCGACCACGACTGGGTGCTGCTGGAACCGGACATGAACCCGCTGGCCCATACGGTGCCGGCGGACCACCGCTGGATCGAACTGTCCGACGGGCGGGTGGCGCTGTACGGGGTGTGCCCGCCGGACCAGTTCCAGCGATGCCGCATCGAACACCGCCTCGCCTGCCCCGCGTCGCCCCTGCCGGATCTGTGGCCCTGGCTGACGGCCCTGCGCGACGAGAACGCCCGGCAGTCGGAACGCCGGGAAGCTCCTGACCCGCTCCCGCGCCCAGAGCCATGGCCGGACACCGGTTGACGGCGGACTGAGGGTGTCCTTGGGGTCCGGCCTTTGCAGCTACTCGACCGTAGCGAGCGGCTCCGGACCTCCCGCGGCTGCCGCTAGGCTCCGTGCATGAGCAGCGATGAAGCCCTCTTTGCGTCCATCGAACCGTCAGAAGCGGCACCAGCAAAGCCAGTTGAGGCGGAGCCGTTGGCCGACGCGAGTGCGGAGGCACCGGTGCGGGTGCGCCCGGCACCGCACAAGTCAAAGCTGGTCGAGCTGCTCAGGAACTCGAAGCTTCCCGAGGACGACAGGGCTGCGGTCGAGGGATCGATAGAGCGGTACAAGTCCTGGATTCATGACATGGCGAGTATCGACGCCACCGGCGATGACCTCGTGCGGCAACTGGTCGACCTGACCAACGACTACAAGAAGAGCGTAGAGCTCGATCTGATCTGGGACAGTGGAAGAGATTTTCTGTTCAGGCAACGAGGGCAACTGAAAATCGACAACTCAATCATTGAGGAGTTCTTGCCGTGGTTGATCGATCCGCGGGTCATCCCTGTCCTGGCTGAGCAGGACCTGTACGCCGGACCAGCCGGAGCCTTTGCCGCCGCCTACTTCTCCGGTTCCCTCACCGCGCCGGACAGTGGCATCTCCATGAAGGTCAGGAGGAAGGACCAGGATTTCACGCTGAGCAGGCGTGCTTATTTGAAGGCGTCGTTCAAGCCGGACTTTCCGGCCGGGGCCACCTCCAGCATGGACGTATGGCTGGCCTATGTAGCCGCCGAATGTAAAACAAATCTGGATAAAACGATGTTCCAGGAGGCGAGTGCGACCTCTCACGACCTCAAGGTGGCAGTTCCGGCAGCTCGTTACTACTTGATCTGCGAGTACCTTGACATGACGCCTATCAGTACTGCTGGTACAGACATCGACGAAGTGCTGATCCTGCGGGGGAAGAGGCTGGGTTCCCATAAGAGGAAGGAGTATTCGTCGGCCGCAAACAGGAAGAGACTGAGATCGGAGTATGTCGATTACATCGATACCAATCCGATCAGGTATGATGTCGTGCAGCGATTCGTCGACCATCTGAGATCCCTGTTCGAGGCCAAAGATCCGAACGAAGAAGATGTCGTCACCAAGGGATATTTCTAGGAAGTAGGAAAGTGGACGTCGAGGAGATCTTCAGAGCGGTTCGGAAGCGTGAATTCGACCGCAGCTTCATCGGGCAGACCGATCTTGACGTACTCGTGCGGGAACGGCGCAGTGCGCTCCCGTGGCGCGGTCAGTTCACCCCTGGCCTGGTGAGCAAGCTCCTCGACGTCTACTACCCGGGCTCCGGCATCGTGGTCGATCCGTTCCTGGGCAGTGGTACGACGGTCCTGGAATGCATTCGCAAGGGCATTCCGTCGGCCGGTGTCGAAATCAATCCGGCGGCGTTGGAACTGTCCGGAATCCTGGAACTCGCGTCCCTGCCCCGTGACCACCGGCTACGGATCTTGAACGAAGCGTCGTCCTACTTGGACAGAGTCGCCGATACAGGGCAGGCCACGCTTTTCGGTACCGCGGAAGACATCGAAGATGTCATCGAATACCTGCTTGACGGGCATCGAGGTGCTGTCGACAAGAATATCGAGCGCGTCTTCTCCACTACCCTCCTGCTGAGCATGGGGGACAAGAAGGAGGCAGATGCAAGGAAGGTCAAGAAGTCCTGGAACCAGGTGCGGGACCTGGTCATGGACTTCCCTTCCGCCGCGGTCCCCTCCCGGGTGATCGCTGGTGACGCCCGCCGGGTTCCCCTCGATGACGGGTGTGCGGGCCTCGTGGTCACCTCCCCGCCCTACATCAACGTATTCAATTACCACCAGAACTACCGTCCTGCTGTGGAAAAAATCGGCTGGAATGTCCTGCCTGCCGCCAGAACGGAAATCGGATCCAACCGGAAGAATCGCCAGAACCGGTTTCTGACAGTCATCCAGTATTGCGTCGACATGATCCAGGCGCTCTGCGAGATGGAGCGGCTGGTTTTCGAAGCGGGAAGTGTTGTCCTGGTCGTCGGCCGGGAGTCGAAGGTACGCGGCGTCGCGTTCTCCAACTCGGAAATCGTAGCCGCTCTGGCCGAAGGTCTTCCCAACCTGCGGTTCGCGCGGTGGCAGGAAAGAAAGTTCACCAATAGGTTCGGCGCTGTAATCTACGAGGACATCCTGTCCTTCGAGGTGAGTAAAACATCGGCCGTTCCTTGCGGAGCGAAGCTGGATGAACTCTCTCGTCAGGTGGCACGCCATGTCCTGGTGGAGGCGCTGGAGCAATCGACGGATGAGGTGCGGGAAGACCTGCACAGTGCCGTCGAGAGCGTAAGGAAAGTGGAAGCGTCGCCGGAACTGAGTTTGATGAAGCTCTGATGCCGGCGGCAGCGACGGAGGCGTTCAAGGAGCACCGGCAGCACCTCGGCACCTTCGGCACGGCAGAGAACGGGCGAGTGCTCACCAACGAGCGCGGGAGCGCTGTCGACACCTCGACGTACTACCGAGTCCGGCAAGAGGCCCGTGCACCGCGCTTCCGCCGACCGCAGTCGCCGCCTCACGGCTCCCAGTTCGCCCATATGCCTTCCGGTACTCAGCCGGCCTCCGGGATTCAGCACTGCCGACTTGGCTCAACGGCGAGGGCAGACCCGACGGAGGTCCCGGGCGCGCGGGTACCAGCGTGAAAGCGCTGCTGGACCGCTACGCCGAGTGCTCCGAAGGCGGCAAGAGACCGCACGACGTGGACCTACGCCGGCATACAGCCGCTCACAGCGGCACCCACCCGCACATACGCGAAGACCCCGCACTCAGCGTCTCCGCTGGTGACGGGGTCTTTGGACACCTCATGCAGGGTGCCCCCGGCAGGATTCGAACCTGCGCACACGGCTCCGGAGGCCCCATGCGTCTCGCGTGTGCTAGCAGCTCACAGGCTCGGACAGGTTTCGCTAACTGCTGCTCGTCCACGAATAGTCCACGAGCAACTGAGTCAGTCAGTTGACCCCTCAGCGTGATACCAGCGCCAGGACATCAGAGGAGGCTGCAAAGCCAGCGCACAAGAGCTGCCCCAATCGCTGCGAACAGACCCCGCAGAAGGCCAACACCGACGAGACGCACCAGCTTGCGGAGCCAAACCCTCTTGATCTTGTCGTCCATCACGAGTCCCCTCGGTCAAAGGCTCCGACCACCGCGGCCGGCGCCGAGGACGACTTTCCGCCCGCTGCGGCCGCGATGTCTGAAGTACAGGGCGCGGAGGGCGGATTCTCACTACGCTCCTGCTCACAGGCCTGCCCGTTGTGCCCGGGGCGGGCAACAGGGCATGCCGGGCACCACGCGAGGAACCCGTGACAGCGATCAGCGACCAGTTTCACCTCCAGTTCCGGGCCCTTCACGATCATGCTGTGAGTGAGCAGAAGCGCCGAAGGAGGAGGAGCTCCGCCCGATACCTCGCCCAGAGGGCCAGCAAGGCTCTCGGTACCGAAATCCACGACCAGGCCATCGGCAGATGGTTGATGGGCACTCCGCCTAGTCCTGCCAGCAGTGACCAGGTCGTAGAGGTGGTCAAGGTGCTGAGTGAGTGGGCCAACCGGGATTGCGATGTGCGGTACTGGCTCAACCTCTTGGAAAATGCTCAACCTTCGAAGGGTCGATCAAGTTCGGCAATCCTCGGTCTACCGATAGACCAGGTCGATCCTTTCAAACTCGGTGTACGTAGACCCGTCTCGCTTTCGTCCGTTCCGGGCAACGACGGCCAAGTACACCTGACGTCTTACGTGTCCCGAGAGCACGACCAGGATCTGCGAGCCGTCGTTGCTGAAGCAGAGGGTGGAAGAAACCGCCTAGCTGTACTGGTTGGCGAAGTCTCCACTGGCAAGACGAGAGCTCTATGGGAGTCTGTTCAGTCACTGCCTGCGAGGTGGCGGCTGTGGCACCCCATCGACACCACCGAGCTCATTGATGGCCTCGACACGATTCAGCCGCACACCGTGATCTGGTTGAACGATGCCCACCTCTTCCTCGATTCGCGAGACGGGAAACCGAGCGAACACGCTGCCGCGCGGCTACGCCGTCTGTTGCGCCAGCCAGGTCCCTTCCTAATGCTGGGAACGTTGTGGAGTGCCTACGCATACAGGCTCACCAGTGCAGCGCCCACCAGCGACCTCATCCCGCATCCTCAGGTGGCGGAACTACTTGCGGACAACGCGGCCAGCCAGATTGCTGTGCCGCCAGTGTTCACCGCAACGCAGCTTCGGGCAGTGCAGGTGGCAGCTAAGACAGACCGCCGCCTCCGGTTTGCCCACAAGCATGCTCAAGGCGGGCGGGTCATGCAGGTGGTCAGCGGTATCCCGTTCCTGATCCAGCGCTGTGATCAAGCTCCTGAAGGAGCCCGAGCAGTCATCGCAGCGGCGTTCGACCTCTACCGCTATGGGCATGGGCAGGATCTTCCGTGTTCCTTGTTAGAGGCGGCGGCCTGCAGCTACCTCGGAGACGACCAGAAGGCGATGCTTCCCGAGGACTGGTTTGCGTCGGCTCTCGCCTATACCGGGGAACCTTGCCGTGGCGTGCCAGGTCCAGTCGCTCCCTATCGGAAGCAGCTCAGCGACGCAGCCACACCGATCTACCGCCTGGCCCACGTGCTTCAACACCTGGCGCTATACGTGCCAGACCGTGACCTTCCCCCCACCGGCTTCTGGGATGCGGTGACCACGTATGCCCGCGCCCCCGCAGACCAGGTTGCCCTCGCGCGGGAGGCCGAACTCCGCGGGCGCTACCGTCACGCGGCCACGCTGTATGAAAAAGCCGCCGAGGCCGGCCATCGGGAGGCTTGGCAGCGCCTCGTCGACCTCCGGGAGATGCTGGGTCACAAGGAGAAAGCAACAGCTACTGCTCAGCGAAGCGGTGACCCCGAAGTTGTTCGCGAACTTAACATCTTCCGGGAACTATTGACCACGGGATTCGCCTGGGCTGAGTACATGTCCACCAAGGCAGAGCCTCCTCCTTTGACGCGATTGCAAGAGGAGATCCGTCACTTCGAAGCGGATGGGGCCCATGACCATGCCCTTGAACTTGCCCGCCAAGGCATCCGCCAGGGCGAGCCTGAGGGATCCGAAGAAATGCTACGGCTCCTGGAACACACCGGTGCCCATGAGAAGGCGGACGATCTCGCCGTCCACAGCTTCAACCTGCCATACCTCTTGGACAACCTTTTGACGATGCGGGCGGCGGACGACCCGATGAGTCTTGAGCGCTTGGTCCGACGCGCTGTGGATGCCGGTCACCCTCATGCACTCGGTGGGCTCATCGACCTCATGAAGCGAACCGGCCGGCGGACTGAGGCGGAGGCGATCCAGCGATTCGGGCTTACTGCGGAGGGAGCTCCCGCCGCGCCCTGGTGAGCCACGGGCCAGGCACCCTGCCCTGGATCCTCCCGTGGGGACACCTCTGGCACCCCACGGTAGTCGCCCGACAGTAGTGCTCCGTTCATAGGTGTTAGGACAAGTCACAGCTCGGCAGGGGGCCGACTACCGATCCCTCGTCCATAGACGGTCCACGGTGACAGCACCCAGCACAGCGTTATACCGGCTCTAGCATGACGACGCTTTCGCGCAGGAACTCACTGTCCGCGTTCCTGCGAATTAGTTCGCGCGCGATCTTCACCTCAGTAACGCGCCAGCCAGCTAGCTCGGCCAAAGCTCCCATGAGGACGTCTGCGGCGATGATGAAGGCGCTGTCGCCAGATGCATGCGCTGAATTTCCAACAATGAAAGCGAGACGACCATTCGGAGCAATCTCACGTCGGCAGGACTGCAGAGTTAGAAGCATGTCATCAACATATCCGCGTATAACTTCTACGCGACCGCTGTAGTACTTCCCCTTGGGGACGGCCGAGATGACTGGTTCAATGATGCGAGTCACGTCATCGGATTTGTCGCCTGCAAGGTAGGAATAGTCGCGCTCGAATCGAATGCTTGGGTGACTGCGAACTGTGAGTTGCCGCTGCGTGCGCATTTCTTCTGCTGTTTCATAGCAGCCGAGGACCCAAGCTTCAGTTTTGTAAACTTCGGTGTAGTCGATGTTGTTTGGATACGGCGGCGAAAAGACGATCCAATCGAAATCACTCGACGCTTCGCTGCACTGCCTCCCATCGCCAAGTCGAACAGTCCCCGACGCATCTAGAGGTTCGGTAACCTCAAGGTCCTGCAACACGATGGCGGCGCGTTCGCAAAAAGCGGTCCATGCGTCTTTCGGTTGCCTACCTGGAGTGAAGCGAAGTGCTCTGCCGTCCCGACGCAGGCGTCCGCAACTCTCCACAGCAGCCGCTAGACTTACCCTCAGCAGAGAACGGGACAGCCCCTCAGCACACATGTCAATTGCATGCCGAATAGAGCACAACTTTTCAACGTTGTCACGTGCGAAGTACTGTTCGTTACGCAGAGTTGCCTGGTCGGGAACTGATCCGATCGGCCTACTAGGAGAACGGTAAAGCGCCTCAACAGAGTCTAGGGCTACCTCGAAGTCCTTTGCTGCGTCGCGGCCGGCAATCCTTCCCGCAACCTTCGAATGGGCAAGTTCCCAGATGAATGGGTTCCGCTCTGTGCCATGGACGATGGTTGAAAGATCGCGCTCTGAACCCGCCTCTAGGGCGCTGAGCAAGGTAGTACCACTACCACTGTAGGGATCGCGTACCCGCAGACGTTGCTGTGGCATGTGGCCGCTGTCTGAGATGAGTTGAGGCAGCAGTTGCGACGAGTAGGCTTCCTTCAGGTGGAACCACCGATGAAACGGCTGCGAGGAGTTGCCGTTTGGCACAACTAGCCGCCGGTAAGCCTCATTGTGCGAGACCTTCCAGCTCTTCTGCAGGCTGCGATAATGAGTGGTCAGCGCCTGCGCGCCGGCCTGGGCCATAGATACTCCTCGCAAATCCTAAGCGGCCCGGGTTCGCAGGTAGGACGTGCGACAGGTCCACAGTCGCTATGCAAGGGCAGGCCGCGCAACCGGCGCACGATACCACGATCGATCGTGTCTGACTTGAGAACGACGCATCGTCGGAGAGATGACTCTGGTTGAGTCCCCTGGCCCGGAGCCCAACGAGGCATGCAGACACGAGAGTACCTGGTGCAGGCACGTACTAGCCACTAGAGTCCAGAGCATGACGGTGCATCAGGAAGGGGCAGGCATGGGGGAGCAAGCTGACAGGATCCGCCTTCCGCAGGTACGGCGCTTGCGCATTTCCCACTTCTCGCTGTACCGCAATCGGAGTGAGAACGTCGTCGACTTCGACAAAAACGTTTTCTGCCTATCGGGCGCTAATGGCCTTGGTAAATCCACTTTCCTGGCCATCCTGAACTATTCCCTCACTGGTGCGGTGGCTCCTCCTGAAGTCAAAGTCTTGTCGCTCTCCGAGTACAGCAAGAGTGCTCGTGCGTATGCACCGGATTACTTCACCGGTCGGGTGAAGACGGACGACAGGGACATTGCCGAAGTTTCCATCGAATTCTCGATCGGGGAATACGACTATGAGGTCACACGCGGCTTCTTTGACGGGGGTGAGCTGCGTTACCTGCGGGTGACGGGGCCAGGGGTCGATATCGAACGATCCGGCGAGCTGGGGGATCCGACGCTAGGTAAGGAGATCACAGAGGAATATGAAGCGATCAGCGTTCAACATTCCGGCTTGGCGAGTTTTGACCAGCTAATCTATGTCCAACATTTTCTGGTCACCTTCGACGAACGTCGGCACCTACTCTTCTGGGACCCGGAGGTGGCTAGATTTGCCCTGTTCCTCGTTTTCGGCCTCGATTCGGCTAGGGCAGACGCGGCGGGCGACTGGCAAAGGAAGGCGGACCGGCTCGAGTCCCAAGCTAGGAACGCTCAGTATCAAGCTACCTCGGCTCGTGCTCAAATCCGAGACCTCTTGGAGCGAAGTGGCGGGTCATTCGAGCTCAATGAGGAGCTGGAAGATAAACACCGGAATTTGCTAGACCAGCGGGATAATTGTGCTGCCATTGTTGATCAAAGGCTGGCGCAGGAGAAGGACGCGCGTCTGCAAGTAGGCATCGCAGCCGCTGACCATCATTCCCTCACGACGGAATATGACCGGGCATTCACTAGCCGATTGAGTCCCAAGAGTGGACCCATCGAGCACCCCTTGATTCTCAAGCTTGTTCATGACCGAGCCTGTGGCATTTGTGGCACCTCCTCGGTGGATTCAATCAGTGAAATTGAGCAGCTAATCGCTGAGAGTAAATGCCCTTTGTGTCACAGTGATGCTGGCTCGACAGATGTAGGAGAAGATTTCGAGCTCCTGCGTGAACTGGATGCGAAGTTGCAGCAGAGCGCTGCTCGACTGAAAGCAGCGCAAGAAGACGCTGACCGAGCTGAGCAGCAACGGCAGGCCGCGCAGGAGGAATTCCGCCGTACGGCACGAGCTATTGAAGAATTTGAGCGAGAAAACTCTGATTGGGTGCGCAACAAATCCGCCCACTCTGGAGTGTCTGACGTCATAAAGCAACTGCAAGCAGAATTTGCTGCTGCTCAAGATAGAAGGGATAGGTATCGGCAGAAGCGAGATGAATATCAAGCTCTTCTAGCTCCAGTCAAACGGGAGCTTGCGGAAAAGTATGCTGAAGCTGAGCTAGAGTTCGTACCCCGCTTTCAAAGTCTCGCTCGAGCTTTCTTGGGAATGGACCTTCACTGTCGGCTGGATCAACGAGCCAGGGGCCCAGAGCTGGTTGTGACCATTGACCGTCAACCTCGACGTGAGCAGAATCAGTTGTCTGAGAGTCAGCGATACTTCATCGATATCGCACTCAGGATGGCACTCACCGAGCACATGCTCGGAGGTGCTTCGGCAGGACTATTCATTGATACTCCGGAGGGGTCACTCGATATCGCCTACGAGAGTCGCGCCGGCGAGATGTTCGGGGAATTCGTGCGTCGAGGTAACCGCCTAATCATGACTGCGAACTTGAACTCAAACCGCCTTGTTCTGGAGCTTGCGCACGTCTGTGGGCGTGATTTGATGCATGTGGAGCGTATGACTAATTGGGCTGTTCTATCTGAGGTGCAAGCCGATTCGGAAGAGTTGTTCGACGAATCGTATGCTGCGATCCAGGCAAGCTTGGATGGGAGAATGTTTTGAGTCAGGCATCGCCCGAGGCGTCATTTGATGCGCTCTTCGTTGTATCCGAAGTCTCTGATGAAGCCAAGGAGATTTCACTCAGCTCAGTTCAGATCTTCATCTATCTTGCCTGCCTGCTGGGTCTATATGATCGTAAGCCGGTCGCGAGTTGGGGTTACACATTTTTCTCAACGCCGACGTCGTCACCTTTCAGTGTCGAGCTCTACAACGCTGTTGAGTTCCTAAAGACCAGGCACCTGCTTGCTTCCGATGGGGATAAACTAGTTATCACCGAGGCAGGCAAACGTGAACTCGACCTGTGGGTGCAGCTCGGACGCTTTAGTGACCGCGTACCGTATCTTCGCGGATCAACAGGAGCATCTGCAGCGATGCCTGTCTCCTCTGTGGAGGAGGGAGTCGCCCTCGAACCACATCTCGCGCGGGCTCAGAAACTCGAGGTTCCTCAGGAACTGCTAGAGGATGCCAATCTGGCCCAAGTCTATGCGCAGTTTGCTGTCCTCAAGACTTCGTTGGGCAACGATATCCCGGACTATATGGTTCCCGCCGTAGTCTGGCTAAGTTTCCTGCTGGAGCAGACGGCCAACTCGGGAAAGTGAGTGGAGGGGGGACTGTGTCTCAGCTGGAGCGCCTTGCCGAAATGGCTCGGGGGCATTACATCGCTGTAGCGTCGAAAACCTTGGGTGGAAATGGGCCCGACATCCTGCGTGAGTTCTTGCCCAAGCTAAAGGAAATCCATCGAGCAGTCGACTACGAGTCGATCAACTCGGCTCTAACGGTCTTCTATAGAACTAATCGTCGTTCATCCTCTCTGGATTACAGTCGTGCGTACAAGGTGGCAGACGTTAGTCGTCTTCCGATGCATAACGACGGCCTGCTCACGGTCGAGGTTTGCGACGACGATGTCTTCTGGGTGTGGAAGGAGAAGTACGAGCCTGAAGAGCTCGCGCGTGAAACGGTTCTGTACCACTACGAGCCCGGCAAAGGCGAAGAATTCTGGGTGAATGGCTGCCTGGGGGAGGTGCCGGCTTCAGTGGCGTTCACGAAAATCTTCGGCATATCTAAGTTCCGTGAACTCGCTGAGTGCCTAGAGCACTACGCGGTGCGTCTCGCTAGGTCAAGCCAGTGCCGCATCCTCGCCTCGTTGTGGCGCGACGAAGACAGGATCGTTTGGAAGGCTGGCCCTGAGTCGGAAATGCGAGACTCCTTGGTCCAGTACCTGGCTAGCACTCTGCGAGATGGTAATCCTGACATCAGGCCAGAGAGCAACGTCGATGATCGAAATCCGGTAGACATCGAAGTGAAGTGGGCAAACTCGAATCGTATTGCCATGATCGAGATCAAATGGCTCGGACACAGCGGTGTTCTCGGCGACAATCCGAGAATAACGAGCAGTCACGCGGAAAAGCGGGCGCATGACGGGTTGCGTCAGTTGGCCGAGTATCTTGACAGGACAAGGGAGCGGGCGGCC
The DNA here is from genome assembly GCF_056432865.1 of Streptomyces sp. NPDC044921. Classification (NCBI taxonomy): domain Bacteria; kingdom Bacillati; phylum Actinomycetota; class Actinomycetes; order Kitasatosporales; family Streptomycetaceae; genus Streptomyces; species Streptomyces sp. NPDC044921. The sequence continues at coordinate 94,603 of NZ_JBWKIF010000003.1, forward strand.
ACGTATGATCGTCGTGGATATCTCTTCATTTTCGATGGACGTCGGGCCCGAGTGAAGAACGACACGATCACTCTTGCGGAAGAAGACGCTTGGGCATTCCGAGATAAGATCATTCAGTTCGACCCTAGTCTCGCTGGGCGAAGTGATATCGCGGATCCGATTCAGTGCTTCTGTGAACCTAGGATTGGTCGCGCAAGCAGCCCTAGTCGTGCCTGACGTCGTCGAGGTCGGTGGAGCGGGTTTGGCCGGTGGCCTGCCTGGTCTGGGGTCGGGCATGATCAGGGGGCCGTACGCTGGCCGGCAACTCGGGCAGGCTTTGGACCTGCCCGCAATGTGCGCGAGTGGCCCCCTGGTCTTGCTCGACGCGGGGCCCGGACCGGGGAGGTGGCTAAAGCCGTGGAGCCGACCGGCCCTAGCCACGACGTACCCCATATGACGCGAAGCGGCTGATTGCTGGGCGCGCGGCCCGGGCGCCGGCCGGGCTGGAGCGGGACGGAGGCAGGAGCGCAGGCCCGGCCGGGGGCCGGGCCGCGCGCGGCGAGCGGAGCGAGCCGACTTGAACCAGTAGAGAAAGTTGTAACTCAGTCTGTGGCGTGGGGCGTGAAGTCGTATGCGCAGGATGGGAGTTCGGCGCCTTGGCGGTGAGCCATCGGTAGGAAGACCACTGGTCGGATTGTCCATGTGATGCGGGTGTTGGAGTGTGTCAGAGAGACCGTGCAGGGTTCCATGCGTAAGAGGGCTCGTCGCGTGTCGATGCGGCCGTCGTAGAGCCATTCCCAGGCCTCGTCGGAGGCGTCCGGGTCGAGTGCTGGTGAGATGGTGCGTAGGGCGACCGCTACCCACCTGTCTGCCTGCGGTGCCGAGTATGCGTCGAAGGATGCCCGGAGTGCCGGCAATCCCGTCTCGTCGGTGAGGTCTTGCGTCCAGCACTCGCACCAGAAGCCCCTCTGGGGCTTGTCCATCAGCACGGGTGTCCTCCCGGCTGGGTGTCCGTGAAGAGTTCGGCGGTGACGGTGTAGCCGCTGTGGCTGCCGTGTACGACGACCCGGTGTGCGATGACGCTGACCATGCCCAAGCCGCGGCCGTGTACCGCGTCCTCGCTCGGCTGCTCGACTTTCGGGGCGGTGCCGGTCCCTCCCTCGTCGGTGACCGACAGGGCGACCACCTTGGGGGAGACCGCGAGGGCCAGGTGGAAGCTGCCGAGCTCGCCGCTCGCAGTGTGGAGGATCGCGTTCGCGCTCAGCTCGCTCACGATCAGTTCGGCGTCGTCGGCAAGGGGAGATCCGCGCAGGATGTCCCGCGTCCAGCGGCGAGCCCGGCTGACCTCTTCCGGAAAACCTGGGCAAGTGAGTCCCCAGACCCGGGTGGTGCTCGTATACTCGTGCATACAAGTTCCTTCGTGCTGGTAGGCCGCCATGTGCAGCGGGTTCGGGCTAGACGAGTTTCACGCCGTCGTGGGCGCGGATGGCCGGCGGAGATACCGCGTCGAGTGCGTCCAGGACGCGGATCGCGTATGCCTCGTCGGCGAGTTCGATGACCTCTTCGCGGGTGGCCCAGCGCAGTGCGCGGGTCTCGTCCCCGGTGGTGGGCGTGCCGTCGGCGGCCTCACAGCGGAAGACCATGGAGACGATCAAGCCCTTCATGTTCTTGTAGATCCCGGTCAGGGTCGCGGGAAGCGCGATCTTGATGCCGGTCTCTTCGAGAACTTCGCGCTGGAGGGCCTCGGGGATGGTTTCCTCGCGTTCGAGGACTCCACCCGGGGGTTCCCAGTGGCCGTTGTCGCGGCGTTTGATCAAGAGGGCGCGGTCCTGGTCGTCGACGATGACTCCGGCGACGCTCACGGAGTGCGGACGGTCGGTGCTCACGTTCCTCTGCCCTCTCGGATGGCTAGGCTCTCCACCGTAGCAACAAAGCTCGCCCACTCGTCTAGATACCTAAAGGAGTACACGTGCCCTCTCTTTCCTCCGGCCTCCTCGGCGATCTCGACCCCACGAGCGATCGTGCGGTCTTCCGTCAGATCGCCGACCAGCTGCGCGAGGCCATCGACCGTGGGCGATTCAAGGAGGGCGAAAAGCTGCCCTCCGAGGCCGAACTCGTCGAGCATTACGGGGTTTCCCGCATGACGGTTCGAAACTCCTTCTCCATCCTCCAGGGCGAGGGCCTGGTGCACGCCGAGCACGGCAAGGGCGTCTTCGTGCGACCACGCCCGCCTGTCAGGCGGCTCGCCTCCGACCGGTTCGCCCGGCGCCACCGCGAGCAGGGGAAGTCCGCGTTCATCGTCGAGGCCGACGCCGCCGGCAGTCACCCGCAGGTGGACAGCCTGGAGGTCAAGGAGGAGAAGGCCAGCCAGGACGTCTCCACCAGGCTCGGGTCCGTGCGACGGGTGCTGGCCCGGCGTCGCCGGTATCTGCTGGACGGGCGGCCGGTGGAGTTCGCTACCTCGTACCTGCCGCTCGACATCGCGCGGGGAACGCCGATCGCCGAGCCCAACCCTGGCCCCGGTGGCATCTACGCCCGGCTTGAGGAGCTGGGGCACCGCCTCGACCACTTCGAGGAAGAGATCCGTGCCCGGATGCCCTCGCCCGACGAGGTGCGCACGCTGCGGCTGGCCTCCGGCGTGCCGGTCATCCACCTGATCCGTACCGCGTTCGACCAGGAGGGACGGGCCGTGGAGGTCTGCGACACGGTCATGGCTGCGGACGCGTACGTCCTGTCGTACAAGCTCCCGGCGACGTGAGCGCCTGACCGGTGGTGGTGCGCGGGGAGGCTTCTCCGAACTCGTACACCGCAACAGGCTTACTCGTATAGACGAGTGGGTAAGTTGTGTGGCAAGGTGGTTGCCGTTCCCGAGAGATCGGGTTCGAACGCCGCATCTTGTATAGACGAGTAGATGGGAAGAAGTCTTGCGCACCATCCGTGTAGAGACCTCCGCCGCAACGATCCTGCTGACCGAGGCGCCCGAGCCCAAGGTCCGCGACCGGCAGACGGGCGAGATCGCCAAGGACGCCACCAGCGGGGAGGCGCTGATGACGATCGGCGTCGTCTACCTGGAGGACGGCGAGTCGTCGCTGATCAAGGTCACCGTTCCGGAGAGCGGGGTATCCGAGGGGCTGACGCTCGGGGCTCCGGTCTCGCTGCCGGGTCTGGTGGCCCGGCCGTGGGAGAGCGTCTTCAACGGCCAGCAGCGCCACGGCATCGCCTACCGCGCCGCCGCCGTGACTCCGGCCGCGTTCCCGGCGGCCACCGGAGCCGCTGCCTGATGACCGATCTGACGACACTCCTGGAGGTGGGTGGTCCTGTCGCCGCACTCGGCGGCGGGGCCGCCTACGCCCGGGCCAAGCATCCCGGGGTGTACTGGTCCACGGTCGGCCTCCCGATATCCACGGCCCGGCTCCTCAGCTCCTACGGCTCGGTCATGGAAGCCTGCGGCCTCACCGTGGCTCCCTCCCGGCTGCGGATGCTGGCGGTCAAGGCCACCACCCGCCGAGAGGTCCGCCCCGTACCGCCGCGTCGCGGCATCATCCGCCCCACCTCGACCGGGCTGCGGATCCGGCTCCGCCTCGCTCCGGGGCAGGAACCAGCCGACGTCGCCGCCTCGGCGGAACGGCTGCGGCACGCCTGGGGCGTTCACGCCGTGTACGTGACCACGGTCAAGCCTGGCGTGGTTGAGCTGCGGCTGGTCGGCTTCGATGTGCTGCGGCAGGTGCGGATGCCGCGCAAGGTGGACGCCGGGTTCCTTCAGGTGCCGGTGGCCCTGCGGGAGGACGCCATGCCGTTCATACGCGACTACCGGACCGTGCCCCACCAACTCACCCTCGGCGCCACGCTCTCAGGCAAGTCCATGTACCTGCGGCACCTGATCGCCGGACTCGCCCCTCAGCCGGTCGCCCTCGTCGGCATCGACTGCAAGCGCGGAGTAGAGCTGGCGCCGTTCGCCTCCCGCCTCTCCGCACTGGCGACCGAACCGGAACAGGCCGCCGAGCTGCTGCCCGTGCTCGTGAAGGAAATGGAGGACCGATACGACCTGATCAAGGCCAGGCAAGGCATCGCCCCGGACATCCCGGCCGAAGAGATCACCTCCGACATCTGGGGACTGCCCGAGTCCGAACGCCCCGTCCCCCTCGTGCTGTTCGTGGACGAGGTGGCCGAACTCTTCCTCGTCGCCACCAGGAAGGACGAGGAACGCCGAGACGAGATGGTCACCCAACTCATCCGGCTCGCCCAACTCGGCCGCGCGGCCGGCATCTACCTGGAGGTCTGCGGGCAGCGCTTCGGCGCCGAGCTGGGCAAGGGCGCCACCATGCTGCGGGCCCAGTTGACCGGCCGCGTCTGCCACCGCGTGAACGACGAAGCCTCCGCCAAGATGGCCCTCGGCGACATCGCACCCGAAGCGGTCACGGCCGCCTGTGCCATCGCACCTGAATGCCCCGGCCTGGCCGTCGCGGGTGACACCTCCGGCGGCTGGTCCCGCATCCGCACGCCGTACCTGTCCCTCAGCGATGCGGCGGCGGCCTGCCGAGAGTCCGCACACATGGTGCCGGACGTACCCGCGCTCAAGCCCTTCCTGCCAGAGGTGGCCGTACGGCCGGTCGCATCTCCGGCCCCGGTCGTCGAGCCACGCCCAGCCACCGGCTGACCTCCTCAACCAACCCCGGCCGGCGTGACCGCCTCACGCCAAGTCCCTACCCCTCCCATGCCTGAATCCGGAAGGAGCCGCATCATGCGCGCCCAACTGGCCCGCGTTGACGCGGTGCTCATCCAAGCCGTCATCGCTGCCGCGCTGTCCTTCGCCCACCTGCACGACATCGCCTCGGCGGCCGGGCAGGACGGATGGAAAGCGTGGGCCTACCCGATCAGCGTCGACCTGTTGCTCGTCGCCGCCTGGCGCCGACTGCGGTCCGGGGAAGCCAAAGCGGCCGGGTGGTGCTGGTTTGTCATCGCGCTCACCGCCTCCCTCGGAGCCAACGTCGCAACCGCCGGCCTCCTCGACATGAACCACGTACCGGCCTGGCTGCGCATCCTCGTCGCGGGCTGGCCCGCGGTCGCCTTCCTCGGCGGCACGCTCCTCGCGCACTCCGCGCCGACAACCCTCGACCAGGCCGCCGACCCTGACAAGGACAACGCGGTCCACGACCGCGCGGAGGCACCAGAACCACGTCCCGAGTCGCTTGCACACCCGGCCGCCGAACAAGCCCCGCCCCACCCGGCCGACGAGCAGGAGCCGCCCGAGCGTCCCGCCTTGCCTGTCCCGGCCGCCTTGGTCGCCCACGCCCGCAAGGTCGCTGCCGAACACCACACCCGCACCGGAACACCCATCGACACCCCGACCCTCCGAGCCCGCCTCGGCGTCCCCGCACCCATGGCCGAAGCCATCGCCACCCACCTCTGAAGGAGACCTCGTGACCGCCAACCGCCGCTTCCGCAACGTCGTCCGCATCGGCCCCGTCCGGGTCGGCACGTACTACGACGGCCGGGGCCAGGAGAAGCACACCGCCGCCTGCACCGCGCCTTGCTGCGGCTTCTCCACCGACTACGACGGCCGCCCGGCCGCTGAGCTCGCCGCCCGCACCCACCGCTGCCCTGTGCGCTGAAAGGACCCTCGCCCGTGACCGTCAGCCTGCCGCTTGTCGTCGTCCTCGGCTTCTTCGCTTGGGGAGCAGTGAGGTTCCTCGGCGTCCGCGTCTGGATCGTCGTCCTGATCGCCCTGTTCGGCTTCTGGCTCTCCTGCACCTTCCTCGCACCCGCCATCGAGTCCGGCACCCGCTCCGGCGTGACCGTCATAAATGGCTCACACGCCTAGACGAGTAGATAAGGAGACCTGGCCCATGTTCCTCCCGAAGTACCCCGACAGCCCGACCCCGCCGCCCGCGCACACCCACACCCCGACCGAGGCGTCACCCGTCCGGCGTTCGCTCCCGTCGGTCTCCATCGATCAGAAGACCGTCGTGGCCCTGGTCGTCGGCGGGGTCGTCCTCACCGCGCTCTTGGCGGCCGTCGCCGTCACGGCCATCTCCGTTGCCGTGGCCGCCGTCGTCCTGCGCTCCATGCTCCGCGACCACCACCGCCGCTGAACCGCGCTGGCCTCCGGGGCGGCGGCACACGACCAAGCATTTCGCCGCCCCGGGGGGCCTTTCCTCCCGACCGAGCCAGTCAGAAGGGGAATCGCCATCTTCACCCGCACCACTCCGGCCCCACTCCCGGAACTCGCGAACCTGGCCGCGCAGGGCACGCTGCCGGGTATCCTCCGCCAACTCTCCGGACTCGGCGGCTGCACTCACCCGATCCGCCTCGACGGCCACCGCATCGAGTACGACGTCGACACCACGACCGGCGAGATCGGCAACGTTCTCCACCGCCTCGACTCGTCCAGCCTCCCGGCTGGACAGCTCCTCGTCCGCTGCAACAACCGCCGCACGACCCGCTGCGCGGCCTGCGCCGAGGTCTACCGTCGCGACACCTTCCACCTGATCACCTCCGGCCTGCGCGGCGGTAAGGGCACCCCCGAGCACGTCGCTACGCACCCGCGCGTGTTCGCCACCTTCACCGCGCCGAGCTTCGGTCCGGTCCACAACCGCCCTTCCAGCGGGCGCCCCTGCCGCTGCGGCACCCACCACGACCAGGACGACGACGTACTCGGCACCGCGCTCGACCCGGACACCTACGACTACGAAGCCGCCGTGCTCTGGAACGCTCACGCCGGTCCCCTCTGGCGGCGCTTCTCGACCTACCTGCGCCGGGAGGTGGCCAAGCGCGCCGGCCTCTCCCAGCGGCGCTTTCGCGAGCACGCCCGGGTGAGCTTCGCCAAGGTCGCCGAGTACCAGAAGCGCGGCGCGGTCCACTTCCACGCCGTCATCCGCATCGACGGCCCCAGCGGCGGCGACACCCCGCCCCCGGCATGGGCAACCGCTGAACTGCTCACGGACGCCATCCGCGCTGCCACCGCCAAGGTCCGCGTGGACGGACCGACGATCGACGGCCGCACCCACACCTTCACCTTCGGCCGCCAACTCGACGTCCGCACCATCCGCTCGGCCGACTTCAACGACGGCCAGGAGCTCACGGAACGGGCCGTCGCCGCCTACATCGCCAAGTACGCCACCAAGGGCGCCGAAACCGCGACAGGAGCTCTCGACCGGCCGCTCAAGTTCGCCGCCGAACTCGCGCAGCTCGACATCAGCGACCACGCACGCCGCCTGATCCGCACCGCCTGGTTCCTCGGCGCCCGCAAGGACCTCGAACACCTCCGCTTGCGCGCCTGGGCCCACATGCTCGGATTCCGCGGCCACTTCTCCACCAAGTCCCGCCGCTACTCCACGACCCTCGGCGCCCTCCGTGACGCCCGCGCCGAATGGCGCCGAGCACAAGCCGCTGCCGACACCCCCGACAGCGGGCCTGAAACGACGTACGTCCTCGCGCACTGGGTCTTCGCCGGTACTGGCCTCTCCGACGCCGAAGCCTGGCTTGCCGCATCTCTCGAACCCGCCCCCGGAACGGAAGGAGAACCGACATGGACCGCAGTCGGGACGAACTGATGACTGTCCCGCAGATCCTCGCCGAGCTCGGCGGAGTGTCCCGCCGAACCTTCTACCGCTGGCGCGAGCTGGGGCAGGCTCCGGAAGCGATCAAGCTTCCGAACGGTGAGCTCCGCTTTTGGCGCAGTGACTTCGACGCGTGGCTCCACGGGCTCGCGGAGGCGGCGTGAAGTCGCATGACGTGAGGGTGTGGGGCATCCGCAAGCGGCCGTACAAGACGCCGTCGTACGACGTGCGATGGAAGGTCGGCGATGCCCCGCCATTCTCCGAGACCTTCCGGACGAAGGCACTCGCCGACAACTTCCGGGCCAAGCTTCTTCGGGCTGCGCAGAAGGGCGAGGCATTCGACACGGAAACCGGTCTGCCGGACTCCATGGCACCCGCCAAGGCGTCTCGCACCTGGTACGACTTCGCGCGGGCGTACGTCGCCATGAAGTGGCCGCACGCGGCTCCGAACTCCCGCGACAGCCTGAACGAGACGATGACGCTCGTCACGACTCAGCTGCTGGGTGATCGGCCTGGGCGTCCAGCTGACGATGTATTGCGCCGTGCGCTGCGGGGCTGGGCTTTCGTAGTCCAAGCCTCGGGCGAGGAAGATCCGCCGGTCGATATCGCGAACGCTCTTCGCTGGGTGGCCAAGGCCTCGCTGCCACTGGCGACGCTCAAGAATCCGGCAGATATCCGCCGTGTCCTCGACTCGCTCAAGCTCAGGCTTTCGGACGCTCCAGCCGCCGCCGAGACGGTACGGCGCAAGCGCGCGGTCCTCTTCAACGCCCTGGCCTACGCGGTCGAACTGGGGGAGCTCCCGGAGAACCCGGTCACGCTCGTGAAGTGGAAGCCGCCGAAGGTGACCAAGGAAGTGGACCGCCGGGTCGTAGTGAACCCTCGGCAGGCACGCGAACTCCTGGCCGCAGTCTCTTACGTCGGCGGCTACCGCAGAGCCCGTGGGCGGCGCATGGTCGCGCTCTTCGCCTGCATGTACTTCGGTGGGCTTCGGCCGGCGGAAGCTGTGGCGCTGCGACGTCCGGACTGCACGCTGCCGGAGACCGGGTGGGGTTCACTGATCCTGGAGAAGACCCGCCCGACCGTGGGGAAGCGCTGGACCGGGACCGGGGAGGTTCACGACAACCGCGGCCTCAAGAATCGCCCCGCGAACGAAACCCGCATCGTCCCCATCCCGCCTCGCCTCGTCCGCATGCTCCTGGCCCACATCGAGGAGTTCGGCACTGCCAAGGATGGGCGGTTGTTCGCCAACGAACGTGGGGGAGTGGTCGCCTCCACCACGTACTGGCGCGTCTGGGACGAGGCTCGGCACCTGGCGCTCACGCCGGAACAGGTGGCCTCGCCGTTGGCCGCTCGACCGCACGACCTGAGGCACGCCGCGCTCTCCTCCTGGCTCAATGCCGGCGTCGACCCCACCGAGGTTGCGGAGCGTGCAGGCAACAGCGTCGAAGTGCTGCTGAGCCGGTACGCGAAGTGCCTGGACGGCCGCCAGGACGTCGCCAACCGCCGGATCGCCGAACTGCTCGGTGAGGACGACGGTCAGGAGGACGAGCCCGGCGACGAGACCTGATCCCGACACCCTTCCGACACGCGCACCTGCGGCATGATGGCCCCTGGACTACGGTCCGGGGGCCTCAGCGTTTTCCGGGCCTGACCTGCGGATTCCTGCCCTGCGGCCAGTCCACGCATAGTCCACGGCGCCCGACATACAGCCGCCCCGAGCCGCACACGCCTGCACATACGCGAAGACCCCGTCCCAGCAAAAGCGCTGATGGCGGGGTCTTTGGGCACCTCATGCAAGGTGCCCCCGGCAGGATTCGAACCTGCGCACACGGCTCCGGAGGCCGTTGCTCTATCCCCTGAGCTACGGGGGCGTGTCGCTCGCGTTGCTCGCGGCGACGGGTAGAACACTACCAGCTCCCTCGGGGTGGTCATGAACGGGTTTCCGCTGCCGGGGGGCGGGGTGCGGGTCCCTCGTGCGGGGTGGAAGTGGGGAAAACCCGGACGCGGCGGCCGGGTGCGACCTACTCTCGAGTTGTGCCAGGCGCGTGGGGCCGGGTGCTTGTTGTGGACGACAACAAGGTCATCCGGCAGCTGATCAGGGTCAACCTCGAGCTGGAAGGGCTGGAGGTCGTGACCGCGGCCGATGGTGCCGAGTGTCTTGATGTCGTGCATCAGGTGCGGCCCGATGCCGTGACCCTCGACGTGGCCATGCCGCGGTTGGACGGGCTCAGGACGGCCTCCCGGCTGCGGGCCGATCCGCGGACCCGGGACGTACCCCTCGCGATCGTCAGTGCCTGCACCCAGTACGAGGTCGAGGCCGGGCTGGACGTCGGTGTCGACGCCTTCCTCGCCAAGCCTTTCGAACCGGCAGAACTGGTCGCCATGGTGCGGCAGTTGATCGAGCGGGCGCGGGCGCGGGCGCGGACGCAGGCGCGCGGGGGTGCGCGGCAGGGTGGCGACGGTCCCGTCGCCGACGCCGGTGAGGGGATCGGCCCCGGCGACCTCGGCAGCGACATCCTCGCTCCCGCCAGCCACGGCCATGACGACCTCGATTCCGGCGTCCTCGACCCTGACGCGCTCGGCCAGGGCAGCCCCGGCCAAGGCGGCGGCCTCGGCCACGACACTCTCGGCCACGACACCCTCGGGGCCGACACTGCCCCGGCCCCTGCCGTCGATCAGCCGGCCGTACCGTAGACCCGTTCGTACGGGATCGCAGTCGTACGCAGACCGCAGCACCAGATGGGCCGGCAGCCTCCCCCGGCACCCAACGGGCGCACTCCCCGCACCCGACAGACCCACAGCCTCCGCACCGGACGAGCCGACTCCACGTCCACATCCCGGACCGTCCGGCGAACCGGCTCGCCTACCCACCCCCCTCCTCCCATACGCTGGTGCCCGTGACCCCCGTCGAGCTCTCCCGCACCGTGCTGCACGCCGTGCGTCGTGCTGTCGACGAGGGGGAGCTGAGCGTGACCGTTCCGGAGCGGGCGGTGGTCACCCCGCCGGGGCCCGGAGGGTGCGGCGACTACGCCACCAACATCGCCCTCCAGCTCGCCCGCGCGGCGGAACAGCCCTCGCGGCGCGTCGCCGAGATCCTCCGCGCGCGCCTGCTCGGCGCGCACGGCGTCACCGACGTCGTCGTCACCGGACCCGGCTTCCTCAACCTCAGCCTGGAGGACACCGCCTCCGCCGGCCTCGTCGGGGAGGTCCTGAGCCGCGGGCGGCGGTACGGCCACGGCGTGGGGTCCAGCGGGACGCTCGTCCGCCTCCGCTGCCCGGCCGAGGTCCGTGCCGTCGTGGTCGCGGACGTCGTCGCCCGCGTGCGACGCAGCCAGGGCGACGTCGTCCGCGTCCAGTACGACGGGCGGCCCGCGCTGGAATGGACGACCGCCCTCGGCGTCGACACCGGCCACACCGTCGACGAGACCCCCGACATCGGGCGTCGCACTCACCACACCAGCCACACCAGCCACACCCCCCACGACACCCACGACCCTCACGACGCGCCAAGGCCCCGAGACCTCGGCGACATCGACGTCGACGTGGCCCTCCGCCCCGTTCCCGCCCCCACCGACCCCCTGCCCCTCGGCCGGGACGCCGCCCGCTGGGCGCTGCTGTACCCGGCCGCGCACGACCGGCCCCGGATCACCCGCGATCATCTGGTGCAGCGGGAGACCAACCCCCTCTTCCGCGTCCGGTACGCCCACGCCCGCACCCGGGCCCTCCTGCGCAACGCCGCCGACCTCGGCTTCCGTCCGGAGCCCGGGCCCGTCGCCCTCCCGCCCAAGGCCGTCGGCGCGGGCCACCGTCCGGAGTCCGGCCCCGTCGCCCTCCCGCCCAAGGCCGCCAGCGCGGATCACCGTCCGGAGTCCGGCCCCGTCGCCCTCCCGCCCAAGGCCGCCGACGCGGGCCACCGTCCCGAGCCCGGCCCCGTGCGTGAGGCGGACGCCACTGCGCTTCTCGCCCTGCTCGGTGACCACCCCCGGGTCCTGGCCGCCACCGCGGCGCAGCACAGCCCGGACCGCCTGGCCCGGCACCTCGTCGCCGTCGCCGACGCCACGCTGTCCGTGCTGCCCGTCGTGCTGCCGCTCGGGGAGGAGAAACCCACGGCCGCCCACCGTGCCCGGCTCGCTCTCGCCGAAGCCGCCGGGACGGTGCTGGCCGGCGGCCTGTCCCTGCTCGGCATCGACGCACCCGAACACCTCTGAGCCAAGAAGAGGCACACGAAACCATGAGTCGTTCCGCACACCCCGCCGGGCCCCGTCACGCCGATGTCCTTCCCGAGGGCCACTACTCCGCCCCGCCCGCCGACCTGAACGCGCTCGATGCCAAGGTGTGGGCCGAGACCGTCACGCGCGACGAGGACGGTGTCGTCACCGTCGGCGGGATTCCCGTCACGCGGCTCGCCGAGGAGTTCGGCACCCCCGCCTACGTCCTCGACGAGGCCGACTTCCGGGCCCGGGCCCGGGCGTGGCGCACCGCCTTCGGGGCCGGCGCCGACGTGTTCTACGCCGGCAAGGCGTTCCTGTCCCGGGCCGTGGTGCGCTGGCTGCACGAGGAGGGGCTGAACGTCGACGTCTGCTCCGGGGGCGAGCTGGCCACCGCGCTGTCGGCCGGCATGCCCGCCGAGCGCATCGCCTTCCACGGCAACAACAAGTCCGTCGGTGAGATCACCCGGGCCGTCGAGGCCGGCGTGGGCCACATCGTGCTCGACTCCTTCCAGGAGATCGTCCGCGTCGCGCACATCGCGCAGGGGCTCGGCAAGCGGCAGAAGGTGCTCATCCGGATCACCGTGGGCGTCGAGGCGCACACCCACGAGTTCATCGCCACGGCCCACGAGGACCAGAAGTTCGGCATTCCGCTGGCCGGCGGTCAGGCCGCCGAGGCCGTACGGCGGGCGCTGCAGCTCGACGGTCTGGAGCTGGTCGGCATCCACAGCCACATCGGCTCGCAGATCTTCGACATGTCCGGGTTCGAGGTGGCCGCCCACCGGGTCGTCGGGCTGCTGAAGGACATCCGCGACGAGCACGGCGTCGAGCTGCCCGAGATCGATCTCGGCGGCGGGCTGGGCATCGCCTACACGAGCGGCGACGACCCGCGCGAGCCGCACGAGATCGCCAAGGCGCTCACCGAGATCGTCACCCGGGAGTGCGAGGCCGCGAAGCTGCGGACTCCGCGCATCTCCGTGGAGCCGGGGCGGGCCATCGTCGGGCCGACCGCGTTCACGCTCTACGAGGTCGGCACGATCAAGCCGCTCGACGGGCTGCGCACCTACGTCTCCGTGGACGGCGGCATGTCGGACAACATCCGCACCGCGCTGTACGACGCCGAGTACAGCGTCGCCCTGGTCTCCCGCACCTCCGACGCCGAGCCGATGCTCGCCCGGGTCGTCGGCAAGCACTGCGAGAGCGGGGACATCGTGGTCAAGGACGCGTTCCTGCCGGCCGACCTGGCGCCGGGCGACCTGGTCGCCGTCCCGGCCACCGGCGCCTACTGCCGGTCCATGGCCAGCAACTACAACCACGTGCTGCGGCCGCCGGTCGTCGCCGTGCGCGACGGCGAGGCCCGGGTGATCGTCCGCCGCGAGACGGAGGAGGACCTGCTGCGCCTGGACGTCGGCTGAGTCCTGTCCAGCAAGGGGTGGAAGATCTCCTGTCCTCCACCCCGTACAAATGAAATAGACGTCTCACGATCCGGACCAGGGGCAGAAAGTCCCGTTCGGTGGGTGAGACTGGTTGCACCGCAGACGGTAATGAGGAAACGAGGTCGGATGATGCGTACGCGTCCGCTGAAGGTGGCGCTGCTGGGCTGTGGAGTGGTCGGCTCAGAGGTGGCGCGCATCATGACGACGCACGCCGACGACCTCACGGCCCGGATCGGGGCCCCGGTGGAGCTGGCCGGTGTCGCCGTCCGCCGGCCCGACCGCGTGCGCGAGGGCATCGACCCCGCGCTGATCACCACGGACGCCACCGCCCTGGTCAAACGGGGTGACATCGACGTGGTGGTGGAGGTGATCGGCGGCATCGAGCCGGCCCGCTCCCTCATCACCACCGCCTTCGAGCACGGTGCGTCCGTCGTCTCCGCCAACAAGGCGCTGCTCGCCCAGGACGGCGCCGCGCTGCACGCCGCTGCCGGGGAGCACGGCAAGGACCTCTACTATGAGGCCGCCGTCGCCGGTGCCATCCCGCTGATCCGGCCGCTGCGCGAGTCCCTCGCCGGCGACAAGATCAACCGGGTGATGGGCATCGTCAATGGGACGACCAACTTCATCCTCGACAAGATGGACACGACGGGCGCCGGGTACCAGGAGGCCCTCGACGAGGCGACCGCCCTCGGGTACGCCGAGGCCGACCCGACGGCCGACGTCGAGGGCTTCGACGCCGCCGCCAAGGCCGCCATCCTCGCCGGCATCGCCTTCCATACGCGGGTGCGCCTGGACGATGTCTACCGCGAGGGCATGACCGAGGTGACCGCCGCCGACTTCGCGTCCGCGAAGGAGATGGGCTGCACCATCAAGCTGCTCGCCATCTGCGAGCGGGCCGCGGACGGCGGCTCCGTGACCGCGCGCGTGCATCCCGCCATGATCCCGCTGAGCCACCCGCTGGCCTCCGTGCGCGGCGCCTACAACGCCGTGTTCGTCGAGTCCGACGCCGCCGGGCAGCTCATGTTCTACGGCCCCGGAGCGGGCGGCTCCCCGACGGCCTCCGCCGTGCTCGGCGACCTCGTCGCCGTCTGCCGCAACCGCCTCGGCGGCGCGACCGGACCGGGGGAGTCCGCGTACGCCGCCCTCCCCGTCTCCCCGATGGGCGAGGTCGTCACGCGCTACCACATCAGCCTCGACGTGGCCGACAAACCGGGTGTTCTCGCCCAGGTCGCGACCGTCTTCGCCGAGCACGGCGTCTCGATCGATACGGTTCGCCAGCAGGGGAAGGACGGCGAGGCGTCCCTCGTCGTCGTCACGCACCGCGCGTCCGACGCCGCCCTCACCGGGACCGTCGAGGCGTTGCGCAAGCTCGACACCGTGCGTGGTGTCGCCAGCATCATGCGGGTTGAAGGAGAGTAACCAGCAATGACCCACCAGTGGCGCGGAATCATCGAGGAGTACCGGGACCGGCTGCCGGTATCCGACACCACGCCGGTCGTGACGCTCCGCGAGGGCGGCACGCCCCTCGTGCCCGCGCAGGTGCTCTCCGAGCGCACGGGCTGCGAGGTCCACCTCAAGGTGGAGGGCGCGAACCCCACCGGTTCCTTCAAGGACCGCGGCATGACGATGGCCATCACGCGGGCCAAGGAGGAGGGCGCGCAGGCCGTCATCTGCGCCTCCACCGGCAACACCTCGGCCTCCGCCGCCGCGTACGCCGTGCGGGCCGGGATGGTCTGCGCCGTGCTCGTGCCGCAGGGGAAGATCGCGCTGGGCAAGATGGGCCAGGCCCTCGTCCACGGCGCGAAGATCCTCCAGGTCGACGGCAACTTCGACGACTGCCTCACGCTCGCGCGCGGTCTCAGCGACAACTACCCCGTGTCACTGGTCAATTCCGTCAATCCGGTGCGTATCGAGGGCCAGAAGACGGCCGCCTTCGAGATCGTGGACATGCTCGGCGACGCGCCCGACATCCACGTCCTGCCGGTGGGCAACGCGGGCAACATCACGGCGTACTGGAAGGGCTACAAGGAGTACGCCGCCGACGGCGTCGCCACCAGGACCCCGCGCATGTGGGGATTCCAGGCCTCCGGTTCCGCCCCCCTCGTGCGCGGCGAGGTCGTCAAGGACCCCTCGACCATCGCCACCGCGATCCGCATCGGCAACCCGGCCTCGTGGCAGTACGCGCTCGCCGCGCGGGACGAGTCGGGCGGTGCCATCGACGAGGTGACGGACCGTGAGATCCTGCGCGCCTACCGGCTGTTGGCCTCGCAGGAGGGCGTCTTCGTCGAACCGGCGTCCGCCGCCTCCGTCGCGGGTCTGCTGAAGGCCGCCGAGCAGGGCAAGGTCGACCCGGGGCAGCGCATCGTCTGCACCGTCACCGGCAACGGGCTGAAGGACCCCGACTGGGCCGTCGCCGGCGCCCCGCAGCCGGTCACCGTCCCCGTCGACGCGGCGGCCGCGGCGGAGCGCCTGGGTCTCGTCTGAGGGCGCTCGAACGGACCTGACGTGCGCCGACGCGCCGAGCGCCGGTGCCACGCCCGACACGTTCCGGCGTAAGACGGCGTCGGTCCGGGGAGATTCCCTACGGGGGGTGCACAGGGGGCTTACGACACGCATCGTGCGCCTCCTGTGCGCCCTATGTCGCCACAGAACCTTCCTTCGATAGGCTGTACTGAACCCGCCCGCCGCATATGCCTCCGCAGGAGCGCGGTGCCGCGCCGTCTCCGCGGCCGGGGCAGCGGCCGGCCCACCGGCCGGCGGCGGCCCCCCGGGTTCTCGTACGTCATCGAATGTCCATCGAACGTC
Source organism: Streptomyces sp. NPDC044921 (assembly GCF_056432865.1). Taxonomy (NCBI): domain Bacteria; kingdom Bacillati; phylum Actinomycetota; class Actinomycetes; order Kitasatosporales; family Streptomycetaceae; genus Streptomyces; species Streptomyces sp. NPDC044921. Next base: position 110,590 of record NZ_JBWKIF010000003.1, read on the forward strand.
ATTCGACAATCACGCAGCTCAAGGAGAGTCATCGAGCGATGGCCGGTCCAGCGTTCCGCGCCGCCGCCGTCCGGGTGCGCGTCCCCGCCACCAGCGCCAACCTCGGCCCGGGCTTCGACGCCCTCGGCCTCGCGCTGGGCTTGTACGACGACGTGGTCGTCCGGGTGGCCGACTCCGGGCTGCACATCGACATCGCGGGTGAGGGCAGCGAGACGCTCCCGCGCGACGAGCAACACCTCCTCGTGCGGTCCCTGCGCACCGCCTTCGACCTGCTGGGCGGGCAGCCCCGCGGTCTGGAGATCGTCTGCGCCAACCGCATCCCGCACGGCCGGGGCCTGGGCTCCTCCTCGGCCGCCATCTGCGCCGGGATCGTCGCCGCCCGGGCCGTGACCATAGGTGCCGAGGCCAAGCTCGACGACACGGCCCTGCTGGAGCTCGCCACGGAGATCGAGGGCCACCCGGACAACGTCGCCGCGTGTCTGCTGGGCGGTTTCACGCTGTCCTGGATGGAGGGCGGTGCCGCCCGCGCGATCAGGATGGACCCCGCCGATTCCATCGTTCCGGTGGTTTTCGTGCCCGGAAAGCCGGTATTGACGGAGACGGCGCGCGGCCTGCTCCCGCGTACCGTCCCGCACGTCGACGCCGCCGCCAACGCGGGCCGGGCCGCCCTGCTCGTCGAGGCCCTGACGCGGCGCCCCGAGCTGCTGCTGCCCGCCACCGAGGACCGGCTGCACCAGGAGTACCGCGCCCCCGCCATGCCGGAGAGCGCGGCACTGGTGGAGCGGCTGCGGGGCGACGGCATCCCCGCGGTCATCTCCGGCGCCGGACCCACGGTCATGGCGCTGGCCGACGCGGACAGCGCCGACAAGGTCGAGGCCCTGGCGGGCGCGGACTGGGCCGCCAACCGGCTGAGCCTCGACGCGCACGGCGCGAGCGTGCTGCCGCTCGCGACCGCCGGTGACATCTGAAAGCGCGCGATTGCCGGATTTCGAGAGGGGGAATGTTTGTTGGATCCGGTAGTGTTAACCTCAAGTCTGCACCCGACCCCACCATGGCGAGGTGCCTCGTGTCCCCGTCCGGGACAGACATTCTTCCGGGAGCCCCCCAAGCCGCACTGTGTTCCGTACGCCGGACCGTACGTCGTACGAGGACACTGAGCGGGGCGCAGGGCACGCTCCGGAACCGGTGCGACCACGCCGCGTGACACTGACACTGGGTGCCACGGTTCAAGGAAGCGCCATCACCAGATTCCTCCGCCGCTTAGGCGGACCACCGCCCCGGCACGGTTCACACCACACGGACCGAAGCCGGACAGCACAACCGGTCGCCGAGCCAGACAGGCCGACGTCCGCTCCAGGGAAGGACCCTTCGTGAGCGACACCACCGATCTGATGGGCGCACGTGTCGAGGAGACCGCTGCCGCGCCCGCCACGGACGCCTCCGCGCCTGCCACCGGTGCCGGCTCCCGGCGGCGCCGCGGTACCGGCCTCGAGGGCATGGTGCTGGCCGAGCTGCAGCAGGTCGCATCCGGCCTCGGCATCAGGGGCACCGCGCGGATGCGCAAGAGCCAGCTGATCGAGGTCATCAAGGAGGCGCAGGCGTCCGGCGGCGCCGCTCCGGCCGCGAAGGCCGACGCCCCCGCCGAGACCAAGCCCAAGCGCCGCGCCACCTCGCGGGCCCGAACGGGCGACAACGGCGACAACGGCGACAAGGCGCAGAAGAAGGCCGACGCGAAGCAGGCCCCCGAGGCCCCCGCGGAGCAGGCCGACAAGGCCGCGGCCCAGCAGCAGATCGAGATCCCCGGCCAGCCGGCGTCCGACGACGCGCCCTCCGAGCGCCGCCGTCGCCGCGCCACCGCCGATGCCGGATCCCCCGCTTCCGCTCCCGAGACCGTCGCCGCCGAGGCGAAGAACGAGCCCAAGGCCGAGACGCCGGTGCAGCAGCAGACACAGCAGTCGCAGGGCAACGAGGCCAAGTCCGACGGTGACGGCGGCGAGGGCCGCCGCCGCGACCGCCGTGACCGCGACCGGGACCGCGGGCGTGACCGCGACCGCCGCGGCGGCAAGGGCGACGACCAGCAGGGCGGCGGCCGCCAGGACCGCGGCCAGCAGCAGAACCAGCAGGGCGGCGGCCGCCAGGACCGCGGCCAGCAGGACGACGACGACTTCGAGGGCGGCCGGCGCGGCCGTCGCGGGCGCTACCGCGACCGCCGGGGCCGTCGCGGCCGCGACGACATGGCCACCGAGCCGCAGATCAACGAGGACGACGTCCTGATCCCCGTCGCGGGCATCCTCGACATCCTCGACAACTACGCGTTCATCCGGACCTCCGGCTACCTGCCCGGACCGAACGACGTGTACGTCTCCCTCGCCCAGGTCCGCAAGAACGGCCTGCGCAAGGGCGACCACATCACCGGTGCGGTCCGCCAGCCCAAGGAAGGCGAGCGCCGCGAGAAGTTCAACGCGCTGGTGCGCCTGGACTCCGTCAACGGCATGGCGCCCGAACACGGCCGCGGCCGCCCGGAGTTCAACAAGCTCACCCCGCTGTACCCGCAGGACCGCCTCCGCCTGGAGACGGACCCGGGCGTGCTGACCACCCGGATCATCGACCTCGTGTCGCCGATCGGCAAGGGCCAGCGCGGTCTGATCGTGGCCCCGCCGAAGACCGGCAAGACCATGATCATGCAGGCGATCGCCAACGCGATCACGCACAACAACCCCGAGTGCCACCTGATGGTCGTCCTCGTCGACGAGCGTCCGGAAGAGGTCACCGACATGCAGCGGTCGGTCAAGGGCGAGGTCATCTCCTCGACCTTCGACCGCCCGGCCGAGGACCACACCACCGTCGCCGAGCTGGCCATCGAGCGCGCCAAGCGCCTGGTGGAGCTGGGCCACGACGTGGTCGTGCTGCTCGACTCGATCACGCGTCTGGGCCGTGCGTACAACCTCGCCGCCCCGGCCTCCGGCCGCATCCTGTCCGGTGGTGTCGACTCGACCGCCCTGTACCCGCCGAAGCGGTTCTTCGGTGCGGCCCGCAACATCGAGGACGGCGGCTCGCTGACCATCCTCGCCACCGCCCTGGTGGACACCGGGTCCCGCATGGACGAGGTGATCTTCGAGGAGTTCAAGGGCACGGGCAACGCCGAGCTCAAGCTCGATCGGAAGCTCGCCGACAAGCGGATCTTCCCGGCGGTGGACGTCGACGCGTCCGGTACCCGCAAGGAGGAGATCCTGCTCGCCAACGACGAGCTCGCCATCGTCTGGAAGCTGCGCCGGGTGCTGCACGCGCTCGACCAGCAGCAGGCGGTCGAGCTGCTTCTCGACAAGATGAAGCAGACGAAGTCGAATGCCGAGTTCCTGATGCAGATCCAGAAGACCACTCCGGCGCCCGGCAACGGCGACTGAGGCAGTACCGCGCACAGGGCCGCTCCCCGCGAGGGGGCGGCCCTTTGTGGTGTCCATGCGGAGATAGGATCACGCTCTCTTCGCACTTTGATCCCGCGGGGGGACATTCGTGGGTACATCCATGCCCGGGGGCGGCCGGCACAGACGCCGGATACGCATCGCGCTGCCCGTCGCCGCCGCCGGTGTGGCCGCCGCCGTGGCTGCCGCGCTGCTGACGACCTCCGCCGGCGCGGCCACCCCGCTGCCGCAGCCCGCCGTCAAGCCCGCCGTGGCCGCCTCGCCGCCGCTCGCGGAGCTGGAGAAGCGCGTCGCCGGCGCCCTGGCCGGCGACGACACGGCGGGCGGGACGAGCAAGGCCTCGCTGAGCGCGAGCACCGGGACCAGCCGTATCGACCCGAAGATCATCGGTGGCAGCCAGACCACCATCACCTCGGCGCCCTGGATGGCCCAGCTCCACTACTACGACGACCGGGGCACCTCCAGCACCGGTGACGACATCGGCTTCTTCTGCGGCGGCGCCGTCGTCGCGCCGACGAAGATCCTCACCGCCGCGCACTGCGTCAAGGGCTACGACTGGCACGCCAACGGCGCCGTCGTCACCGGCACCTCCCAGCTGCCCTCCGCGGACGGCACCGACCTGCACGGCGGCACCGTCACCGGCGTCTGGCGGCAGTGGAACCACGCGTCGTACAGCGCGAGGACCATCGACAACGACATCGCGGTGCTGACCCTGCCGGTCCCGGTCAAGGCCACGCCGATCCGCATGACGACGCCCGGCGACACCGCCTCGTACCAGGCCGGCACCAGCGCCAAGGTCTACGGCTGGGGACGCACCAGCTCCACCAGCGACGCCATCTCCGACACGCTGAAGACGGCCACGCTGCCCATCCAGTCCGACGCGACCTGCTCCGCCGCGTACGGCGCGGACTTCGTCAAGGGCCACATGGTGTGCGCGGGCAAGCCCGCCACCGGCAGCGACACCGGCACCACCACCGCCTGCAACGGCGACTCCGGCGGCCCCCTGGTCGTCAACAACCGCATCGTCGGTGTCGTGTCCTGGGGCGTGACCGACTGCGTCGCCAAGGGCGCCTACAGCGTCTTCAGCAAGGTCAGCACCTACGTCGGCGCGGCCTACCCGCGGCTCGACGACACCAACATCAACGGCGACCACCGGGCCGACGTGTGGGTGCGCAACGCCTCCACCAAGACCGGCTACTCCAAGAACTCCAACGGCACCTCCCTCGCCGCCCGCGAGTCCTGGGGCAACTGGGACGGCGTCAACGTCGTCCTGCAGACCGACCTCGACCGCGACGGCTACCAGGACCTCGTCTACCGGGTCAGCTCCACCGGCGACGTCTACTGGACCCGCTACGTGATCTCCAGCGGCACCTGGTCCACCCAGCAGATCGCCGACAACTGGAAGACCCGCACCCGCATCGTCACCCCCGGTGACGTCACCGGCGACTACCTGCCCGACCTGCTCTCCGTCGACTCGGCCGGCGTGATGTGGATCTACCCGGGCAAGGGCAACGGCACCTTCGCCCCGCGCGTCAAGGTCGGCACCGGCTGGAACCAGTACAACTCCGTCCGCGGCAAGGGCGACTTCACCGGTGACGGCAAGACCGACCTGATCGCCCGCAGCAAGAGCGGCGGCACGGTCTACCTGTACAAGGGCACCGGCAAGTCCGGCACCGGGGCGTTCTCCGGCCGGATCAAGGTCCGCACCTGGAGCAGCACCACGTACAACGCCTTCGACGCGGTCGGTGACATCACCGGTGACGGCAGGGCCGACTTCCTGGCCCGCACCCCCGGCGGCACGCTCTACCTGTACGCGGGCACCGGCAAGGCGACCAGCGAGATCTTCACCACAAGGAAGTCCGTCGCCACCGACTTCAAGCAGTACGACATCCTCGGCTGAAACAGCAGGTGAGCCGGGTCCCCCCGGCCCCACCGGCCACACACTGTGCCCACCGCCCCACGCGGTGGGCACAGTCCGTTGTGCAACCCTTTCCCGAGTTTCCCCGTCTGACCAGGCGGAGCGACGATGGTGCGAGGAAGGGTTCCGACCGGCCACGCCTGGCACTGACCGCAGGGGGTAACCGACCGTAGACGAGCTGAGGAGCACATGTCTGCCGAGAGCACGCCGGATCCGGGTATACCGGGCGAGACCGGCACGAAGGGACCGCGCAACCGCGGCAAGGGCCGACGCCGCGCCCCCCGCAGGCGCCACAAGGGCCTGATCATCACGGCCTGGACCGCCGCGGGCATCGTCGTCCTGGGCGGCGCCGGCGTGGGCTACGTGTACTTCAAGCTCAACGGCAACCTCAAGAGCGTCGACATCGACCAGGCCCTGGGCACCGACCGTCCCAGGGCGGCCGACAACGGCTCCGAGAACATCCTGGTGCTCGGCTCGGACACCCGCTCCGGCAGCAACAGGAAGCTGGGCGGCGGCACCGACGACGGCAGCGCCCGCTCCGACACGGCGATGATCGTCCACATCTACAAGGGCCACAAGAAGGCCAGCGTGGTCTCCATCCCGCGCGACACCCTCATCGACCGGCCCGCCTGCACGGACACCCAGGGCAACGAGCACCCCGCCGCCCGCAACGCGATGTTCAACTCCGCGTACTCCACCGGCGGAGCCGCCTGCGCCGTGAAGACCGTCGAGTCCATCACGGACCTGCGCATGGACCACTACCTGGAGGTCGACTTCGCCGGCTTCCAGAAGCTCATCGACGACCTCGGCGGCGTCGAGATCACCACGACCAGGAGCATCGACGACCCCGACAGCCACCTGAAGCTGAAGGCCGGCACCCACAGACTCGACGGCGAGCAGGCCCTCGGCCTGGTCCGCACCCGGCACGGCGTCGGTGACGGCTCCGACCTCGGCCGCATCCAGCTCCAGCAGGCCTTCATCAAGGCCCTGGTCCACCAGGTCAAGGACGTCGGCGTCTTCAGCAATCCGAAGAAGCTGCTCGACCTCGCGGAGACCGCGACCAAGACGGTGACGACCGACTCCGACCTCGGCTCGGTCAACAAGCTCGCCTCCTTCGCGAGCGGCCTGCGGGGCATCAGCCCCGCCAACATGCACATGGTCACGATGCCGGTCGTCTACGACCCGGCCGACCCCAACCGCGTCCTCCTCCAGGAGAAGAAGGCCGACCAGATCTGGAAGGCCCTGGCGAACGACCGGCCGATCCCGGAGTCGGCGACCTCCGGCTCCGCCACCGGCGAGGCTAAGGGCGTGGTCAGCGCCCCGTGAGGGGCGCGGGGCCGTGGCGATGTACGGCTCCGCCGCGCGGGCGCGACAAGCCCCCACGGGCCCGCGGGGAATAGATCACCGCAACCCCCGGTTTTGGGGGATGGCCCCAGTCCTGGCAGACTGGTACGTCGGCTCCGGTTCACGCCCCCGCACCCCGCGGCGGCGACCCGGCGCCCTCCCGAAACCTAGGAGACACCTTGAAGCGCGACATCCACCCCGAGTACGTCGAGACGCAGGTCAGCTGCACCTGCGGCGCGTCGTTCACCACGCGCAGCACCATCGAGTCCGGCACCATCCGGGCCGACGTGTGCTCCGAGTGCCACCCGTTCTACACGGGCAAGCAGAAGATCCTCGACACCGGTGGCCGTGTGGCCCGCTTCGAGGCCCGCTTCGGCAAGGCCGCCGGCTCCAAGAAGTAGCGAGCCCCATTTCGCCGGTCCACGGCAGTGTCCCCACCGGGGGGCGCGCCGGGACCGGCGTTTTTGGTCGCCCGCCCCTTCACCCCCGTCCGTACACAGGAGCCCCAAGATGTTCGAGGCCGTCGAGGAACTCGTCGCCGAGCACGCCGACCTGGAGAAGAAGCTCGCCGACCCGTCGGTCCACGCCGACCAGGCCAACGCGCGCAAGCTGAACAAGCGTTACGCCGAGCTCACCCCGATCGTCACGACGTACCGCTCCTGGAAGCAGACGGGCGACGACATCGGGACCGCACGCGAGTTCGCCGCCGACGATCCCGATTTCGCGGCCGAGGTCAAGGAGCTGGAGAAGCGGCAGGAGGAGCTGACGGAGAAGCTGCGCCTCCTGCTCGTCCCGCGCGACCCCAGCGACGACAAGGACGTCATCCTGGAGATCAAGGCCGGCGCCGGCGGCGACGAGTCCGCGCTGTTCGCGGGCGACCTGCTGCGCATGTACCTGCGCTACGCCGAGCGCGTCGGCTGGAAGACCGAGATCATCGACGCCACCGAGTCCGAGCTGGGCGGCTACAAGGACGTCCAGGTCGCCGTGAAGACCAAGGGCGGTCAGGGCGCCACCGAGCCCGGACAGGGCGTGTGGGCCCGGCTGAAGTACGAGGGCGGCGTGCACCGCGTGCAGCGCGTGCCCGCGACCGAGTCCCAGGGCCGTATCCACACCTCCGCGGCCGGCGTGCTCGTCACGCCCGAGGCCGAGGAGGTCGACGTCGAGATCAACCCCAACGACCTGCGCATCGACGTCTACCGGTCCTCCGGTCCCGGCGGGCAGTCCGTCAACACCACCGACTCCGCCGTGCGCATCACGCACATCCCGACCGGAGTCGTCGCCTCCTGCCAGAACGAGAAGAGCCAGCTGCAGAACAAGGAGCAGGCACTGCGTATCCTGCGCTCCAGGCTGCTCGCCATGGCGCAGGAGGAAGCGGAGCGGGAGGCCGCCGACGCCCGCCGCAGCCAGGTCCGCACCGTCGACCGCTCCGAGAAGATCCGCACGTACAACTTCCCGGAGAACCGCATCTCGGACCACCGCGTCGGCTTCAAGGCGTACAACCTGGACCAGGTCCTGGACGGCGACCTCGACGCGGTGATCCAGGCCTGCGTCGACGCGGACTCGGCGGCGAAGCTGGCGGCTGCGTAAGGCACGAAGGGCACGAACGAGCACACTCGGAGGACTTGCGTGAATCTGCTGCTCGCGGAGGTGGCCCAGGCCACCCAGCGGCTCGCCGACGCCGGCGTGCCCTCGCCGCGTACCGACGCGGAGGAGCTCGCCGCGTTCGTGCACGGCGTCAAGCGCGGCGAGCTGCACTCCGTCAAGGACTCCGACTTCGACGCCCGGTACTGGGAGGTCATCGCCCGCCGCGAGGCCCGCGAGCCGCTCCAGCACATCACCGGGCGCGCCTACTTCCGGTACCTGGAACTCCAGGTCGGCCCCGGGGTGTTCGTGCCGCGTCCCGAGACCGAGTCCGTGGTCGGCTGGGCCATAGACGCGGTGCGGGCCATGGACGTCGTCGAGCCGTGCATCGTCGACCTGTGCACCGGCTCCGGCGCCATCGCGCTCGCCCTCGCCCAGGAGGTCCCGCGCTCGCGCGTGCACGCCGTGGAGCTGTCCGAGGACGCCCTGCGGTGGACCCGCAAGAACGTGGAGGGATCCAGGGTGGAGCTGCGCCAGGGCGACGCCCTGACCGCCTTCCCGGACCTCGACGGCCAGGTCGACCTGGTCATCTCCAACCCGCCCTACATCCCGCTCACGGAGTGGGAGTACGTCGCTCCCGAGGCGCGGGACTACGACCCCGGCCTGGCCCTGTTCTCCGGCGAGGACGGCCTGGACCTCATCCGCGGCCTGGAGCGGACCGCGCACCGGCTGCTGCGCCCCGGGGGCGTGGTGGTCGTGGAGCACGCCGACACCCAGGGCGGCCAGGTGCCGTGGATCTTCGCCGAGGACCGCGGCTGGACCGACGCGGCCGACCACCCGGACCTGAACAACCGCCCGCGCTTCGCCACGGCCCGCAAGGCGCTGCCGTGAGCACCCAGGGCACCCCGCGATCCCCGCAGACGTCGCGGACCTCGCGGACTTCATCCCAGCAGCACGTGTACGAGGAGGCCAGCTAAAGATGGCACGGCGATACGACACCAACGACGCGACCGACCGAGTCACCGGTCTGCGCGAGGCAGCGTCCGCCGTCCGCCGTGGCGAGCTCGTGGTGCTGCCGACGGACACGGTGTACGGCATCGGCGCCGACGCGTTCTCCTCGGAGGCGGTCTCCGACCTGCTGCAGGCCAAGGGCCGCGGGCGCAACATGCCCACCCCCGTCCTCATCGGCTCGCCGAACACGCTGCACGGGCTCGTCACGGACTTCTCCGAGCTGGCCTGGGAGCTCGTGGACGCCTTCTGGCCGGGCGCCCTGACGCTCGTCGCCAAGCACCAGCCGTCCCTGCAGTGGGACCTCGGGGACACCCGGGGCACGGTCGCCGTGCGCATGCCGCTGCACCCCGTCGCCATCGAACTGCTCACCGAGGTCGGTCCCATGGCCGTGTCCTCCGCCAACCTCACCGGCCACCCGGCGCCGGAGAACTGCGACGCGGCGCAGCAGATGCTCGGCGACTCCGTCTCCGTCTACCTCGACGGCGGCCCGACCCCCGGCAACGTGCCGTCGTCGATCGTCGACGTGACCCGTGAGGTGCCGATGCTGCTGCGCGCCGGCGCGCTCTCGGCGGACGAGCTGAGGAAGGTCGTACCCGACCTCGAGGTGGCGAATTGACGGCCCCTGAGGGGCGTGGCATAGGCAACGGGGACAGCGCGGCGGAGATCACGACGACCTTCGTGGGACTGCCGCGCGACAGCTTCCGCATCCTCCACGTCAGCACCGGCAACGTGTGCCGCTCACCCATCACCGAGCGGCTGACCCGCCATTTCGTGCAGGAGCGGCTGGGCATCCTGGGCGGCGGCCTGATCGTGGAGAGCGCCGGCACCTGGGGTCACGAGGGCGCGCCCATGGAGGCCCACGCGGAGACCGTCCTGGCCGACTTCGGCGCGGACGCCTCCGGCTTCACCGGGCGCGAGCTCCTCGACGAGCACGTGATCCGCGCCGACCTGGTGCTGACCGCCACCCGCGACCACCGGGCGCAGGTCATCTCGATGGGCCACTCGGCGGGCCTGCGCACCTTCACGCTCAAGGAGTTCACCCGCCTGGTCAAGGCCATCGACCCGGCGACCCTGCCGCCCCTGGAGGACGGCGTGGTGGGCCGCGCCCGTGCCCTGGTCCGCGCCGCGGCGGCTCTACGCGGGTGGCTGCTCGCCCCGAACGCCGAGGCGGACGAGGTCTACGACCCGTACGGGGCGCCCCTGACGTTCTTCCGGTCCATCGGCGACGAGATACACCAGGCGCTCGACCCGGTCGTCACGGCGCTCACCGGCGTTCCCGCACGGACGTAACGACCGAGCGCCGCGGGGGCCCCGGGCCTACATTGGTCGTACGTCACCGTCGACGCCCGGAGCCCACCATGACGGTCACCCCTGCCATCGAGGCCGATGTCCTGCGCCGCCAGGACCCCGAGCTCGCCGACGTCCTGCTCGGGGAGCGGGAGCGGCAGGCGACGACGCTCCAGCTGATCGCCGCCGAGAACTTCAGCTCCCCGGCCGTGCTGGCCGCCCTCGGCTCACCGCTCGCCAACAAGTACGCCGAGGGCTATCCGGGGGCCCGCCACCACGGCGGCTGCGAGATCGTGGACGTCGCCGAGCGGCTCGCCGTCGACCGGGCCCGGGCCCTGTTCGGCGCCGACCACGCCAACGTGCAGTCCCACTCGGGGTCTTCGGCGGTGCTGGCCGCCTACGCCGCCCTGCTGCGCCCCGGCGACACCGTCCTCGCCCTGGGCCTGCCGCACGGCGGCCACCTCACGCACGGCTCGCCGGTGAACTTCTCCGGCCGCTGGTTCGACTTCGTCGGCTACGGCCTGGAGGCCGAGTCCGGGCTCGTCGACCACGAGCAGGTGCGCACCCTGGCCCGCACGCGCCGCCCCAAGGCGATCGTGTGCGGTTCGATCGCCTACCCGCGGCACTTCGACTACGGCTTCTTCCGCGAGGTCGCCGACGAGGTGGGCGCCTACCTCGTCGCGGACGCCGCGCACCCGATGGGGCTGGTGGCCGGGGGAGCGGCGCCCAGCCCGGTGCCGTACGCGGACGTCGTCTGCGCGACCACCCACAAGGTGCTGCGGGGCCCGCGCGGCGGCATGATCCTGTGCCGGGCGGAGCTGGCCGAGCGGGTGGACCGGGCCGTGTTCCCCTTCACGCAGGGCGGCGCCCAGATGCACACCATCGCCGCCAAGGCCGTCGCGTTCGGCGAGGCGGCAACACCGGCGTTCGCCGCGTACGCCCATCAGGTGGTGGCGAACGCGCGGGTTCTCGCGGCCCGGCTGGCCGCCGAGGGCCTGGCCGTCACCACCGGCGGCACGGACACCCACCTGATCACCGCCGACCCGGCGCCGCTCGGCGTCGACGGGCGCACCGCCCGGGGCCGGCTGGCCGCCGCCGGCCTGGTCCTGGACTGCTGCGCCCTGCCGCACGGCGACGCCCGGGGCCTGCGGCTCGGCACGGCCGCGGTCACCACGCAGGGCATGGGCGAGGCGGAGATGGCCCGGATCGCCAAGCTGCTCGCCGGTGTGCTGCGGGGTGTGACGGAGCCGGTGAGAGCCCGTGAAGAAGTGCGGGAACTGGCCGGTGCGTTTCCGCCGTATCCCCGCTGAGCCGGGGGAGGCGCACCGAGGTGCACAGCCACTCGTGCAACCATCGTCGCTACCCGGAAGTCCCCACCCATATGCGCGCATCGCTAGGGTGTGGAGCTGAGATGGCCAGCGAGACCTGTGGGGAAGCCCGTGCGTGAATACCTGCTGACGCTCTGCGTCACGGCCGCGGTGACGTATCTGCTGACAGGGCCGGTACGCAAGTTCGCGATCGTGGCCGGGGCGATGCCGGAGATCCGGGCCCGTGACGTGCACCGGGAACCCACTCCGCGGCTCGGCGGTATCGCCATGTTCTTCGGCCTGTGCGCGGGCCTGCTGGTCGCCGACCACCTGACCAACCTCAACCAGGTCTTCGAGACCTCCAACGAACCCCGGGCGCTGCTGTCCGGAGCGGCCCTGATCTGGCTGATCGGCGTCCTGGACGACAAGTTCGAGATCGACGCCCTGATCAAGCTGGGCGGCCAGATGATCGCCGCGGGCGTGATGGTCGTGCAGGGCCTGACGATCCTGTGGCTGCCGATCCCGGGCGTGGGCTCGGTGGCGCTCACCCAGTGGCAGGGCACGCTGCTGACGGTCGCGCTCGTCGTCATCACCATCAACGCGGTCAACTTCGTCGACGGCCTGGACGGCCTGGCGGCCGGCATGGTCTGCATCGCGGCCACCGCGTTCTTCCTGTACGCCTACCGCATCTGGTACTCGTACGGCATCGAGGCCGCCGCCCCGGCCACGCTGTTCGCGGCGATCCTGATGGGCATGTGCCTGGGCTTCCTGCCGCACAACATGCACCCGGCGCGGATCTTCATGGGCGACTCGGGCTCGATGCTGATCGGCCTGGTCCTGGCCGCCGGCGCGATCTCCGTCACCGGGCAGGTCGACCCGGACGCGCTCAACCTGTACGTCGGGTCCGAGAAGGAGGCCGTGCACCAGACGGTGCCCGTCTACATCCCGCTGCTGCTGCCGCTGACGATCATCGCGGTGCCGGCCGCCGACCTGATCCTGGCGATCGTGCGCCGCACCTGGCGCGGCCAGTCGCCGTTCGCCGCCGACCGGGGCCACCTGCACCACCGGCTGCTGGAGATCGGGCACTCGCACAGCCGCGCGGTGCTGATCATGTACTTCTGGTCCGCGCTCATCGCCTTCGGCGCGCTGGCCTACTCGGTCAACTCGGCGTCGATGTGGATCGTGCTCGGCGTGGTCTTCCTCAGCGCGATCGGTCTGGTCCTGCTCCTGCTGCCGCGGTTCACGCCGCGCACCCCGCGCTGGATGGAGCGGTTCGTGCCGCCGCGCTACCGCCGCCGCGGCGCGGTCGCGGCCCTGGCACCGGAGGCCTCGACCCCGGCGTCCGCGACGGACCAGCCCGCGCGGCCCGGACCGGAGAGCCGTACCCCGGTGGCGTCCGGCGTCTCGGGTGCCAACGGAGCGACGGCGATCGGCGCCCGCTCACACCCCGCCGCCCGGCGCAAGGCGGGGACAAGGTAAGAATCTGACTAGAGCATTGCCAAGTCGTGGGATGCTGATGGGGGTGCGAAGCGCTCCAATACCAGACATCCCGGCGATGTTCACGCTCAGACGGGCAGGTTCACTCTCATGTGTGAGAGTGCGCACACCTTCAGGTAAAGACTGCATCAAATAGTTTGTGATACGGTTCACGAGAACCCCCCGGATAGAGCCGAAGGACCGCAGTGCGACGGTCCAGCGGTGTGAGGTCTCCACTCAGCCCGGGACTACGCTCGTCCATGACGACACCCCTGCCCCCTGCGAAAGCGGAGTTGCCGCCATGCCGTCCAATGACGCCCGGAACCTTCTGCAGTGTGCTGTGCCCACAGCCGCTGCCGGTGTGGTCACGGCCGCCGTCAGTGGTGTGGTGGCCGGAGGCAAGGGAGCCGTCGGCGCCGGGATCGGCGCACTGCTGGCCATCCTCTTCATGGGGATCGGTCTGTACGTCCTCCAGTGGACGGCAAAAACGCTCCCGCAGTTGTTCCAGGCGATGGGGCTGATGCTCTACGTCGCCCAGTTGCTGCTTCTCATGATCTTCGTCGCCCTCTTCAGGGACACCTCTCTCTTCAACGCGAAGGCGTTCGCCATCGGGCTCGTCGTCGCGACCGTCGTGTGGATGGCTGCGCAGGCCCGTGCGCACATGAAGGCCAAGATCTTCTACATCGACCCGGACTCCGAGAAGAGCGAGAAGCCCGAGAAGACCGGGTCGTCGTCGTGACGAGTAGGGGCGCGATAAAGGGCAGTACGAACTCCTGCTATCGTCCGGTGCCAACTGCGGCATCGCGGGCGCGGGCATCTGAGCTGACGCCTGCTCGAACGCGAGGCTCGATGCCCCCCAGCCGCCCTCACATCCGTAACACCAGTCCGGTGCCGATCCGCGGCTGCGCGCCGCGCCGACACAACGAGGTTGCCGTACCTATGCGTCACACCGAAGGAGCCCGCGGTGAGTGCTGACCAGACCCAGCTCGCCTTCGACTGGAGCTGTCGGATCATGTCCGACGGGTGTGGTTTTCCGGCACCGGGCCTGCACTCGTTCCTCTTCAAGCCGATCGCCACGGTCGGGGGGTTCGAGTTCAACAAGGTGATGCTGCTCGCCCTCATCACCACCCTCCTCGTCATCGGCTTCTTCTACGCGGCCTTCGGCAAGGCGAAGGTGGTGCCGGGCAAGCTGCAGATGGTCGGTGAAGCCGGATACGACTTCGTCCGCCGCGGCATCGTCTACGAGACCCTCGGCAAGAAGGAGGGCGAGAAGTACGTCCCCCTGATGGTCTCGCTGTTCTTCTTCATCTGGATCATGAACATCTGGTCCGTGATCCCGCTGGCACAGTTCCCGGTGTCGTCGATCATCGCGTACCCGATCGTGCTGGCCGCCGTCGTCTACATCACGTGGGTCGGTTTGACCTTCAAGCGGCACGGCTTCGTCGGCTTCTTCAAGAACGTCACGGGCTACGACAAGTCGCTCGGTGCCGTGCTGCCGCTCGTCATGGTCATCGAGTTCTTCTCGAACCTGCTGGTGCGGCCCTTCACGCACGCGGTGCGACTGTTCGCGAACATGTTCGCCGGTCACCTGATGCTGGTGATGTTCACCGTCGCCTCCTGGTACCTGCTGAACAGCTGGATGATCCCGGCGGCCGGTGTCTCCTTCGTCATGACCATGGTCATGATCCTCTTCGAGCTCTTCGTCCAGGCCGTTCAGGCGTACGTCTTCGTGCTGCTGGCCTGCTCCTACATTCAGGGTGCTCTCGCCGAGCACCACTGAGCCCATCCGCCCGTAAACCCCCAGTCGTCCGGTGGCCAACCCCCACCGGTCCGCAAAGAGAAGGAAGTTACAGCATGTCCGCTGTGCAGCTTGCCGCTGAGGTCTCCGGCTCCCTCGGTTCCATCGGCTACGGTCTCGCCGCCATCGGCCCCGGCGTCGGCGTCGGCATCATCTTCGGTAACGGCACGCAGGCTCTCGCCCGTCAGCCCGAGGCCGCCGGTCTCATCCGCGCCAACCAGATCCTCGGTTTCGCCTTCTGTGAGGCGCTCGCCCTCATCGGCATCGTCATGCCGTTCGTGTTCGGTGTCTAAGCCTTAGCCACCTGACACATATCGACGAAAGGCACTGATGTGATCGCCAACCTGGTGCAGCTGGCGGCCGAGGAGGAGCAGAACCCGCTCGTTCCTCCGGGCCCCGAGCTGCTCGTCGGCACCATCGCCTTCGCCATCGTGTTCTTCTTCTTCTGGAAGAAGCTGCTTCCGAACATCAACAAGGTTCTGGAGGAGCGCCGCGCGGCGATCGAAGGCGGTATCGAAGAGGCCGAGACCATGAAGGTCGAGGCCCAGAGCGTCCTTGAGCAGTACAAGGCACAGCTCGCCGAGGCCCGGCACGAGGCCGCGCGTCTGCGCCAGGAGGCGCAGGAGCAGGGTGCCGCTCTCATCGCCGAGATGCGGGCCGAGGGCCAGCGGCAGCGCGAGGAGATCGTCGCCGCCGGTCACGCCCAGATCGAGGCCGACCGCAAGGCCGCCGCGTCCGCGCTGCGCCAGGACGTGGGCAAGCTCGCCACCGATCTGGCCGGCAAGCTCGTCGGCGAGTCCCTGGAGGACCACGCCCGCCAGAGCCGCGTGATCGACCGGTTCCTCGACGAGCTCGAGGAGAAGGCCGAGGCCGGCCGATGAACGGAGCGAGCCGCGAGGCCCTGGCAGCCGCACGAGAGCGTCTCGACGCGCTGACGGACTCCACGTCCGTCGACGCGGGCTCGCTCGCCGGTGAGCTGGCCGCCGTCACCGCGCTGCTCGACCGCGAGGTGTCGCTGCGTCGGGTCCTGACCGACCCGGCGCAGTCCGGCGAGGCCAAGGCCGGGCTGGCACAGCGCCTGCTCGGCACCCAGGTCAGCGGCCCGGCCGCGGACCTGGTGGCCGGCATGGTGCGCTCCCGCTGGTCGCAGTCGCGCGACCTGGTGGACGCGCTGGAGCAGCTGGCCGACACCGCCGACCTCACCGCCGCGCAGCAGGCCGGCAAGCTCGACGACGTCGAGGACGAGCTGTTCCGGTTCGGCCGGATCGTCTCCGGCAGCACCGAGCTGCGTGCCGCGCTGACCGACCGCAAGGCCACCACCTCGGCCAAGAGCGGGCTGCTGCGCAGCCTGCTGGGCGGCCGGGCGCAGGCGGCCACCGAGCGTCTGGTGACGCGCCTTGTGACCGCGCCCCGGGGACGTAGCCTGGAGACGGGACTGGAGTCCCTGTCCAAGCTCGCCGCCGAGCGGCGGGACCGCATGGTCGCCACCGTGACCTCGGCGGTGCCGCTGAGCGACCCGCAGAAGCAGCGCCTGGGTGCCGCCCTCGCGAAGCTCTACGGCCGCACGATGCACCTCAACCTGGACGTGGACCCCGAGGTCCTCGGCGGGATCCGGGTGCAGGTCGGCGACGAGGTCATCAACGGCTCCCTCGCGGACCGCATCGAGGACGCCAGCCGCCGGCTCGCCGGCTGAGCAGCAACTCAATAGGCACAACGTACTTACGACGGCCCTGGTTGGGCCGTGCAGAAGAATCCTGGGGGTCGCCCCCAGACCCCCTAAGAAACTTCGGGCCCAACAAGGAGAGCAGGGAACCCAGATGGCGGAGCTCACGATCCGGCCGGAGGAGATCCGGGACGCGCTGGAGAACTTCGTCCAGGCGTACAAGCCGGACGCGGCCTCGCGCGAGGAGGTCGGTACGGTCACCTTTGCCGGCGACGGCATCGCGAAGGTCGAGGGCCTGCCCTCGACCATGGCCAACGAGCTGCTGAAGTTCGAGGACGGCACCCTCGGCCTCGCCCTCAACCTCGAGGAGCGCGAGATCGGTGCCATCGTCCTCGGCGAGTTCAGCGGCGTCGAGGAGGGACAGCCGGTCTCCCGCACCGGTGAGGTTCTCTCCGTCGCGGTGGGCGAGGGCTACCTCGGCCGCGTGGTGGACCCCCTCGGCAACCCGATCGACGGCCTCGGCGAGATCGAGACCGAAGACCGTCGCGCCCTGGAGCTGCAGGCCCCGGGCGTCATGGTCCGCAAGTCGGTGCACGAGCCGATGGAGACGGGCTACAAGGCCGTCGACGCGATGACCCCGATCGGCCGCGGCCAGCGCCAGCTGATCATCGGTGACCGCCAGACCGGCAAGACCGCCCTGGCCGTCGACACGATCATCAACCAGCGCGACAACTGGCGCACCGGCGACCCGAACAAGCAGGTCCGCTGCATCTACGTCGCCATCGGCCAGAAGGGCTCCACCATCGCCGGCGTGCGCGGCGCTCTGGAGGAGGCCGGCGCGCTGGAGTACACGACCATCGTCGCCGCCCCGGCGTCCGACCCGGCCGGCTTCAAGTACCTGGCGCCGTACACCGGTTCGGCCATCGGCCAGCACTGGATGTACCAGGGCAAGCACGTCCTGATCATCTTCGACGACCTGTCGAAGCAGGCCGACGCCTACCGCGCCGTGTCGCTGCTGCTGCGCCGCCCGCCGGGCCGTGAGGCCTACCCGGGTGACGTCTTCTACCTGCACTCCCGTCTGCTGGAGCGCTGCGCCAAGCTCTCCGACGAGATGGGCGCGGGTTCGATGACCGGTCTGCCGATCGTCGAGACCAAGGCCAACGACGTCTCGGCGTTCATCCCGACCAACGTCATCTCCATCACCGACGGCCAGTGCTTCCTGGAGTCGGACCTGTTCAACGCCGGTCAGCGCCCCGCGCTGAACGTCGGTATCTCCGTCTCCCGAGTCGGTGGTTCCGCGCAGCACAAGGCGATGAAGCAGGTCTCCGGCCGGCTGCGCGTGGACCTCGCCCAGTTCCGCGAGCTGGAGGCGTTCGCCGCCTTCGGTTCCGACCTGGACGCCGCGTCGAAGGCGCAGCTGGAGCGCGGTCAGCGCATGGTCGAGCTGCTGAAGCAGCCGCAGTACCAGCCGATGGCCACCGAGGACCAGGTCGTCTCCGTCTGGGCCGGCACCACCGGCAAGATGGACGACGTCCCCGTCGCCGACATCCGCCGCTTCGAGAAGGAGCTGCTGGAGTACCTGCACCGCAAGGAGCAGGGCCTGATGACCTCCATCCGCGAGGGCGGCAAGATGTCCGACGACACGCTGCAGGCCGTCGCCGACGCCATCGCGGAGTTCAAGAAGCAGTTCGAGACCTCCGACGGCAAGCTGCTCGGCGAGGACGCCCCGGCTGCCGGCAAGTGACGACGGAAGGGACCTGACTCATGGGAGCCCAGCTCCGGGTCTACAAGCGTCGCATCCGATCCGTCACCGCGACCAAGAAGATCACCAAGGCGATGGAGATGATCGCCGCCTCGCGCGTCGTCAAGGCGCAGCGCAAGGTGGCGGCCTCCACCCCGTACGCGACCGAGCTCACCCGGGCGGTCACGGCGGTCGCCACCGGTAGCAACACCAAGCACCCGCTGACGACGGAGCCGGAGAACCCGACCCGTGCCGCGGTCCTGCTCCTCACGAGCGACCGCGGTCTGGCCGGCGCCTTCAACTCCAACGCCATCAAGGCCGCGGAGAAGCTCACGGCGAAGCTCGAGGCCGAGGGCAAGGAGGTCGTCAACTACATCGTCGGCCGCCGTGGTGTCGCCCACTACAACTTCCGCGAGCGCAAGATCGCGGAGTCGTTCACGGGCTTCACCGACGACCCGTCGTACGCGGACGCCAAGAAGGTCGCGGCACCGCTGATCGAGGCCATCGAGACGGAGACGGCCGAGGGCGGCGTGGACGAGCTCCACATCGTCTACACCGAGTTCGTGTCGATGATGACGCAGACGGCGATCGAGGCCCGGCTCCTGCCGCTCAGCCTCGAGGAGGTCGAGCAGGAGGCCAAGCCCAAGGGCGAGATCCTCCCGCTGTTCGACTTCGAGCCCTCGGCGGAGGACGTCCTGGACGCCCTGCTGCCGCGTTACGTGGAGAGCCGCGTCTACAACGCGCTGCTCCAGTCGGCCGCCTCCAAGCACGCCGCCACGCGGCGCGCGATGAAGTCGGCCACCGACAACGCCGGCGAGCTCATCGAGACGCTCACCCGGCTTGCCAACCAGGCCCGCCAGGCCGAAATCACCCAGGAAATCAGCGAGATCGTCGGTGGCGCCAGTGCCCTGGCCGACGCGACCGCGGGGAGTGACTGACAAATGACCACCACTGTTGAGCCGACCGCTCCTGCTGGCGTGGCCACTGGCCGCGTCGCGCGGGTCATCGGCCCGGTCGTCGACGTGGAGTTCCCCGTCGACGCGATGCCCGAGATCTACAACGCCCTCCACGTCGAGGTCGCCGACCCGGCGCTGGCGGGCGAGAAGAAGACGCTGACCCTGGAGGTCGCCCAGCACCTGGGTGACGGCCTGGTCCGCGCCATCTCCATGCAGCCCACCGACGGCCTGGTCCGCCAGGCCCCGGTCGTCGACACCGGTGCGGGCATCACCGTCCCGGTCGGCGACTTCACCAAGGGCAAGGTGTTCAACACCCTCGGTGAGGTGCTGAACAGCGACGAGGTCCACACGGGCGAGCGCTGGCCCATCCACCGCAAGGCCCCCGCGTTCGACCAGCTCGAGTCGAAGACCGAGATGTTCGAGACGGGCCTGAAGGTCGTCGACCTGCTCACCCCGTACGTCAAGGGCGGCAAGATCGGTCTGTTCGGTGGTGCCGGTGTCGGCAAGACCGTGCTGATCCAGGAAATGATCATGCGTGTCGCCAACCTCCACGAGGGCGTCTCCGTCTTCGCGGGCGTCGGCGAGCGCACCCGTGAGGGCAACGACCTCATCGCGGAGATGGAGGAGTCCGGCGTTCTGGACAAGACCGCCCTGGTCTTCGGCCAGATGGACGAGCCCCCGGGCACCCGTCTGCGCGTGGCCCTGGCCGGTCTGACGATGGCGGAGTACTTCCGTGACGTCCAGAAGCAGGACGTGCTGTTCTTCATCGACAACATCTTCCGCTTCACCCAGGCCGGTTCCGAGGTGTCGACCCTGCTCGGCCGCATGCCCTCCGCGGTGGGCTACCAGCCGAACCTGGCCGACGAGATGGGCATCCTCCAGGAGCGCATCACCTCGACCCGTGGTCACTCGATCACCTCGATGCAGGCGATCTACGTCCCCGCGGACGACCTGACCGACCCGGCCCCGGCCACCACCTTCGCCCACCTCGACGCGACGACGGTGCTCTCCCGTCCGATCTCCGAGAAGGGCATCTACCCGGCCGTGGACCCGCTGGACTCGACGTCCCGCATCCTCGACCCGCGGTACATCTCGGCGGACCACTACAACGCCGCGATGCGCGTGAAGAACATCCTGCAGAAGTACAAGGACCTGCAGGACATCATCGCGATCCTCGGTATCGACGAGCTCGGCGAGGAGGACAAGCTCGTCGTCCACCGTGCCCGTCGCGTGGAGCGCTTCCTGTCCCAGAACACGCACGCCGCCAAGCAGTTCACCGGCGTGGACGGTTCGGACGTGCCGCTGGACGAGTCGATCGCCGCGTTCAACGCGATCTGCGACGGCGAGTACGACCACTTCCCGGAGCAGGCGTTCTTCATGTGCGGTGGTCTCGAGGACCTGAAGAAGAACGCGAAGGAGCTGGGCGTCTCCTGAGCCTCGCGCTCGACATGTGAGCCTCGTGCTCACGGCGGAGGGGGCGGGGAACGTCCCGCCCCCTTCGTCACGCCCATTAGACTTGTAACCAACACCCGGCACCCCCGCCGGGTGGTGACCCGAGGAGCCACCCTTGGCTGCTGAGCTGCACGTCGCGCTGGTCGCGGCCGACCGTGAGGTCTGGTCCGGCCAGGCCACCCTGGTCGTCGCGCGCACCACGTCCGGCGACATCGGCGTCATGCCCGGTCACCAGCCGCTGCTCGGTGTGCTGGAGTCGGGCCCGGTGACCATCCGCACGAGCGACGGCGGGACGGTCGTCGCCGCGGTGCACGGCGGATTCATCTCGTTCGCCGACGACAAGCTGTCGCTGCTGGCGGAGGTCGCCGAGCTGTCGGACGAGATCGACGTCCAGCGCGCGGAGCGGGAGCTGGAGCGCGCGAAGGCGGAGGACGACGCGGAGGCCCAGCGCCGCGCGGACGTCCGTCTGCGGGCGGCGACGGCGGCGCGCTGACCGCGCCCGCCGTGTGAAGACGTCACTCAGCCGCGGCTGGGTACCGGAGAGATCCGGACCCGGCCGCGGCTGAGGTGGATGTGGGTGTTTTTTACGTTCCGTTACCTAGGAGACGAGGAGGTCGGTGTCGATGGTCCTCGCTCTGACTGTGTGCGGAATCGTGGTGGGCCTCGTGGTGGTGGGCCTGTTCGTCTTCGGGCTGCGCCGCCGGCTCATCCAGCGCTCGGGCGGCACCTTCGACGCCAGCCTGCGCTGGGACGTCCCCGAGCGGAGCGAACCGAACGGCAAGGGCTGGGCGTACGGGGTGGCCCGGTACAACGGCGACCGCGTCGAGTGGTTCCGTGTCTTCTCGTACTCGCCGCGCCCGCGCCGCGTGCTGGAGCGGTCCTCGATCGAGGTGGCCGGCCGCCGGGTCCCGGAGGGCGAGGAGGAGCTGGCGCTCATCTCCGACCATGTGATCCTGGCCTGTCTGCACCGGGGCACGCGTCTGGAGCTCGCGATGAGCGAAGACGCGCTGACCGGTTTCCTCGCGTGGCTTGAGGCAGCCCCGCCCGGACAGCGGGTGAACGTGGCGTAGCCACGTTCACCCGCTGGGTGGGGGTCCCCCCGGACGAAGTCTGGGGGAGCGTCAATGTCGCCTAGGGCCTGTGGCCCTTAGAACTTTTCTTTGAAGCGGTCTACTTCAGGCCGCTGTCGATCGCGGTCGCGAGTTCTCCGTTCGCGGTGTCTCCGCTGAACTCCCAGAAGAACGCGCCGCCCAGGCCCTGGTTCTTGGCCCAGTTCATCTTGCCCGCGATGGTCGCCGGGGTGTCGTAGGACCACCAGTTGCTGCCGCAGTGGGCGTACGCCGTGCCGGCGATCGTGCCGGTGGCCGGGCAGGAGTTCTTCAGGATCTTGTAGTCCTCGATGCCCGCCTCGTACGTGCCCGGAGCCGCGCCGGTCGCCGAGCCGCCCGGGGCGGACTGGGTGACGCCGGTCCAGCCGCGGCCGTAGAAGCCGATGCCGAGCAGCAGCTTCGCGGACGGGACGCCCTTGGCCTTGAGCTTGGCGATCGCGTCGGCCGAGTTGAAGCCCGCCTGCGGGATCCCCGGGTACGAGGTGAGCGGGGAGTGCGGGGCGGTCGGGCCGTCCTTGTCGAAGGCGCCGAAGTAGTCGTACGTCATCACGTTGTACCAGTCGAGGTACTGCGCGGCGCCGCCGTAGTCGGCCGCGTCGATCTTGCCGCCGTCGGAGCCGTCGGCGGTGATGGCCGCGGTGACGAGGTAGTTCGGGCCGAACTCGTTCCGCAGGGCCTGGGAGAGGGTCTTGAAGGCCGCCGGGCCGGACGTGTCACAGGTCAGGCCGCAGGCGTTCGGGTACTCCCAGTCGATGTCGATGCCGTCGAAGACGTCGGCCCAGCGCGGGTCCTCCACGACGGCCTTGCAGGACTTGGCGAACGCGGCCGCGTTCTGCGCGGCCTGGCCGAAGCCGCCGGAGTAGGTCCAGCCGCCGAAGGAGTACAGCACCTTGATGTGCGGGTACTTCGCCTTCAGCTGGCGCAGCTGGTTGAAGTTGCCGCGCAGCGGCTGGTCCCAGGTGTCGGCGGTGCCGCTGACGGACTGGTCGGCCGTGTAGGCCTTGTCGTAGGCGGCGTAGGTGTCGTCGACGGTGCACTGACCGTTCTTGACGTTGCCGAACGCGTAGTTGATGTGGGTGATCTTCGACGCGGTGCCCGACGTCACGAGGTTCTTGACGTGGTAGTTGCGGCCGTAGACGCCCCACTCGGTGAAGTAACCGAGCTTGATCTTGTCGCCGGTGGGCGGGGGCTCGGTGGTGCCGCCGGTGGTGCGGACGCGGACGGAGCCGCTGACCGGGCCGGTCTGGTCGGCGGTGTCCCGGGCCTGGACCGAGTAGGAGTAGTCCGTGCCCTTGGTCAGGCCGGTGTCCGTGTACGAGGTCGTCGTCACGGTGGCGACCTTGGTGCCGTCGCGCAGGACGTCGTAGTTCTTGACGCCCTTGTCGTCGGTGGCGGCGGACCAGGTCAGCTTCACCGAGGTGTCGGTGATGCCGGAGGCGGTCGGGGTGCCGGGGGCGCTCGGGGCGCTGTCGCCGGGCTGGGTGGTGCCGCCGTCGCAGCTGCCGCCGTTGAGCTTGCAGTTGGCGGGGGAGCCGGAGCCGGAGCCGTTGAAGCCGAAGGTGACGGAGGCGCCGGGGGCGAGGCTGCCGTTCCAGGACTTGTTCTTCGCGGTCCAGTGGGAGCCGGAGGAGGTGACGTCGGCGTCCCAGGCGGAGGTGACGGAGGTGCCGGAGGGGAAGTCCCACTCGACGGTCCAGGAGCTGATGGTGGTGGTGCCGGTGTTCTTCACCGTCCACTTGCCCTCGAAGCCGGAGCCCCAGTCCTGGGTCTTGGCGTACGTCGCGGTGGCGGACGTCGCGGCCTGGGCCGGGCTCGCCAGGCCGACGAGGCCGGCGAAGGGGAGCAACAGGGTCGCGAACCCTGCCGCGGCTCTGTGTCTGAAGCGCATGCTGCGCCTCCTTGATGGAGTTGTGGGGGGCGTGACTGAGCCTCACGCCACTCATGGTGCGGTGAGAATAGAAAGGTCTGGACCACCGGTCAATAGGTCTGGACCACCTTGACCTGTGCCGGTCCGTGGCGGGTCAGATCCCCAACTCCTGCGCGAGCACCGCCGCTTGCACCCGGCTGCGCAGCTCCAGCTTGCCCAGCAGGCGGCTGACGTGCGTCTTCACCGTCGCCTCCGCCATGTCGAGCCGCTCGGCGATGCCCGCGTTGGACAGGCCCTCGCCCAGGCAGGACAGCACCTCGCGCTCGCGCCGGGTCAGCCGTTCCAGCGCCGCCGGGTCGGCCGCGGGCTCCCGGGCGGGCTTCGCGGCGAACTCCGCGATCAGCCGCCGGGTGACCGCCGGGGCGATCAGCCCCTCCCCGCGTGCCACCGTCCGCACCGCCTCCAGCAGGTCCCGCGCCTCGGTGTTCTTCAGCAGGAAGCCGGACGCGCCCGCGCGCAGCGCCCCGAAGACGTACTCGTCGAGGTCGAAGGTGGTCAGCACCAGCACGTCCGCGAGCCGTTCCGCGACGACCTGCCGGGTTGCCGACACCCCGTCCAGACGCGGCATCTGTATGTCCATCAGCACCAGGTCGGGCCGCAGCTCGCGGGCGAGCGCCACCGCCTGCTCGCCGTCCGCCGCCTCGCCGACCACCTCGATGTCGGGAGCGCTGCGCAGGATGAGGACCAGGCCGGCGCGCACGGCCGACTGGTCCTCGGCGACCAGGACGCGGATCATGCGGTGTCTCCTTCGGCGGTGTCGGTGACGGGAAGGGTCGCGCGGACGGCCCAGACCTTGCCGTCCGGCGAGTCCTCGGGGCCGGCCTCGAAGGTGCCGTCCAGCAGCGCGGCACGCTCGCGCATGCCGACCAGCCCGGCGCCCGAGCCGGGAGCGGTGGGGCCGTCCCGGTCGCCGTAGGGGCTGGTCACCTCGACCGTGAGGGCACCGTCGCGCCGGGCCAGGGACACGGCGACCCGGCCGGCGCCGGCGTGCTTGAGGGCGTTGGTGAGGGACTCCTGGACGATGCGGTAGGCGGCGAGTTCCACGGGCGCCGGGACCGTGCCGGGGGTGGCGTCGAGGAGGACGTCGAGGCCGTTGGTGCGCGCGTTCTCCACCAGGGCGGTCAGTCCGTCGAGGGTGGGGGCGGCCACCGGCTCGGTGTCGCCGCTGGAGTCCCGGAGGATCCCGATGAGCCGCCGCATCTCGGCGAGACCCGCCACGCTGTTCTCGCGGATGACCACCAGCGCCTCCTGCGAGGTCCTGGCGTCCTGGAGGGAGAGCGCGGCCGTGGAGTGGATGGCGATGGCCGAGAGGTGGTTGGCGACCATGTCGTGCAGTTCGCGGGCCATCCGGGCCCGCTCGGCGGTGACGGCCTGGGCGCGGTCCAGCTCGGCGAGCAGCGCGGTCTGCTCGGCGCGCAGCCGGGCCGCCTCGGCGGCGTCGCGGTGGTTGCGGACGATCAGGCCGGTGGCGGCGGGCCCGAAGGTGACCAGGCCGGTGACCACGCCGATGAGCAGCGCCTCCGGCTCGCGCCAGACCGCGAACGGCACCACGGTCCCGGCCACCGTGAGCAGCCCGGTGACGCGCGGGATGCGGTGGGCCGAGGCGGACGGCCCGTACAGGACGGCCGCGTACATCAGGTCGGTGTACATCAGGATGGTGACCAGGCTGCCCTGGGTGAGGAGGTCCAGCACCAGGGCGGGCGTGCCGATCAGCAGGGCGGCGCGCGGGGCGCTGCGGCGCAGCAGCTCGCAGCCCGCCATCACGACGAGCGGCAGCAGCAGGGGCCAGCGCCCGGGCAGCAGCACGTACGGCTCGGTGTGCGGACGGGTGGCCAGGCCGACGCCCCACAGCAGCAGCCCGCCCAGCAGTCCGCCCAGCGCGACGTGCACGTCGAAGCGGCGGGGGCGGGGGAGTCGTACGGCCATGGCACCATCCAACACGGCCGCCGCGCCCCGCGCCTGATCCCCGCGCAGGGTCCTGGACTGCATCTTTCGATGTACCGGGGGTTCGTCAGTCGCGACGACGATTCCGGCCGCACCGCCCGGGAGCCTGGAAGGGTGACCGAGAGGAGCGAACCGTGATCGTCGCCTTGATCGCCGCCTGTGAGATCGGCTTCTGGGTGCTGCTGGCGGCCGGACTGGCCTTCCGCTACCTGCTGCGCATGCCGCGCACGGGGCTGGCGCTGCTGCTGTGCGAGCCGCTGCTGGAGGTCGTCCTGCTGGTCGCCACCGCGCTGGACCTGAAGAACGGCGCGGAACCCGACTGGACGCACGGACTGGCCGCGCTGTACATCGGCTACACCGTGGGCCACGGCCACCGCACCGTGAAGTGGCTCGACGGGCACGCGGCCCACCGCTTCGGCGGCGCCCCGCCGCCCCGGAAGCCGCCGCAGTACGGCCTGGCCCGGGCGCGTCACGAGGGCAAGGTCTGGATGGGCACGCTGCTGGGCGCCGCCGTCGCGACCGCGCTCCTGCAGCTCGCCATCTGGTACGTGGACGACCCGGGCCGCGTGACCTCCCTGGAGAGCTGGCGCTACGTGGCCTGGCGTGCGGCCGGGATCCACGGACTGGTCGCGCTGAGCTATCTGATCTGGCCGCGGAAGGCCCCCGCGGGCGCGCCGGAGGCGGTCACCGACCCGAAGGAGAGGCTCCCCCGATGAGCAAGGCCAAGCAGTACGCGACAGGAGGTGCCGTCACGTTCCCGACCGGAAGCTAGCGCTCCCCGCCCGGCACCCACAGCACGTCCCCGGTCTCCTTGTTCGCCGTCCTGGCCAGGATGAACAGGAGGTCGGAGAGGCGGTTGAGGTAGGTCGCCGTCAGGGGGTTCATCGTGTCGGCGTGGGCCTCCAGGGCCGCCCAGGTGGAGCGCTCCGCCCGGCGGACCACCGTGCAGGCCTGGTGCAGCAGGGCCGCACCCGCCGTACCGCCCGGGAGGATGAAGGAGCGCAGCTTCTCGAGCCGCTCGTTGAAGCGGTCGCAGTCCGCCTCCAGCCGGTCGATGTAGAACTGCTCGACCCGCAGCGGCGGGAACTCCGGGTTCTCCACCACCGGCGTCGACAGGTCCGCGCCCACGTCGAACAGGTCGTTCTGCACGCGGGTGAGGACCTTGACGACCTCCTCGTCCAGGCCGCCCAGCGCGATCGCCGTGCCGATCACGGCGTTCGCCTCGTTGGCGTCGGCGTACGCCGAGATCCGCAGGTCCGTTTTGGCGACCCGGCTCATGTCGCCGAGGGCGGTCGTGCCCTGGTCACCGGTCCTGGTGTAGATGCGCGTCAGATTGACCATGCGGCCAGCGTAGTTACGCTCCGGCGGATCGGAACACGCGTGTGCCCACCGTCACGGACAGCGCGGCCAGGCCGAGGGCCACCAGGACGCCGTACAGCATGTCGGCCGTGGCGTAACTGCCGACGTAGGCGTCTCGCACCGCGTCCACCAGATAGCGGAACGGCATGAGGTGCGACAGGGCGTCGAGCCACGCCGGGCCCAGGGACATCGGCAGCATCAGGCCGGACAGGAGCATCGAGGGCATCGTGAGCGCGTTGACCGTCGGGCCGAACCCCTGCGGTGTGCTCAGCTTCATCGCCAGCGCGTACGACAGCGCCGACAGCGACACGGTGAGCAGCGCGACGAAGCCGAAGCCGATCAGCACGCCGGCCAGCGGCGCCCGCAGGCCCATCGCCACCGCCGTCAGTACCAGCAGCACCGCCTGGAAGACGAAGACCGTGGCCTCCCGCAGCATCCGCCCGAGCAGCAGGGCCAGCCGGCTGACCGGGGTGACCCGCATCCGCTCGACCACCCCCTGCCCTTCTCCAGGATGATCGTGAAGCCGGCGAACCCGGAGGCGACCCTCCGTGAGGAGACCGGCGCCGGTGCCGGCGACCCGCTGCCGGGGCTGATCGCCGGTCAGATCTGCTGGGTCCACGGCACCCTCTTCGTCTCCATCGGCCGTGAGATGGCCCAGGGGCGCAACCCGGGCGAAGTGTCCCGGGAGATGCTCCGGCTCCTCGACGACATCGAGGGCCTGTTGAACGAGCAGGTACTCAACTACGCCGTCCGTGGCGCGGAATGACCCTCGCCGGTGTGATGTCCGTCATGTGAGACGTGACGCGCATTACTTACTGGTCACACGGGCCCTCACGAGCGCTAGTGTCCGCCCGAGAGGCAGACACAAACAGCGCGTCAGGGGAGTCGCACAGTGGCACGGAAGCTCGCCGTCATCGGGGCCGGCCTCATGGGATCCGGCATCGCCCAGGTCTCCGCTCAGGCGGGCTGGGACGTCGTCCTGCGCGACGTCACCGACGAGGCGCTCAAGCGGGGCACCGACGGCATCAAGGCGTCGTACGACAAGTTCGTCGCCAAGGGCAAGCTGGAGGCGCACGACGCCGACGCCGCCCTCGCCCGCATCACCGCGACCACCGACCTGGACGCCGCGGCCGACGCGGACGTGGTCGTCGAGGCCGTGTTCGAGAAGCTGGAAGTCAAGCACGAGATCTTCCGCACGCTCGACAAGATCGTGAAGGACTCTGCGATCCTCGCCTCGAACACCTCAGCCATCCCGATCACCAAGATCGCGGCCGCGACGGAGCGTCCCGAGCGGGTCGTCGGCACGCACTTCTTCTCGCCGGTGCCGATGATGCAGCTGTGCGAACTCGTCCGCGGCTACAAGACCAGCGACGAAACCCTCGCCACCGCCCGGGAGTTCGCCGAGTCGGTCGGCAAGACCTGCATCGTCGTCAACCGCGACGTGGCCGGCTTCGTGACGACCCGTCTCATCTGCGCCCTCGTCGTCGAGGCGGCGAAACTGCACGAGTCGGGCGTGGCCAGCGCCGAGGACATCGACCTCGCCTGCAAGCTCGGCTTCGGCCACGCCATGGGCCCGCTGGCGACGGCGGACCTGACGGGCGTCGACATCCTGCTGCACGCCACGAGCAACATCTACACCGAGTCCCAGGACGAGAAGTTCGCGGCTCCCGAGTCGATGCGCCGGATGGTTGACGCCGGTGACATCGGACGCAAGAGCGGGCAGGGCTTCTACAAGCACTGAAACCGCACATGCCCGAGGGTCATCACACCCACGGGTGAATTCGGTATCGGTTCGCTTACAAGAAGCAACCTCTGACTCCTCCACGCAGTCAGAGGTTGCATCACCCAAAACCAGAACGCGGAGCACGATTCGCACGCACGGGGAGCGCATATGCACATCAGGGGCGACCACGCCGAGCTGGTCGTCGGGGGCCGCCTCGACGTCCGGAGCGCGGCGGACGCCCGTACGGTCCTGCACTCGGCCGTCGACGACGGAGTCGGTGACCTCGTGCTCGACCTGTCCGAACTGGACTCCTGGGACGCCACCGGCCTGGGTGTGATCATGGGCGCCCACCGGCGGGCCGGCCGCTGCGGCCGGCGCCTGGTGCTGCGCGGGGTACCGCCGCAGATGCAGCGCCTGCTGGTGGCCACGCGCCTGCACCGGATCCTGGCGATCGAGGGGGGCATCGGGGTGGAGACACTGCCCCGCGTGTGACCGCGCGTACGCGTGTGAACCCGGCGCCCGGGGAGACCCGGACGGACGTCGTCGAACCGTGCGACGCGCACAATCCTCACGAGACCGTGACGTTACGGACGGCGCGGTACCCCGGACTGTCGTAGATACTGTGCGAAGGTTTAGGGTTCGGCTGCCCGCTGCCACGACACCCTTCCAGCGGGCCCGGACCAGAAGCGACAGCGCGGTGTGCAGCAAGGCCGGGAGGGGCTTTCACAGCACACACCCGCTTTTGGGGGGCTTGACCTATGGATCCGAACACCCGGGGACCCGAGGAGTACGGCCACGAGGGCGACGGCCAGGGGCCGCGCCAGCGCCCGCCCCGGGAATCCCTCACACCCGACTTCGGACAGCACGCGCCCGCGCTCGCCCGCACGGTGCAGCTCGTCTCCGGCGACTTCCTGCTGACGGTCAACCCCGTCGACGGCAGCGAGATAGAGGTCTGCCCGCCCGTCGAACGGCCCGCCCGGCCGGTGAAGCTCACCGCGGCCGAACGCGCCGAGGCCGAGCGGGCGGCCCGGCCCCCCGTCCCGCCCGGGCCCGCGCAGCCCGCCCTGCCGCTGCTCGCCCGGCAGGACGAACGCGAGCGACTGGTGCGCCTGCTCGCCCGCGGCCGCTCCGTCCGCCTGACCGGCCCGGCCGGCTCCGGCCGCACCCGGCTGCTGGACACCGTCGCCGAGGACTGCGCGGACCTCGCCCCGGACGGGGTGGTCCGCCTCAACGGCTTCGGCCGCACCTCGGCCGATCTTCTGTACGACCTGTTCCACGCGGTGTACAACGCCCCCCTGCACCGCCCCGACCGGGACGAACTGGTCACCCACCTCCGGGAGATCGGCGCCGTCGTCGTCCTCGACGACCTGCAGTTCGGCGGCGCCGCGCTCGACGAGCTGCTCGACGCCACCCCCGAGTGCGCCTTCCTGCTGGGCGCCACCCCGGACGTGCCCGCCCCGTCCGCCGAGGCCGCGATCGAGGAGGTCCTCCTCGGCGGCCTGGAGCGCGCGGACGGACTCGACCTGCTGGAGCACGCCGTCGGCCGGCCCCTCACCGAGGAAGAGGCCAACTGGGCGGGCGACCTCTGGTTCGAGTCCGAGGGACTGCCCCTGCGCTTCGTCCAGGCCGGCGCCCTGCTGCGGCAGCGCGACCGGCTGCGCGCCGGTGCCGGAGCCGTCGACGAGTTCGGCGTCTTCGAGGACGCGCCCCCGGCCGACGCCGCCGGCCCCTACGACCTCGCCGACGACGTGCCGCTGCCCTCACTGGGCGAGGCCGCCGCGCCCGCGCCACTGCTCGCCTCCCGGCTGAGCGCCTCCGCGCGGGCCACCCTGCGGTTCGCCGTCGCCCTCGACGGCGAGATCCCGCACCAGGCGCACCTGCCCGCCCTGGTCGGCGACACCCACGCGGACGCCGCGCTCGGCGAACTGGCCGCCTGCGGACTGGTCTCCGCGGTCGGCTCCCGCTACCGGCTCGCCGCGGGCGTCCCCGCGCAGCTGGAGGCCGCCGGATACGCCGACGAGGCCGAGGCCGGCGCCCGCAGCGCCGCCCAGCACTACTCCTGGTGGGCCGGGCACCCCTCGGTCACCCCCGAACGCGTGTGCGCCGAGGCCGACGCGCTCCTCGCCGCCCTCACCGTGCTCGGACCGCTCACCACCCCGCCCGCCGAGGGCGAGGAGAGCGCGGCCGTCCACCTGGCCCGCACCGCCGCGCCCGCCTTCGCCGCCGGACTGCACTGGAGCGCCTGGGAGCGGACCCTGCGCGCCGGTGCCGAGGCCGCCCGGCTCGCCGGCGACGTCGCCGAAGAGGCCTACTTCCACCACGAGCTCGGCGTCCTCGCCCTGTGCGGCGGCCGGCTGGACCGGGCCCGCAGCGAACTCGAGACCTCCCTCGGCCTGCGGGGCGCCCTCTCCGACAAGCGCGGCACCGTCGCGGGCCGGCGCGCCCTCGCCCTGGTCGCCGACCGCGCGGGCACGCCGATCGAACTCGGGCCGACCGCGGCGGAGGAGGTGCCCGACGCCCGGTACGAGGAGTCGGCGTCCCCGGCCGGCGGTGTCCCGGCGGCCTTCCCCACGCTCCAGCCCCCCACGGCCCCGGCCCTGATCACCCACCGCAGCTCGCCCTCGCCCTCGCGCAAGGCCCGGGGCGGGCTGAAGGGGCTGGCCCGGCGCAACCTCGTGGCCGCCGGCGCGGGCGCCCTGCTCGTCGCCGTGCTCGGCACGGTCGTGACGCTCGGCGCCACCTCCGACAACGAGCCGAACACGCCGTCCGACCGGGTCGGCGTCAACCCCTCGGCCAGCCAGGGCGCGGGCGACGGCAGCCTGGGCGCCGACCCGGCGGCCAACGACGGCGGCGGTCCCGGCGCGGCGACCGGCCGCCCGACCGACCCGGGCCCGGACGGCACGCCCGGCACCTCGGACGACCCGACCCCGACCGGCTCCCCGAGCGGCTCGGCGGACCCGAGCGGCTCCGCCTCGCCGTCGACGTCGCCGTCGTCCTCCAGGCCCCCGTCCTCGTCCAAGCCGCCGTCCTCGTCGAAGCCGCCCACCACGTCCAAGCCGCCGACGACGTCCGAGCCGCCCACGTCGGAGCCGCCGACCTCCGAGCCGCCCACCTCGGAGCCCCCGACCTCCGACCCGCCGTCCTCGCCGTCCACGTCGGACTCGGCGAGCGGGCCGGCCTCCAGCGCCCCCGCCAGCACCACGGCGAGCGCGCCGGAGGACGGCGGTCCGGGGTCGCCGAGCAGCTCCACCCAGATGATCTGACGCCCGTGCGCACGACGAGGCCGGGTCCGCTCGGCGGACCCGGCCTCGTCGCGCGGGAGTGGGTCAGAACAGGCGCAGCTTGTCGTCCTCGATGCCGCGCAGGGCGTCGTAGTCGAGGACCTGGCAGCCGATGCCGCGGTCGGTGGCGAGGACGCGGGCCTGGGGCTTGATCTCCTGGGCCGCGAAGATGCCGCGGACCGGGGCGAGATGGGGATCGCGGTTCAGCAGCTCCAGGTAGCGCGTCAGCTGCTCGACACCGTCGATCTCACCGCGCCGCTTGATCTCCACCGCGACGGTCTTCCCGTCGGCGTCCCGGCACAGGATGTCCACGGGGCCGATGGCCGTCGGGTACTCGCGGCGGATGAGGGTGTAGCCCTCGCCGAGTGTCTCGATGCGGTCGGCGAGCAGCTCCTGGAGGTGCGCTTCCACGCCGTCCTTGATCAGGCCCGGGTCGACGCCCAGTTCGTGCGTGGAGTCGTGGAGGACTTCCTCCATCGTGATGATGAGCTTCTCGCCCGCCTTGTTGATGACGGTCCAGACGCCCTCGTCCTCGCCGGTGCCCTCCTTCAGGGTGCACGGCGGCGACATCCAGTTCAGGGGCTTGTAGGCCCGGTCGTCGGCGTGGATCGAGACGCTGCCGTCCGCCTTCACCAGGATCAGGCGCGGGGCCGAGGGGAGGTGGGCGGTGAGCCGTCCGGCGTAGTCCACGGAGCAGCGGGCAATGACGAGACGCATGGTCGGCAACGCTACTCGACGGGCACGGGTCGACGCGATTCGCCCTGGAAAACACGTGTTCGGTGTTGGCCGATTGTGTGCAGGATGTGCTCACTGGGAGTGTCTCATCTGCGCATTTTCCTGGTGCCGCCCCCGGCCGTTGCTTACCGTATGAGCGGGAGGTCGCGGTGCGTGTACGCAGCGTGTCCGGTATCGCGCTCTCCCTCATCTGTCAGGCAACCCCTGCTCCTTGGGGGTGCGAGAGGAGAACTCATGTCGCTCGACGTCTCACCGGCCCTACTCGAACAGGCCGAGCGAGGCGAGGTCGACGAAGCGGAATTCGTCGACTGCGTCCGGACCTCCCTGCCCTATGCGTGGGAGATGATCAGCTCCCTGGTGGCCCAGCTGAAGGTGGACGGCGGTGCGTTCGCCGACAACCAGACGCCTCCGCCGGACGAGCAGGCACGCGGTCAGTTGCTGCGTGCACTTGCGAGTGACGCGATACGCGGCGCGCTGCAGCGGCACTTCGGTGTGCGCCTGGCCTTCCAGAACTGCCACCGGGTGGCCGTGTTCCCGCTTGACTCCTCGGTCGACGAGACGCTGACCCGCTTCACCTCGGTCCGCAGTCAGGTGCTGAACCAGTCGCCCGAGTTCCGGGACTGCTGACGCGGCGCCGTTCGCTTGCCGCTCCGCACGCGGGAGGTGCAGTACTGCACCGGAGCGGCAAGCCCCCAGGAACTCACCGTGGCCTCAGACGAGTTGGGGGAGCACCTCGGCCCCCAGCCGCCGTACGTTCTCCTCCGTCGCCGCCAAATCCCCCGAGCCCTCGACGAGCAGCGCGAAGCGGGAGATGCCCGTCCGCTCGCTGGTCGCCGCCAGCCGGTCGGCGCACAGCCGCGGCGTGCCCACCGGGTGCAGCCCGCAGAGCAGTTCGGTGTACGCCAGCGGGTCGCGCATCCGGCGCGTGCGCCCGTCGACCGTGACATGGGCCTCCAGGCCCTGCTTCAGCCAGCCCGGCATCGCCTTCATCAGCGTCTCCGCCGCGTCGACCCGCCGGTCCGCGATCTGGCAGACACCGGCCGACACATGCGACGCGCGGCGGATCTCCTCCGCCGACCGCCCGGACGACCGCGCGTGCCGCCGCCACAGGGCGACCATCTCCGCCTTCTCCTCGTCCCCCACGTGCATCCCCAGGAGCATCGACAGCCCGCGCTCGGCCGCCAGCCGCACGCTCGCCGGGGACGTACAGGCGACGACGAGCTCGGGTCCGGGCGCCTCGGTGAGCGCCTCCGACGGCCGGGGCACCACCGGGACCTCGCGGAAGCGGAAACGCTCCCCGTCGGCCCCCACGGACGGCTCGCGCAGCCAGCGCCGCAGGACGTCCAGCGACTCGGGGAACCCCTTCTCGTAGGCCTCCAGGCCCGCGCCGAACACCTCCAGGTCGACCCACGGGCCGCCGCGCCCGACGCCGAGCGTGAAACGGCCGCCGCTCGTGTGGTGCAGCAGCGCCGCCTGTTCACCGAGGGCGACGGGATGGACGGTGGGCAGCACGCTGACCGCCGTACCGACCCGGATGCGGCGGGTGCGGCCGAGCAGCAGGGCGGCCAGGGTGATGGCCGACGGGCACGTGCCGTACGGCACGAAGTGGTGCTCGGCCAGCCAGACCGTGTCGAGCCCGGCCTCCTCGGCCACCTCGGCCGAGCGGACCGCGCGGTGCAGCGCCTCTCCCTCGCCCTGACCGGGGAACTGGGCCGCCAACACGAAACTTCCAACGCGCATTGCTTTCCTGCTTCCTTGGCTCCGACACGGAGCTCCCCCACAGGGCATAACCGCCTGACACGTGCCGAGGACACGGCCGGTCGGGTTACTTTGCGGATTGTCTGCAGAATGGGCCGCTCCGCGAGGAGTCCGCGCGGATTCCGGGGGAGACCGCGCGGGCGGACCCCGGGCGGAGTCCGCCGCGCCCGAGAGGGACTTGTGGCGATTGGTGCCGTACGCGTACCCCTCCGGACGCCGCGTAGGCTGGACAGGGCCCGCTTCCTGTATAGCCCCGAGAGGTGTCCCGTGTCCCCGCGTCGCAACCGACCCAAGGGCGCCGGATCGTCCGGCCGGAGTTCCGAGGACGACCGCGGTCGCTACGGCGGCTGGCAGTCCTCGGAGCGCTGGCAGGGCGAGAACTGGAGCGTGCGGCACGTGGCCGGCGCCAGTGCGCAGGGCAAGGCCTACCGCTGTCCCGGCTGCGACCAGCTGATCCCCGACGGGGTGCCGCACGTGGTGGCCTGGGCCGAGTACGCGGGCGTCGACGACAGACGGCACTGGCACAAGGCCTGCTGGAACGCGCGGGACCGCCGCACCCCAGGGGTGCGGCGGTCCCGTAACGCGCCGAGGTTCTGACCGGGCTCAGACGTCCCGCTTCTCCAGCAGCGCGAAGGCGGCGGCGAAGGCGACGGCCGTGGCGCCGAACATGATCCACAGCGGGTCCCAGCCGGACGGGCCGGACTGGCTGAGGGAGTTGGAGTAGAAGACGCTGAGCTGGTTCGGGATCGAGTACTCGAACAGCGCGTCGCGGACGCCCTGCAGCGACTCCGAGAACATGAACAGCGCGATCACCAGAGGGGCCAGGACGGCGCCGATCATGATGGTGATGGCGCCCGCCGAGTGCCGGATGATCGAGCCGACGGCGAGCGAGAGCAGGCCCAGCAGCGCGATGTAGGCGGCGATGCCGACCGTGGCCCTGAGCCACTCCCCGGCGGAGGGGGACCTGGCGCCGTCGCCCTCCAGCATCGCCACGTGCAGGAAGGCGACGAGGGACGCGGACACCAGCGTCACGACGAACGCGACCAGGAAGAACACCACGCCCTTCGCCGCCAGCACCCGGCCCCGGCTCGGGCAGGCGACCATCGTGGTGCGGATCATGCCGGTGCCGTACTCCGACGCCGTGGTCAGCACGCCCAGCGTGATGATGCACATGCTGCCCAGCAGCAGCCCGAAGAAGCCCAGGCCGAGGGGGCTCTCGCCGCCCAGGGCCGGGTCGGAGCCGGCCACCACCACGCCGGTCAGCGTGCCGATGCCGAGGACGAGCAGAACGAACACGCCGAGCGTCCACAGGGTGGAGCGCACCGATCTGATCTTCGTCCACTCGGACGCGACGGCGTGCCCGAGGTGCGTGCGCACGACCGGGATCGGCGAGGTGTAGCCGGGCGGGAACGCGGTGCCGGGCGCCGCCTGCCAGGCGGGCGCGGCCTGCGGCATCTGGGACTGGGGGCTGCTCATCGGGCGTCCTCGGGCTTGGTCAGGTCGGAGGTCGGGGCGGCGGCGGGCGCGGCGACGGGCTGCGCGGGCGCGGCGGCCGGCCGGGGCGCGGGGGGCGCGGCGGGCGCCTGCGGGGCGCCGGCACCGGCCGCGGGCGCGGCCGGTGCGCCCCCGGCGGGGGCCTGTTCCGCCGGAGCCTGCGGCGCGGGCCGCGCGGAGGTCTGCGGGGTCCGGGGCTCGGGCGACGCGGACGCGGCGGCCGGCCGGTCCGCGTCGCCCTGCGCCACCGGCTGCGGGGCGCCCTGGGGCGCCGGAGGCGTCTGCGGTGCCGGCTGGGCGTACGGGTTGGGGGCGCCCGGCACGGGAGCGCCCTGGGCGGCGCCGTACGGCCCCGCCGGGGACCGGCCCGGAGCGCCCTGCGGCGGCGCCGGGAACGGCTGCCCGCCCTGCTGGGGCGGCGGCGGGGCGTACCAGCCCGGCTGGCCCTGGCCCGGCACCGGCACCGGCGGCTGCGCGCCGGGCGGCAGCGGCTGCTGCAGACCCTCCTTCTGGTCGATGGTCGAGCGGTAGTCGACCGCGCCCTGCGTCATCCGCATGTAGGCCTCCTCCAGCGAGGCCTGGTGCGGCGACAGCTCCCACAGCCGGACGTCGGAGTCGTGCGCGATGTCGCTGATGCGGGGCAGCGGTAGTCCCGTGACGCGCAGCGCGCCGTCCTGCTCGGGCAGCACGTGCCCGCCCGCCTCGGTCAGCGCCGACGTCAGCTTCTCCCGCTGCTGCGGCTCGGTGTCCGGCGTCCGCACCCGGGCGAAGTCCGCGGAGTTCGCCGAGATGAAGGCCGTCACGCTCATGTCGGCGAGCAGCTGGCCGCGCCCGATCACGATGAGGTGGTCGGCCGTCAGGGCCATCTCGCTCATCAGGTGGGAGGAGACGAAGACCGTCCGGCCCTCCGCCGCGAGCGCCTTCATCAGGTTGCGCACCCAGAGGATCCCCTCGGGGTCGAGGCCGTTGACCGGCTCGTCGAACAGCAGCACCTGCGGGTCGCCGAGCAGCGCCGCGGCGATGCCGAGCCGCTGCCCCATGCCGAGCGAGAAGCCCTTGGACCGCCTCCTGGCCACGTCCTGCAGGCCGACGACCCCGAGCACCTCGTCGACCCGCCGGGCCGGGATGCCCGACAGCTGGGCCAGGGACAGCAGGTGGTTGCGGGCGGAGCGGCCGCCGTGCACGGCCTTGGCGTCCAGCAGGGCGCCGACCTGGCGGGCGGCGTTGGGCAGCTTGCGGTAGGGGTAGCCGCCGATCGTCACCCGCCCGGCCGTCGGGTTGTCGAGCCCGAGGATCATGCGCATCGTCGTCGACTTGCCCGAGCCGTTCGGTCCGAGGAAGCCCGTGACGGCGCCGGGCCGCACCTGGAAGGAAAGGTTGTACACAGCGGTCTTGTCGCCGTAGCGCTTCGTCAGGCCGACTGCTTCGATCATGCTCCGCACCCATCGCAAGGTTCAGGACAGCAGGGCACACGCCCCCGTAAGGGTTAGGAGGATATCGAGGCGCTGACGGTTCCACCCAAGAGGAGGTAAAAGGTCGGGCCAGGACCGTCTAGGCGTCGCGCTTCCGCAGCAGCACGTACCCGCCGATCAACGCCGCGAGCACCCACAGCGCCATGATCCCGAGGCCGCCCCAGGGCCCGTACGGTGTGTCGTCGCCGAGCGGCGGCACCACCTGCATGATCTTGCTGCCGGCCTGGTCGGGCAGGAACCGGCCGACCTTCTTCGTCGCGTCGACGTTCCCGAGGATGTTGGAGATCAGGAAGAAGAACGGCATCAGGATGCCCAGCGACAGCATCGGCGAGCGCAGCATCGCGGCGACGCCCATGGAGAACATCGCGATCAGCGTCATGTAGAGGCCGCCGCCCAGCACCGCCCGCAGCACCCCGGGGTCGCCGATCTCCGCCCGGTGCTCGCCGAGCATCGCCTGCCCCAGGAAGAAGGCGGCGAAGCTGGTGACGAGCCCGACCAGCAGGGCGAGCGCGGTCGCGACCGCGATCTTGCCGAACAGGAACGAGCCGCGCCGCGGCACGGCAGCCAGCGAGGTGCGGATCATGCCGGTGCTGTACTCGTTCGACACGACCAGCACCCCGAAGACGATCATCGCGAGCTGGCCGAGACTCATCCCCGCGAAGCTGATGAACGTCGGGTCGAACTCCGCCCGGTCCCGCGCGTCCATCGAGTCGAACTCGCTCTTCGACAGGGCCGAGATCAGCATGCCGAGCGCGACCGTCACGACCACCACCAGTGACAGGGTCCACACCGTGGACGCCACCGACCGGATCTTGGTCCACTCCGACCGTACGACCTGGGTCACCGCCATGCTCAGCCCCTCTTCCAGCCGTCGCCCCACTGCTGCTGTTGCGGTGGCGGCCCGGAGCTCGCCCCGCTCTGCGCGTGGTACTCCACCGACTCCGCCGTCAGCCGCATGAACGCCTCCTCCAGCGACGCCTGTTGCGGACTGAGCTCGTGCAGCGTGATCTGGTGCTGCGCCGCCAGCTCGCCGACCTGCTCGGCCTTGCCGCCGTCCACCTCCAGGACCCCCTCGCCGCTCTCCACGGCCACCACGCCCGCCTGGTGCAGCACGTCGAGCAGCCGCTCCCGCTGCGGGCTGCGCACCCGGACGTACGACCGCGAGTTGCGCGCGATGAAGTCGGCCATGGAGGTGTCCGCCAGCAGCCGCCCCTGCCCGATGACGACCAGGTGATCGGCCGTCAGGGCCATCTCGCTCATCAGGTGCGAGGAGACGAACACGGTCCGGCCCTGAGCGGCCAGCGACTTCATCAGGGTGCGGATCCAGTGGATGCCCTCGGGGTCGAGGCCGTTGACCGGCTCGTCGAACATCAGGATCCGCGGGTCGCCGAGCAGCGCGGCCGCGATGCCCAGCCGCTGCCCCATGCCCATGGAGAAGCCCTTGGTCTTCTTCTTCGCGACCGCCGTCAGCCCGACCGTCTCCAGCACCTCGCCCACCCGGCGGCGCGGGATGCCGTTGCTCTGCGCGAGGCACAGCAGGTGGTTGTAGGCGCTGCGCCCGCCGTGCCAGGCCTTGGCCTCCAGCAGGGCGCCGATGTACGTCAGCGGGTCCTTCAGCTGCTGGTAGTGCTTGCCGTCGATCCGGACGTCGCCGGCGGTCGGGTGGTCGAGACCCAGGATCATCCGCATGGTCGTGGACTTGCCCGCGCCGTTCGGCCCGAGGAAGCCGGTGACGATGCCCGGTCTCACCGCGAACGACAGGTTGTTGACCGCCACCTTCTCGCCGTACCGCTTGGTCAGCCCCTCCAGCTCAATCATGCCCGCCACGCTAGAACGGGACAAGGCCCTCTGCCACCCGAGCGGCAGAGGGCTTTGCGGAGGTTCAGACTCCGTATGCCGGGCTGTTACCGGGACTGCTGGGCCGGGACCCCGCGGGAGATCGGCTCGTCCTCGGCCGGCGTGCCGGCGGCGGCCACCGCGGCGCCCGTGAGCGTCGCGAGCATCTCGCGGACGTTCGTCAGCTGGGCGTTGATGGAGTCGCGGCGGTTGGTGAGGGCGGCCAGCTCGCGCTCGGATTCCGAACGGATGCGGTCGGCCTTGGCGTTGGCGTCGGCCACGATGTCCTCGGCCTGGCGCTGGGCCGTCTCCACCGTCTGGCGGGCGCGGCGCTCGGCGTCCGTGCGCAGCTTCTCGGCCTCCAGACGCAGCTGCTCGGCGCGGTGCTCGATCTCGGCGAGGCGCTTCTCGGCCTTGGCCTGACGGGAGGCCAGGTCGCGCTCGGACTGCTCGCGGCGCTTGGCGAGGTTCGTCTCGAAGTCGGCGGCGGCCTGCGCGGCCTTGGCGCGGGTCTCCTCGAAGAGGGCGTCCGCCTCCTCGCGCTTGGACTGCGCGTCCTTCTGCGCCTCGGCCCGCAGCTGGGCGGCGTCACTCTTGGCCTTCTCGACGATCCGCAGGCCCTCGTCCTCGGCCTTCGCCTTGCGCTCGGCGGAGTACGACTCGGCGTCGTTGCGCACCTGCTGGGCGGCCGACTCGGCGAGCTCGCGGTGCTGCTCCGCCGCGCGCCGGGCCTCCTCGCGCAGGTCCTTCGCCTCTTCCTCGGCGAGGCGGAGGATCTTCTCCACGCGCGCGCCGAGACCCGCGTACGACGGCTCGGCGTCGGTGATCTGGGCCTGGGCGTTCTGCGTCTCGAGGTGGAGCTCTTCGATGCGCTTTTCCAGAGCGGTGATGCGGGCGAGAGCGCTGTCACGGTCGGAGACGAGCTTGGAGATACGTTCGTCCACCTGAGCGCGGTCGTACCCACGCCGCACAAGCTCGAAGCCGTAGGGGGAAGTGTCGCTCATGGGGTTCCTGTCGAATGAGACCGGTGAGGTGATAGGTGGAATCCTAGGGGCCGAAACGGTGTGTCATCGAGCGGATGCGCGTTTGATCTGGAAAATGACACCCCTTTTGAGTGGCTGACCGTCGGACTGCTTGCCAAAATCTTGGTCAAAGCCCTTCAGCACACACCGGATTCGCCCCGTTTCGCTAGCTTTCCGAGCTCTTGCCACCCGAACGGGGGGCACCGACCGTCGCTCCCGCCTTGACTCCGCTGTCCTTGCCCGTGGACGGGGCCTCGAAGGACTCCAACGCTTCCAGCACGTCCTGGACACGGGAGATCTCGGCGTTGATGTCCTCGCGGCGCCGGACCAGGACCTCCAGCTCGCGCTTGCCCTCCTCGACCGTGCGCTTGGCCTCGCGGATCGCCTCGGCCTTCAGCTCCTCGGCCTCCCGGACGAGCGTGTTCTTCTTCTGCTCGGCCTCCTTGAGCAGGCCCTCGGCCTTCTTCACCGCGGCGATCCGGACCTTGCCCGCCTCGGAGTTGGCCTCCGAGACGATCTCCTTGGCCTTCGCCTGCGCCTTCGCGAGCTGCTCCTCGGCCGCCTTGACGAGCGCGTCGCAGCGGTCGCCCGCCGTCTTCATCGCCTCGGCCGACTCCCGGCGGGCCCGCTCGTGCAGCTCCTCGATCTCCGAGGTGATGCGGTCGCGCAGCTCCTCGGCGCGCTCCCTTATCTGCGTGGCGTCCCGGCGCGCGCCGACCAGCAGCTCGTCGGCGTCCGTACGGGCCTTCTCCACGAGGGAGTTGCCCTCGACCGTCGCCTCGGAGACGATCCGGCCGGCCTCCGTACGGGCCGCCCCCACCATCGTGTCGGCCTGCGCCTCGGCCTCCGCGGTGGTCTTGTGGGCCTGCTGCTGCGCCTCCGTGAGCAGCTTGTCCGCCTCGGCCGTGGTCTCCGTGATGAGCTTGTCGACCTGCTCGGCCGCCTCGGAACGCCGCTTGTTGGCGTCCTTGCGGGCCTCGTCCAGGGTGCGGTCGGCCTCCTCGCGCGCGGAGGCGACGAGCCGCTCCGCCTCCGCCTCCGCGTCGGCCTTGACGCGCTCGGCCTCGGAGCGGATCCGCTTCGCGTGCTGCTGCGCCGAACCGACCGTCTCGGCGGCCTCGGCGCGCAGCCGCTCCGCCTCGCCGGTGGCCTCCCCGACCAGCTGGTCGGCCGTCGCGACCGACTCGGCCCGCAGCCGCTCGGCCTCCGCGGCCGCCTCGGACCGCACGCGCTCGGCCTCGGCGAGGGCCTCCGTGCGCACCCGCTCGGCCTCGGTGACCGTCTCCATCCGCAGCCGGTCGGTCTCCTGGACCGTCTCGGTGGTGAGCCGCTCCGCCTCGCTGCGCGCCTCGGTGATCAGGGCGTCCGCCTGCGCGGCCGCGTCCGACCGGATGCGGTTGGCGTCCTCGCGGGCGTCGGCCCGGGTGCGCGAGGCGCTCTGCTCGGCCTCGGCGATCGTGTCCGACGCCTCCGTACGCACCCGCTGGGCGTGCTCGG
This sequence comes from Streptomyces sp. NPDC044921, assembly GCF_056432865.1. Classification (NCBI taxonomy): domain Bacteria; kingdom Bacillati; phylum Actinomycetota; class Actinomycetes; order Kitasatosporales; family Streptomycetaceae; genus Streptomyces; species Streptomyces sp. NPDC044921. The sequence goes on from NZ_JBWKIF010000003.1 coordinate 152,703, forward strand.
CGACCTCCGTGCGGATCCGCTCCGCCTCCGTGATCGCCTCGGACATCGTCCGCTCGGCGAGCGCCTTGGCGGCCTCGGCCTCCTCCTGCGCCTCGCGGCGCAGCCTGCCCGCGTCCTCGCTCGCCCGCTCCCGCTCGGCGTAGGCGTCGGAGCGGACCCGGTCCGCCTCCTCCTGGGCCTCGCGCCGCGTCCGGTCCGCCGCGTGCTCGGCGGCGGAGCGCAGCCCGGCGATCTCCTCCTGCGCCTGCTCGTGCAGCCCCGCGACGGAGTCCCGGACCTGCTGCGCGTGCTGCTCGGCCGCCGACACCATCTCCGTGGCGCGCCGGTCGGCCTCCTCGACCAGCCGTACGGCCTCGGTCTGCGCCTCCTCCACGCGCTTGCGCGCCGAGGCCAGCAGTTCCTCGCTCTGCTCGCGGGCCCGCTCGCGCTCCTGGTCGGCCTCCTGACGGGCGCTGCCGAGGACTTCCTCGGCCTCGCGGCGGCGCCGGTTGGCCTCCTCCTGGGCGGCGGCCAGCGTCTCCGACGCCTCCGCGGCGAGCCGCTCGGCGGCGGCCTGCGCCTCCGCGCGCATCCGGTCGGCGCTCTCCTGCGCCTCCGACTTCAGCCGCTCGGCCTCGCTCGCGGCCTCCGTGCGCAGGCGTACGGCGACGGCCTCGCCCTCGGCGCGCGCCGCGGACGCGTCCGAGGCGGCCTCGTCGCGCAGCCGCTCGGCCTCGGCCTCGGCCTGCTGCTGGAGCGTGCGGATCCGCTCGGCGGCCTCGGCGCGCAGCCGCTCGTTCTCCTCGGCGGCCTCGCGGCGGATCCGCGCGGCCTCCTCCCGGGCGTCCGACAGGGCCTGCTCGGCCGCCGTCAGCCGCTCCTCCGCCTCCGTCTGGAGCCGCGCCAGCTCCTCGGCGGCCTCCGCGCGCCGGGCCTCGACGGCCCGCTCGGTCTCCTCCTGCAGCTCCCGCGCCGCGCGCTCGGCCTCCGCCTTGAGGGCCTCGGCCTGCTCGACGACCTCCTCGCGGTGCCGCTCGGCCTCCTGCCGGGTGCGCTGGAGGGTCTCCTCGGCCTGCCGGCGCAGGGTCGTCGCCCGCTCGATGGCCTCCGTGCGGACCTTCTCGCTGTCCGTCTGGGCCGTCGTGCGCAGCTCGTCCGCGTCGGCCTTGGCCTTGGCGAGCAGCTCCTCGGCGGACTTCGCCGCCTCCTCGATCTGCGCCACGGCCTCCTTGCGGGCCTCGGCGCGGATCTTCTCGCCCTCCTCGACGGCGTCCGCCCGCAGCTGCTCGGCCTCGCCGCGCAGCCGGCGGGCCTCCTCCTGCAGCTCGACCGTCTTGGCGCGGTACTCCTTGGTGTCGTCCTTGGCGGCGCCCTTGAGCTGCTCGGCGATGTCGTGCGCCTCGGCGCGCAGCCGGTCCGCCTCGGCCTCGGCCTCCTTGCGGATCCGCTCGGCCTCCTCGGCGGCGGCCTTGGTGGTCTTCTTGGCGTCCTCCGACGCCTTGTTGAGGACCTCCTCGGCCGTCCGGGCCGCCTTGGACAGCTGGGTGGCGGTCTCCTCGGCCGTTTGCGTGCGGGCCTTCTCGGCGGCCTCGGCGACGATCTTCTCGGCCTCGGCCCGGGCGTCCGCGACGATCTGCTCCGCCTCGGACTTGGTGCTCTCGGCCTCCTTGGTGGCCTCCTCGACCAGCCGGGCGACCTGCTCCTTGGCCGTGCGCGTGCGCGTCTCGTTCGCGGCCTCGGCGCTCGCCAGGGCCTTGGCGGCGGCCTCCTTGGCCTCCGCGACGAGCTTCTCCGACTCGGCCTGCGCCTTGCGCAGCGCCTCCTCGGCCTCGGCCATCCGCTGCTCGGCGGCCTTGCTGAGCTCCTGGGCCCGGCGGCGCGCCGACTCGGACTCCGAGACGGTGGTGGAGCGCAGCTGCTCGGCGTGGTCGGTGGCCTCCTGGGCCTGCATGGAGGCGGCGTTGAGGAGCCGCTCGGCGTCCGTGCGGGCCCGCCGCAGGATCTGCTCGGCCTCGGCCCGGGCCTCCTCGGCCGCGTTCGTCAGCCGCTGCCGGGCCTCGGTCGCCAGCCGCTCGGCCTCCGCGCGGGCGGCGGCCAGGGACTGCTCGGCCTCCGCGCGGGACTCCTCCAGCAGCCGGCGGGCCTGCTGCTCGGTGCGGGCGCGCAGCTGCTCCGCCCACGCCACGTTCTCGTTGACGTGCGACTCGACCGTCTGGCGGCGCTCGGCCAGCTCCTGGTCCAGCTGCTGGCGGCGGGTCACCGCCTCCTGGTGCAGCTCGGCCTGCAGGCGGGCCGCCTGCTCGGCGTGCTCCTGGAGGATCCGCTGGGTCTGCGCCCGGGCCTCGCTCAGCTCGCGCTCGGCGTCCGTGCGGATCTGGTCGGCCTGCATCTGCGCGTTGCGCAGCAACTGCTCGGCCTGCCAGCCGATGTCGCCCCCGTCGAAGGCGGGCCGGGACATGATGGTGCGCCGCGCCTCGTGCAGCTTGGCGCGCAGCACCTCGACCTGGTAGCCGAGGTCCTCGGCGTGCTGGATCGCCTTTTCCCGTTCGGTCTTCAGCCGTTTCATCTCGGCTTCGAACCGAGAGAGGTGGTCGACGTCAGCCGCCGGCTCTCGCTCCTGGCTCTCGTAGCCCCGCACTGCGCGGTCCCATCCGTCCCCTGGTCGCAACTCTTTCCGAACGAGCTCCGTCCATCCGCCGAACGGGGCCCCCGGGGAATGGTGTCAGATCATCGGCGGAGCAGAGGCTGCTGCCCCGGCGCTCGTCCCCCGAAACCCGGACCCCGGTGGTCCTGCCGTCGCACGGCGGGACCGCGGTCACCCTGGCTGAGCGGCGACCGCACCCAACCCTACCGGCCCCTATGTACGAGGGTCAGTGCTCAGGTGACTCAACAGGCGCCGAAGTGACCAGTTCTGTCAGTACGCCATGGCAGTCCTTGGGGTGCAGGAAGGTGATCCGTGACCCCATGGAACCGCGTCGGGGCTCTTCGTACAGCACGCGGACGCCCTTGTCCTTGATGTCGGCGGCGTCCGCGTCGACGTCGGCGGTGCCGAAGGCGATGTGGTGGACGCCCTCGCCGTTCTTGGCGAGCCACTTCGCGACGGTGGAGTCCTCGCGGGTCGGCTCCAGGAGCTGCAGGTAGGTGGCGCCGCCGTCGGACGTCTCGTTGATCTTGAGCATGGCCTCGCGCACGCCCTGCTCCTCGTTGACCTCGGAGTGGAACACCTCGAAGCCATAGGTGGCACGGTAGAACTCGACGGTCTTGTCGAGGTCGAAACAGGCGATTCCGATGTGGTCGATTCGCGTCAGCATGGTCTCAGTGCAGCGCCCCCGAGGTGGTTACGCAACGTGCGCGCGATCACACCGACAGCCCGATGACGGCACGGAGTGCCACTCAGTACATTCGAAGTAAACCCTCGTTCACTCCTCGGCTGTGCAGCCGGTAAGGGGATCGCAGCTCATGACTTCTGGAACATCTGAGGCGAACAGCTCGGTGATCGTCGCGGGCGCGCGTACGCCCATGGGACGGCTGCTCGGCTCGCTCAAGTCCTTCTCCGGAGCCGACCTCGGCGGCTTCGCGATCAAGGCCGCCCTCGACCGTGCGGGGATCGGCGGCGACCAGGTGCAGTACGTGATCATGGGGCAGGTGCTGCAGGCCGGGGCGGGGCAGATCCCGGCGCGCCAGGCCGCGGTCAAGGCCGGCATCCCGATGAACGTGCCCGCGCTGACCATCAACAAGGTGTGCCTGTCCGGCCTCGACGCCATCGCGCTGGCCGACCAGCTGATCCGCGCGGGCGAGTTCGACGTGGTCGTCGCCGGCGGCCAGGAGTCCATGACCAACGCCCCCCACCTGCTGCCGAAGTCCCGCGAGGGCTTCAAGTACGGCGCGGTGCAGATGCTCGACGCCATGGCGTACGACGGGCTGACCGACTCCTTCGACGGCGTCGCCATGGGCGAGTCGACGGAGAAGCACAACACGCGCCTGGGCATCGGCCGGGCCGAGCAGGACGAGATCGCCGCGCTGTCGCACCAGCGGGCCGCCGCCGCGCAGAAGAACGGCCTGTTCGAGGCCGAGATCACGCCGGTCGAGATCCCGCAGCGCAAGGGCGACCCGGTGCTGTTCAGCAAGGACGAGGGCATCCGCGGCGACACGACCGTGGAGTCGCTCGGCAAGCTGCGCCCGGCGTTCTCCAAGGACGGCACGATCACGGCCGGTTCCGCCTCGCAGATCTCCGACGGCGCCGCCGCCGTGGTCGTGATGAGCAAGGCCAAGGCGCGGGAGCTCGGCCTGGAGTGGATCGCCGAGATCGGGGCGCACGGGAACGTGGCCGGACCGGACAACTCGCTGCAGTCGCAGCCGTCCAACGCGATCCTGCACGCGCTGAAGAAGGAGGGGCTGGAGGTCTCGGACCTCGACCTCATCGAGATCAACGAGGCGTTCGCGGCGGTGGCCGTGCAGTCGATGAAGGATCTCGGAGTGTCCACCGAAAAGGTGAATGTCAATGGCGGCGCCATTGCCCTGGGTCACCCGATCGGGATGTCCGGAGCCCGTCTCGTGCTGCACTTGGCGCTGGAGCTGAAGCGGCGGGGCGGTGGCGTCGGCGCGGCCGCGCTCTGCGGTGGCGGTGGTCAGGGTGACGCGCTGATCGTGCGGGTGCCGAAGGCCTGAACGGCGGCTTTCTGATTCCCCTCTCAAGAACGGAGCTGTGATGCAGGACGTCTCCACGCTGGTGGCCCAGGCCAGGGAGGGGCGGCCGCGGGCCGTCGCCCGGCTGATCTCGCTGGTGGAGGGGGCGTCCCCGCAGCTGCGTGAGGTCATGGCGGCGCTGGCGCCGCTGACCGGCGGGGCGTACGTGGTGGGTCTGACCGGGTCGCCCGGGGTCGGCAAGTCGACGTCGACCTCGGCGCTGGTCTCCGCCTACCGCAAGCAGGGCAAGCGGGTCGGCGTGCTCGCCGTCGACCCGTCGTCCCCGTTCTCCGGCGGTGCGCTGCTCGGGGACCGGGTGCGGATGTCGGAGCACGCGTCCGACCCGGGCGTCTACATCCGCTCGATGGCCACGCGCGGGCACCTGGGCGGGCTGGCGTGGGCCGCGCCCCAGGCGATCCGGGTGCTGGACGCGGCCGGCTGCGACGTGATCCTGGTCGAGACGGTGGGGGTCGGGCAGTCCGAGGTGGAGATCGCCTCGCAGGCGGACACGTCCGTGGTGCTGCTGGCGCCGGGGATGGGGGACGGGATCCAGGCGGCCAAGGCCGGGATCCTGGAGATCGGTGACGTGTACGTCGTGAACAAGGCGGACCGGGACGGGGCCGACGCGACGGCCCGCGAGCTGAACCACATGCTGGGGCTGGGGGAGGCGCGGGGGCCGGGCGACTGGCGTCCCCCGATCGTGAAGACCGTCGCCGCGCGGGGGGAGGGCGTGGACGAGGTCGTCGAGGCGCTGGAGAAGCACCGGGCCTGGATGGAGGAGCGGGGGGTGCTCGCCGAGCGGCGGATGTCCCGGGCCGCGCGGGAGGTCGAGACGATCGCGGTGACGGCCCTGCGGGAGCGGATCGGGGACCTGCACGGGGACCGGCGGCTGGGGGCGCTGGCGGAGCGGATCGTGGCGGGGGAGCTGGATCCCTACCGGGCGGCGGACGAGCTGGTGGCGGGGCTGACGGAGGGCTGAGTCTCGTCGGGAGGCGGCCGGGGCGGTGCCGGGAGGTGGCCGGGCCGGCAGGTGGGTTCGCCCGTTGCGCGCCCGTTGCCGGGTGTGGGTCGGGGCTGTGCCAGGGGGCTTGATCTCTACCGGGCGGCGGACGAGCTGGTGGCGGGGCTGACGGAGGGCTGAGTCTCGTCGGGAGGCGGCCGGGGCGGTGCCGGGAGGTGGCCGGGCCGGCAG